>CAZBIP010000015.1:25449-28182 GCA_964491885.1 uncultured Vicinamibacterales bacterium
GAGGCGGCACGCGGGGCGCGCGAGCGCGCCGTCGCCCCTTACTCGAAGTTCAAGGTCGGCGCGGCGCTCGAGACGAAGGACGGCACGGTCGTGACCGGCTGCAACGTCGAGAACGCGACGTTCGGCTTGACCGTCTGCGCGGAGCGGGTGGCGCTGCTGAAGGCCGTGTCGGAAGGGCACCGCGCCTTCCGGCGCATCGCGGTGGTGGCCGACACCGCCGACCCGACGCCTCCGTGCGGGCCGTGCCGGCAGCTGTTGTGGGAGTTCTGCGGCGACATCGAGGTGATCCTCGCCAACCTGACCGCCGACATGGGCCACCACCAGCTCTCGGACCTCCTGCCGCTGCCTTTCGACGCCCGCTTCCTGTAGGGGTCGGGAGCGGGACAGCGGGTTCCTGGCCCTGAACCCGTCAGACCCCGCTATCATGGTTCCTATGTTGCCGACGATGGAGTGGCGGGACGACGGTATCGTGATGATCGACCAGCGCAAGCTGCCGGCGTCCGAGGTGTGGGTGACGTGCACGACGGCGAAAGAGGTGGCGCGGGCGATCACCACGATGGTGATCCGCGGCGCGCCCGCAATCGGCGTGGCGGCGGCCATGGGCCTGGCGCTCGGTGCGCGCCGCAGCCGCGCCACCGGGACGCGGCAGCTCGCCGTGGAGTTCCAGAAGGTCTGCGACCTCATGGCGGGGACCCGGCCCACGGCGGTCAATCTCTTCTGGGCCATCGAGCGCATGAAGCGGGCGTTCGCCGCCTCCGCCCAGGCCGGCGCCTCGGCCGACGAGATCCGCGCGTCCCTGGAGCGCGAGGCCAGGGAGATCCACGACGAGGACGTCGCGAGCTGCCGGGCCATCGGCCGCGTCGGCGCCGAGTTCGTGCCCGACGGCGCGCGCATCCTGACGCACTGCAATGCCGGGGCGCTCGCGACGGCCGGCTACGGCACGGCCCTGGGTGTCGTGCGCGCCGCGGTCGAGGCCGGCAAGCGCGTGTCGGTGCTCGCCGACGAGACGCGGCCGTTCCTCCAGGGGGCCAGGCTCACCGCCTGGGAGCTGCTCCGCGACGGGATCGACACGACCGTCATCACCGACAACATGGCGGCCGCCATGATGCAGCAGCGCCTGGTCGACCTCGTCATCCTCGGGGCGGACCGCATCGCGGCGAACGGCGACTTCGCCAACAAGGTCGGCACGTACGGGCTCGCCATCCTGGCGGCGGCCCACGGCATCCCGTTCTACTCCGCGGCTCCCGTGTCGACGATCGATCTCGACACGCCGGATGGCGGGGCCATCCCGATCGAAGAACGCCCGGCGCGCGAGGTCACGCACGTCGGCCCCGTGCGCGTGGCGCCGAAGGGCGCGAAGATCCGGAACCCGGCTTTCGACGTCACCCCGCACGGCCTGCTGACCGGGGTCTTCACCGAGCGGGGCGCGTGCCTGCCGCCTTTCACCGACTCGCTCCGGCGCGCCGTTCGCGGTGAGTGAGCGGGGAAGGACGCTTCCGGTCATGCGCATCCTGGGCATCGAGACGTCGTGCGACGAGACGGCGGCCGCCGTCGTCGAGGAGGTCGACGATGGCGCCCGGCCGTGGGTCGTCCGATCGAGCGTGGTCGCGTCGCAGGTGGACATTCACCGCGAGTGGGGCGGGGTCGTGCCGGAACTGGCGTCCCGCCAGCACATCCGCGACATCTGCGGCGTCGTCGAGCGCGCCCTGGCGGATGCCGGCGGCGGGGCCGCCGGCCTCGGCGCGATCGCCGTCACGCAGGGACCGGGGCTCGTCGGATCGCTGCTCGTCGGCGTGTCGTTCGCGAAGTCGCTGGCGGCCTCCTGGGGGCTGCCGCTCGTTCCCGTGCATCATCTCGCGGGCCACATCGAGTCGCTCTTCCTGCGCCACGGCCCCCTGCCGCTTCCGGCCATGGTGCTCGTCGTCTCGGGCGGCCACACGAGCCTCTACGAGGTCCGCACGCCCGGCGTCTATCGCGCCATCGGGCGCACCCGCGACGATGCGGCCGGCGAAGCGTACGACAAGGTCGCCAAGCTCATCGGGCTTGGCTATCCCGGCGGCCCCGTGATCGACCGCCTCGCCAGGAGCGGGAACGATCGGGCCGTGCCGCTGCCCGTGGCGCGCATGACGCACCCGGATCGCAACGCGCCGCTTCAGAAGGGGCAGTGGGACTTCAGCTTCAGCGGCCTGAAGACGGCGGTGCTGCGGCACGTGAAGGCGAAGGGGGACGGGTGGGCGCCGTCACCGGCAGAGGTGGCGGACCTGTGCGCGAGCTTTCAGCGCACGGCCGTCGAGGCCCTGGTCGAGAAGACCTTCGCGGCGGCTTCGTGGTACGGGTCGCGGTCGGTCGGGATTGCCGGCGGCGTGTCGGCGAACAGCCGGCTGCGCGCCGATGCGGAGGCGGCGGGCGCCCGGGCCGGCATCCCGGTGTTCGTCCCGCCGCTGTCGCTTTCAACCGACAACGCCGCGATGATCGCCGCGGCGGGCCTGCGGCGCTACCACGCGGGCGCGAGGGCCGACGGCGGGCTCAACGCGGACGCGGCGTTGAAGCTCGACGCATAGAAGACAGGAGTCAGAAGTCAGAATTCAGAATGTGTTTGCTGGCGCAGCCCCTCTGCATTCTGACTTCTGACGATCGTCAGTTGGCCCTTCTGACTCCTGACTCCTGACTCCCGACCACCGAGCGGCGTCACGCCTTTACAGCGCGCCGCGAGCCCATCAAGGCGTGCACGAT
>CAZBIP010000015.1:28282-31741 GCA_964491885.1 uncultured Vicinamibacterales bacterium
GCGAACGGCCCGCGCGCCTGCTTCAGGTAGCCTGCGGCCGACCACGTGGGCGACGAGATCTTCGCAATGCCCTCGTAGAGGAAGTGCCACCCGACGAGGACGCGCAGGACGGTGATCGCGATCATCGGCCCGCGGGCAAGCTTTCCGTCTTCCATGTCCTGGCTCCTCTAGATCTTGAAGTCCTCCGGCGTGAAGGACAGCCGGGACTTGGCCTCGATCGCATCGTTCACTTTGAGGACGGCGACGGCGGACTCGTAGCCGATCTCGGGCGGGCAGTTCAGCGTCGCCTTGCCGCGCACGGTGTCGAAGAAGTTCTGCAGGTGCGGCTGGTGGTAGGGGTCCCGCAGCACGATCGGCACGTTGTGCTCGTCCGGGGACACCGACTCGCGCACGTCCGTCACCGCCGTGTCGTCCTTCTCCTTGATCTCCTGGACCTTGGGCGCCGTGATGTAGCCCTTCTGGACCCATTCGTCCCAGGCCGGAGCGTTCGTGTCGCGGTACACCTTGGCGGCGTGGGCCTCCGACTCCGAGATGAGCAGCGTGCCCTGGTCGCCCATGAAGTTCTCGAAGTACCCCAGGCTGCCGTTCGTCGTCTGGGTCTGGTAGTACGCCTTCACCGGGCCGAGGGGCGTGTCGTAGTCGTAGACGACCATCGCCGTGTCGTACCACTCGTGCGTGGCGGGGTCGTAGTAGAGCTGGCCGCCGCTGGCCATCACGTGCGACGGATTGGCGCCGAGGAACCAGGTGTAGATGTCGATCTGGTGGGAGCCGAGATCCACGATCGGGCCGCCGCCGAGCCCCTTGTACCAGCGCCAGTTCCGGAACTGGTGCATGTCCTTGAAGCCGTACTGCTTCAGCCTGGCCTCCGGGATCGCGTAGCGCTCGGGGGCGCCGAGATCGGGCGTCACCGCCCGGTTCCACTGGCCGCTGATCGTCACGATCCGGCCGAGCAGCTTCGCCTCGCCCAGCAGCCTCTGGTAACAGTGCAGGTAGCGCGGGTTCGAGCGCCGCTGGTGGCCGATCTGGAGGTGCTTCCCCGTCTCACGGGCGGCCGCGACCATCGATCGCGCGCCCTCGAGGGTGTTCGACATCTCCTTCTCGCAGTACACGTGCTTGCCGGCCTTCAGGCACTCGACCGCGTGCGGGGCGTGCCAGAAATCCGGCGTGGCGATGACGACCGCGTCCAGCTCTTTCTCCTTGTCGAGCATCTCGCGGTAGTCCTCGTAGGCGTTGACCTCGAAGTCGAACCGCTTGAGCTGGTTGACGACCCGCCGCTGGTTGTACTCCGCCCACACGTCGCACACCGCCCGGAAGCGCAGGCCCGGGATCCGCAGCATGGCATCCATCAGCACCTGGCCCTGGGCGCCCGCGCCGAGCAGCGCGACGTTGATCTCCTGCAGGTCCTTCGGCGCCTCCGTCGTCACGGCGCCCTCCGCGCTCGCCGCCCGCTCGTACTGGCGCTGCTTGTTCCACGCGTAGCCGAACAGCCCCAGCGCCGGCACGGTGGACAGCCCCTTCAGCACGTCGCGCCGATCGAGCTTGCGCCCTCCCGCGGCCCCGGCCCGCGGCGTCGTCTTGCCCTTGTCGTCCTCGCCAGCCATCGCTTGTCTCCTGCGTTTCCAGCGCGCCCCGGCGCGCCGGGATCCGGTCCCCGGTACGTGGCCTGAAAGTATACCCGCGGGTGTGGGGGAGTGCCAGACGAGTTCGCGACGCGAGGCGTGCCCGGTCCGGCCCGGCGATCAGCCGGCGGCGCCCTGGCCTGGCGCCGTTCCCGGCGAGCCGAAGTGCAGCACGCCCGGGGCCTCCGACCCTCGGCCCGCCTGAGCGGGCAGGACCCAGGCCTCGAGCCCGGGGCTCTTCGCGCACAGCGCGCCGATCTCTCTCGGCCGCATGAGCATGAAGGCCGTGGCCAGCGCGTCGGTGACGGCGCCGGCCGCGAGCCTGAATCCGCCCGGCACCCCGGCCTCGCGCCCGCGCGCGCGGGGCGCCGACACCCAGACGGCGCGCCGCCCGGCCGCCGGCTTGCCCGTGCGCGGGTCCACGATGTGATCGCCCTTGCGCACGCCGGAGGCACCGAGCGCCATCTGGCGTCCGGCCATCCGCACGAGCACGCGGGAGGGTGAGGCCGGATCGCTCAAGGTGAGCGGCCAGCCGTCGACGTCATCGGGCGTGCCGAGGGTGATCAGCGAGCTGAAGCCGCCGTGGACGAGCGCCGATTCCAGTCCCCACTCCTCCAGCACTTCGGCCATCAGGTCGACGGCGTATCCCTTGCCGATTCCCCCGAGGTCGATCCGCACATCAGCCTTCGTGGCCCGGACACGGAAGGCGGCCGGGTCGAGTTCGATCGACACGAATCCCGTGCCTACGGACACGTCGAACGCGCCGCCCGTGAGGTCGTACATGTGCCGCGCGATGACCAGGCACTCCATCGTCGACGGGCTGACCTGCGTGCCTCCGCCCGCCCGGAGGGCATTGATGCGCCCGATGTCGCTGTTGGGCAGGAATCGGGTCAATTCGCTCTCGAGGCGGTCCACGAGGTCGAACGCGGCATGTGCCGCCTGAGCGGCATACGTCGCGTCAGGGTGCAGGACGTGCACCCCGAACACGGTGGCCATCGCCTCGTGCGAGAAGCGCTTCACGTCACGGAGGCTGCCCGGCGCGTCGACGCCCAGTCCAACGGTCACGAGGAGCAGTGTAGGACAGAATGCAGAATTCAGAATCCAGAAGTCAGAATTCAGAATCCCCAGCCCCCAGTCCCCAACCCCATTGCCCCTTGTTCCTGTCCGACCAGCGCCCAGCGCCTAGCCCCTCGCGCCGGGCCCGGCTATGATTCCCCCATGACCGTCCACACCGACTACCTGTGGTTCAACACGAAGCAGCGCCGCGAGATCGTCCGCATCACGGACGAGGTGGCGGCCATCGTCCGGACGAGCGGCGTGCGGGAAGGCCTGGTCCTCGTGTCGGCGATGCACATCACCGCCGGCGTCTACGTGAACGACTGGGAGGGCGGGCTCATCCAGGACATCCAGGACTGGCTTGAGAAGTTGGCGCCCGCCGGGCTCGACTACCGTCATCACCAGACGGGCGAGGACAACGCGGACGCGCACCTGAAGCGCACCATCATCGGGCACCAGGTGCTGCTGCCCATCACCAAGGGCGCTCTCGACCTCGGGCCGTGGGAGCAGGTCTTCTACGCCGAGTTCGACGGCCGGCGCCGGAAGCGGGTCGTCGTGAAAGTGATGGGGGAGTGACCCGCGAATATCCGCCCAGGCCCATCGTGGGCGTGGGCGGCGTCGTGATTGTTGGCGGGCGCGTCCTGCTCATCAAGCGCCGGTTCGAGCCGCTCGCGGGCCGCTGGAGCATTCCCGGCGGAGCGGTCGAGACCGGCGAGACCATGCGCGAGGCGCTGGCGCGGGAGATCAAGGAAGAGACGGCGCTCGACGTGAGCGTCGGGCCCGT
>CAZBIP010000016.1:0-13169 GCA_964491885.1 uncultured Vicinamibacterales bacterium
CCGCTCTGGTTCGTCGCGAATCCGCGCGAGCCGCTGCTGCCGGCCGTCACGGCGAATGCCGAGGCGTAGTAGGTCGTGCTCGAGACGGTGGTGTTGCAGTCCGCCGGACCGGCCGCGGCACCCGCGCCCGCCGCCAGCTGCACCGAGTAGCCGCTCTTGACCGTCGGGTCGGTCGAGAGGTCACGCGAAATGAACCCTTCGCCCACCGCGCCGCACGGCAGCACGAGCACGGCGAGCGACGTCGCGTAGCCGCCGCGGGCGGCAGTCGCCGCGTAGCTGGCTTCCGCGCTGTTGATCGCGCGCATCGAGCCGATCGCCGACGACTCGTTGCCGGCCATGCGGGCGCGCATCAGGCCCGGAATCGCGATGGCGGCGATGATGCCGATGATCGCCACGACGATCAGCAGCTCGATGAGTGTGAACCCCTTGTTGCTCTTCATTCCTGTGCCCCCTTCGGTTGTGGAAATCGGCCGGTTCGTCATGACCGCGTCCGCCGCAGTCCGCCGGGCGATTCCCACGCCCCGACGACTGCCGTTCGCCATGGGAATAGCAAGGCCGGTGCCAGCGGGCCCGCGCCTGGGGCTGTCTCCAGAAGTGCCTGATGCTGCACGGGGTTACACGCGGTGCCCGATCGCAACCGGCTGCGGGCGCGCCAACCCGGTGACGAGCGGCGTCAATGGCCCGTGCCGGAAATTGTCAACGCAGCGCGTGCTTGTCGAGGAGGTAGCGGAACTGGCGGGGCGTGATCGCGAGCAGCCGCGCGGCCTTGTCGTGGCGGCCCCCGGTCTTCAGGAGCGCCTGCGCGACCAGCTCGCGCTCCTGCGCCTCCAGGTGGCGCGGAAGGTCGAACCCGGTCTCCGGAAGCGCGGCCGCGACGGCCGATCCGTTCACGCCGTCCTTCGACGGCGCCCGGGGCGCGGGCCCCACGGGCAGGCTGGCGATGTCGATGAGCGCGCCGCGCTCGAGGGCCACCGCCCGCTCGATCACGTTCTCGAGCTGGCGCACGTTGCCCGGCCAGTCCGCGGCCTCGAGCCAGCGGATCGCCTCGGGCGTCAGGCCGGTGACCGGCTTCCCCATCTGCTCGCGGTACTTCGCGACGAAGTGCTCCGCGAGAGGTGCGATGTCCTCGCGACGCTCGCGCAGCGGCGGCAGGTGGATGGGGATGACGTTGACGCGGTAGTAGAGGTCCTCGCGGAACGATCCGTCGGCGACGGCCTTCCCGAGGTCGCGGTTCGTCGCCGCGATGATGCGGATGTCGGCCTCGATCTCCTCGTTGCCGCCCACGCGCCGGAACCGGCGCTCCTGCAGCACCCGGAGCAGCTTGACCTGCATCATCGGGCTCATCTCGGAGATCTCGTCCAGGAGGATCGTGCCGCGCTCGGCGGCTTCGAGCAGGCCCTTCTTGGTCACGGCGGCGCCGGTGAACGCGCCGCGCATGTGGCCGAACAGCTCCGACTCGAGCAGCGTCTCGGGCAACGCCCCGCAGTTGAGCGCCACGAACGCCTGTTCGCGCCGCAGCGAGTTGGTGTGGACGGCCCTGGCGACGAGTTCCTTCCCCGTGCCCGACTCCCCCGTCACCAGGATGGTGCTGTTCGTCGGCGCCACGGTCTCCACGAGGTCGAACACGTCCTGCATGGCCTTGCTGCGGCCGACGATGTTCGAGAACGCCGAGGAGGATCGGAGGGCGCGCTTGAGGAGCACGTTCTCCTGGCGCAGCAGCCGTCGCTCGAGGGCGTTGCGGACCTTCGCCTTGAGCTCCTCGACGTCGAAGGGCTTCGTCAGGTAGTCGTACGCGCCAAGGCGCAGGGCCTCCACCGCCGACTCGGTCGATGCATAGGCCGTCACCATGATCCCCACGATGTCGGGGTCGAGGCGCTTCGCCTCGCGGAGCACCTCCACGCCGCTCATGCCGGGCATCTTGATGTCCGAGATGAGCACGTCGACGGGCTCGCGGGCCATCTCCGCCACGGCGGACGGCCCGTCCTCGGCGAGCCGCACCTGGTGCCCCTCCCGCCGCAGGACGATCTGCAGCAGCTCGCGCATGGACCGCTCGTCGTCCACGACGAGGATCCGCCCGTGGCGGGGGCCGCCGGCTCTGCCTGGTTCGTTCGCCATCGTCTCCATCACGCCGCCGCCAGCGCGCGCGCCGGGACCCGCACCTCGACGCTCGTGCCGGCGCCGGGCTTCGACGTCACGCGGACTTCGCCTCCGTAATCGCTCACGATGCGGTGCACGATCGCCATCCCGAGGCCGGTGCCCCGCTCGAACGCGCCGTGGAAGGGCTGGAAGATCGCGTCCAGCTCCGCCTCCGGGATGCCCACGCCCTCGTCCGTCACGACGAGCACGGCCGCCGCGCCCGCGTGCTCGGCGCGCGCGCCGAGGGAGAGCCGCCCGCCGTCCGGCATCGCGCGCAGCCCGTTGGTCGCGAGGTTCCAGACCACCTGCCGCAGCTGGCCCTCGTCGGCCTCGCACCAGACGGGGGCGTCCGGCACGTCCACGTCCACGGCGTGGGCCGCGCCGACCTCGACGCTGTTGCGGAGCAGGAGCGCCGTGTCCTCGAGCACGGCGCGCAGATCGACGCGGGCGATGGCGAAACGGCGCGGCCTGGCGTAGGCGAGGAAGCTCGTGATCGTCTGGTTCAGCCGCTCCGACTCGCGCAGGACGATGTCCATGAGCTGGGCCTGCTCGCCGGCGAGTCCCAGTTCGCTCCGGAGGATCTGCATCGAGCCCGAGATCGACGCCAGCGGGTTCCGGATCTCGTGGGCGATGCCCGCGGCCATCTCGCCCACGGCCGCCATCCGCTGCTGCACGCGGGCCTCCCGCTCGAGGCGCCGGATCGTCGTGACGTCCTGGAACGTGAAGAGGGACCCGGCCGGCCCGCTGGGCGTCTGGAGCGTGGTCGCGCTCAGCCCGAGGTCGATGGGCTCTCCCGCCGGCTTCCGGTACTTGTAGTCCGCCCGCCGGCTCGATCCCGGCTCGATCCCGTCGCCGAGGGCGGCGGCGAAATCGGGCGGCAGGGCCAGCACGTCGGCAGCCGGCCGGCCGGCCGCGGCGGCCCTGGCGTGCCCGGTGATGGCCTCCGCCGCGCGGTTGAACGTCAGGACGCGCCCCTCGCCGTCGGTCGTCACGAGGCCCATGGCGAGGCTGTCGATGATGTCGTCGCTGTACGCCTTGAAGTCGGCCATGGCGGCGGAGGCGTCGGCCAGCCGTGCGTCGGCGCTGCGGACCCGCTCCGCCAGGTAGCCGCCCAGCAGGCCGACGGCGAGGAACCCGATGAGGTGGACCGCCACCGTGTACTGGCCCACGAGGCCCTGCGGCAGGGCGACCGGGGCCTCGGGCGCCCACACGCTCCACGGCTGCACGGCGCCTCCGAAGTACTGGAGGGCGGCCGTGCCGGCGTAGAGGAGCATGCTCAGCGCCGTCACGCGCAGCGTGCCGGGCTTGGAGCGGAGGGCGCTCGCCGCCACGATGGGCAGCACGTAGAGGACCGAGAAGCCGCTGGCGACGCCGCCGGTCATCCAGACGAACGCGCCGGCGGTCAGCGCGTCGAGGGCGAGCTGCGTCTCGATGAGCCAGTCCGCGCGGCGCGTCAGCCGGAGGACCGCGGCATAGCAGGCGGAGAGGCCGTACGTCCACGCGATGAGCGCGTAGAGGGGCCCGGGCCGGGCCGCCGGCGCGGCCGAGGCCTCGATGAGCGCCGCCGACCCCAGCAGGATCGTGAGGATGACCAGGCGCCAGATCATCAGCGGCACGACGCGCGGCCGGAGCGGGTGGTCGGCCATGCCGGTGCGGGCCTCAGCTGAGCGCGCTGATCAGCGAGAAGATCGGCAGGTACATCGCGATGACGACGCCGCCGACGATCACGCCGAGGAACGCGATCATGATGGGTTCGAGCAGCGTCAGCAGCCCCGCCACCGCCGTGTCCACTTCCTCCTCGTAGAAGTCGGCGATCTTGGAGAGCATCGTGTCGAGGGCGCCCGTCGCCTCGCCGACGCCGATCATCTGGCTGACCATCGCCGGGAAGACGCCGGTCTGCTTGAGGGGGTCGGCGATGGTCTCCCCCCGCTCGATGCTCTTCCGCGTGGACATGATCGCGTCCTCGACGATGGCGTTGCCGGCCGTCTTGGCGGTGATCTCCAGGCCGTCGAGGATCGGCACGCCCGAGCTGATGAGCGTCGAGAGGGTGCGGGTGAACCGCGCCACGGCGATCTTCCGGAGGATGTTCCCCAGGACCGGCGCGCGCAGCAGCGCGCGGTCCACGACGTGCCGGCCGTTGTTCGTCTGGTAGTACTGGCGGAAGGCGTAGGCGGCGGCGATCACCCCGACGACGAGGAACGGCCCGACCCGGACGAGGCCGTTGCTGGCCGCGATGACGACGCGCGTCGGCAGCGGCAGTTCGGCCCCGAGGCCGGCGAAGAGGGCCGCGAACGTCGGGATGACCTTCCAGAGGATGAGCATGACGACCAGCACCGCGATGGTGATGACCGCGATCGGGTAGGTCATCGCCGACTTGACCTGGCCGATGAGCTTGACGTTCTTCTCGATGTAGACCGCCAGCCGCTTCAGGATCGCGTCGAGGATGCCGCCCGCCTCGCCGGCCGCCACCATGTTGGTGTAGAGCGGATCGAAGGCGCCGGGGTGCTTGCGCATGGCCTCGGCCAGCGCCGCGCCGCCCTCGACGTCGGCCCGGGTCTGGAGGATCTTGCTCTGGAAGTTCTTGTCCTCCTCCTGGTTCCCGAGGATCTCGAGGCACTGCACGAGGGGCAGGCCGGCGTCGATCATGACCGAGAACTGCCGGGTGAAGATGGCGAGGTTCTTCGCCGGCACCTTCTTGTTGGCGCGGGCGGCCTTGACGGCGGCGGCGGCCCGGGCTTTCGTCGGGGCGATCCGCGTCACGAGCACCTGCTCGCGGCGCAGCGCGGCGACGGCGTTCTCCACGGTGTCGGCGGCGCGCTCGCCGCTGACGATCTCCCCGGCGCGTGTGCGGCCTGTGTAGGCGAAGCTGGGCATCGTGCTCGTCCCCTTCCCAGTCGGTACCGGTCAGTTCTCGGTCATCGCCGCGCGGCGTGCTCCGCCTGGAAGCGGCCCTGCGCCGGGCCGCCGGCGCGGGTCATGCCCGCCCCGGCCACGACGCCCACGCCGCGGCTGATCATGTCGGTCAGCTCGTCCCGGAGCGACGACGTCAGGCGCGCCGTCTCGAGCGTGATCGCGCCGGCGTAGTAGAGGCTCGCCAGCGACTGGTTCAGCGTCTGCGTCCCGACCTTCTCCTGGCCCGCCTGCATCGACGCGTAGATCTGGTGCACCTTGTCGTCGCGGATGAGGTTGCGGATCGCCGGCGTCGGGATCAGCACCTCGACCGCCACGACCCGCCCGCGCCCGTCCGCCCGCGGCAGCAGCGACTGGCAGACGATGCCCTCCAGGACCATGGAGAGCTGCGTCCGGATCTGGGTCTGCTGGTGCGACGGGAACACGTCCACGATGCGGTTGATCGTCTGGGCGGCCGAGTTGGTGTGCAGCGTCGCGAACGTCAGGTGCCCGGTCTCGGCGATGCGAAGCGCCGACTCGACCGTCTCCAGGTCGCGCATCTCGCCGATGTACACCACGTCGGGGTCCTCGCGCAGGGCCGCCCGGAGCGCCGGCGCGAACCCGTGGGTGTCGCTGAGCACCTCGCGCTGGTTGACCAGGCACTGCTTGTGCGGGTGGATGTACTCGATCGGGTCCTCGATGGTCAGGATGTGCTGCTTCCGCTCCCGGTTGATCTTGTCGATGATCGCGGCCAGCGTGGTGCTCTTGCCGCTCCCGGTCGGGCCGGTGACCAGCACCAGCCCGCGCGGCCGGTCCGCCAGCGTCTGGACCACCTCCGGCAGCGCGAGTTCCTTGAAGCCGCGGATGTTCTCGAGGATCACGCGGTAGACGGCCGCCACGGCGCCCCGCTGGTTGAACACGTTGCAGCGGAACCGCGCCAGGCCCCGGATGCCGAACGAGAAGTCGAGCTCGAGGGCCTCCTCGAACCGCTTCTTCTGCGCGTCGGTCAGCACGCTGTAGGCGAACTGCTTCGTCTCGGACGGCGTCAGCTCGGGCATGTCCAGGCGCTGGAGGTCGCCGTTGACGCGCACCTGCGGCGGCGACCCCGCCGTCAGGTGCAGGTCCGACGCGTTCACGTCGATCGTGTGCCGGAGCAGATCCGGGAGCGTAGACATACCGAACCTTCCTTCCCCCGCCCGTGCAATTCCCGGGCCTACATCACCGTCTCGCGCAGCACTTCCTCGACGGTGGTGACGCCGTCCTTGATCTTCTGCAGCCCGCTCCCCCGCAGGCTGATCATCCCTTCCTCGAGGGCCCTGCGCCGCAGCTCGAGCCCCGAGGCGCCCACCAGGATCAGCTCCCGCAGGCCGTCGGTCACTTCCATCACTTCGTAGAGCCCGATCCGGCCCTTGTAGCCCGTCCCGTTGCATTTCTCGCAGCCGACGCCGTGGTACGGCACCACCGTCCGCGCGTCTTCCGCGCTGAACCCGACTTTCATGAGCGCCGCCAGCGGCGACGGGCTCTCCTGCCGGCAGTGCCGGCAGACCCGCCGCACCAGGCGCTGGGCGCAGATGAGATTCACCGAGCTCGACACCAGGAACGGCTCGATCCCCATGTTCATGAGGCGGCTGATGGTGCCGGGCGCGTCGTTCGTGTGCAGCGTCGACAGCACGAGGTGTCCCGTCAGGGCGGCCTTCACGGCGATCTCCGCCGTCTCGAAGTCGCGGATCTCGCCGACCAGGATGATATTGGGGTCCTGCCGCAGGAAGGCGCGCAGCGACGCCGCGAACGTCAGGCCGATGTTCTCCCGGATCTGGACCTGGTTGATCCCGGGCAGGTTGAACTCGACCGGGTCCTCCGCCGTCATGATGTTCGTGTCGGCCTTGTTCAGGCGCGAGATCGACGAGTAGAGCGTGTTGGTCTTGCCGCTCCCCGTCGGCCCGGTCACGAGCACCATCCCCCAGGGCCGCTGGATCGCGGCCTCGAACCGCGCGAGCGGCTCCGGCTCGAAGCCCAGGCCGGTCATGTCCAGCATCAGCTTGTCGCGGTCGAGCAGCCGGAGCACGATCTTCTCGCCGAAGAGCGTCGGCAGCACCGACACGCGGAAGTCGAGCTCCTTCGACCGGCCCTGGTCGTTGTAGCGGATCTTGATGCGGCCGTCCTGGGGCAGGCGCTTCTCCGCGATGTCCAGCTTGGACATGATCTTCAGGCGGGAGGCGATCGCGTCCCGGAACTTCAGCGACGGGTTCATGATGTTGTAGAGGACCCCGTCGATGCGGAACCGGACCCGGTACTCCTTCTCGTAGGGCTCGATGTGGATGTCGCTCGCGCCCTTCGAAATGGCCGACATCAGCAGCACGTTGACCAGCCGTACGACCGGCGCTTCCTCGCCCTGCCTCGCCAGGGCCTCCACGCTGATCTCGTCGAGCTCTTCGAGCACCTCGACGTCCGCGTCGAGGATCCCGGGGAGGTCGTCGAGGGCCTTCGACGCCATCTCCAGGGCGCTCGGCTCCGTCCTCGCGCCGGCGTAGTGCCGCTGGATCGCCTCCTGGACCGCCGACTCGGCCGCCACCACCGGCTCGATGTTGTAGCCGGTCATGAACTTGATGTCGTCCATGGCGAACACGTTGGTCGGGTCCGTCATGGCGATCGTCAGCGTGGCCCCGACGCGGCTGAGCGGCACGATCTGGTATTTCTGCGCCGTCTCGAGGGGGACGAGCTTGATGATGGCCGGATCGATGTCGAACTGGGCCAGGTTGATCGACGGCACCCCGTACTGCTTGCTCAGCAGCCCCGTGATGTCGTCGTCGCGCACGTAGCCCAGCTTCACGAGGGCCGAGCCGAGCTTGACCCCGTTGGCCTTGTGGTAGAGCAGGGCCTCCTGGAGTTGCTCCGGAGTGATGCGGCGCTCCTTCAGGAGCAGCTCGCCGATGCGCAGTGCCATGTTCCTCGGACCGGTTCGACCAGCGAAGACGATTCCTGTCACCCGTACGCGAAAAACGTCACGCGCGCGCCCGGCTCATCCGTGCGCGCCGGACGGGCGCCGCCTGGCCCATCCCGGGGCCGGCTCCGGTTCGGTCACCTGACCGAATCTCGCGTCAGGCGACAGTTCCGTGCGAGCCGCGGGCGGCTCCGACTCCTTAGTTGTCGGCACGGGAGGCGTTCCGCATCAGGTTCTGCGCCGTGACCCGGCTGGCGCACATCCGGTTTTCCTATGCGAGAGTCTCGCCAGAAACGCCCGCCGGAAGGACGGGAACACGGACGCGCCGGAAATCGTCTAAAATTGGAGAGTTATGCGATCGTCCGGAGCCGGCGCAGGGTCCCCGCGCTCCCGGGTAGTCGCACTTTCTCGCACACGAGGCCGCGACCATGAGTGAACAGCTTGCCACCCCGCCGTCGCCAGCCGCATCGCCTGGCCTGAGCCTGCCGGCGCGCTTCTGGGGCATCCTGACGTCCCCGCGCGAGACGTTCGCCGACGTCGTGGCGCGGCCGCGCTGGTTCGGCATGGCGGCGCTCGTGCTGGGCGTCACGGCGGTGTTCATGGGGGCCTTCTTCTCGACCGAGGTCGGTCAGACCGCCTGGCTCGACCAGGCCGTGGAGCAGATCCAGCGGTCCGGGCAGCAGGTTCCCGAGGCGCAGTTCGCGACGATGGAGAAGATGGCCGGCTACATGGGCCTGATCTACGTCGGCACGACGCTCGTCCTGACGCCGATCATCTGGCTGGCGATCACGGGCATCCTGTTCGCGGTGTTCAACGCGGCGCTCGGCGGCGTGTCCACCTTCAGGCAGCTCTTCGCGGTGTTCGTCCACTCGACGGCCGTCACGGTGATCCAGCAGCTGCTCGTGACCCCCCTGAACTACGTCAACAAGTCGATCTCGAGCTCGACGAACCTTGGGGTCTTCCTGCCCATGCTGGACGAGGGCAGCTTCCCGGCGAAGCTCGCCGGCATGGTCGACCTGTTCCTGATCTGGTGGGTGTTCCTGCTGGCCATCGGCCTCGGCGTGCTCTTCAAGCGGAAGACCGGGCGGATCGCCACCGGGCTGTTCATCGTCTACGGCATCATTGCGGTCATCGTCGCGGCGGTCACCAGTCGCGGGGGAGCGTGAGCGTGAACCGGAAGAAACTGCTCATCGGGGCGGGCATCGTCGTGCTGGCCGGCGCGCTCGTCGCCGCCAACGTGTTCCTCAAGCGCGAGAAGGGCATCGAGGTCGAGGTCGAGAAGACGGCGGCCCGCGACCTCGAGGCGATCGTGTCGGCGTCCGGGAAGATCCAGGCGCGGACGACGGTCAACATCAGCTCGCAGTCGATGGGCCGGGTGACGAGGCTGGCGATCGAGGAAGGCGACCGCGTCAAGCAGGGCCAGTTCCTGGTGGAGATCGACCCGCGGTCGATGCGGTCCCAGGTGGAACGGGGCGACGCGGCGCTGTCGGCGCAGCGCACGGCGGTGGCGCAGGCGCGGGTCCAGCTCGAGTCGGCCAAGACGCAGCTCGCGCTGGCGCGGGACACGCTGAAGCGCCAGCAGGAGCTGTGGATGGACCAGCTCACCACGCGCGAGGCGCTCGACCGGGCCGAGAACGAGGTCAAGGTCCGGGAGCGGGAGGTCGAGTCGCGCGAGGCCGGGATCACGATGGAGTCGACCCGCGTCCGCCAGTCGGCGGCCGACCTGGCCAACGCCCGCTACAACCTGGGCCTGCTCTCCATCGAGGCGCCCATCGACGGCATCGTCACGCGCCGCAACATCGAACTGGGCGAGAACGTGATGATCGGCACGATGAACAACGCCGGCACCGTGCTGCTGACCATCGCCGACATGTCGATCATCGAAGCCGAGCTGGAGGTGGACGAGACCGACATCCCGACCGTGTCGATGGGGCAGGTGGCGAAGGTCACGATCGACGCGCTCCCGGATCGGACGTTCACGGGGAAGGTGACGGAGATCGGCAACAGCCCGATCCAGGCGACGGCGGCGGCGGCGACCCGGGCGACCAACTTCAAGGTGGTCGTGACGATCGACGGCGAGATCCCCGAGGTGCGGCCAGGCTTCACGTGCACGGCCGACATCACGACGGCCACGCGCGCGGGCGTCGTCGCGATCCCCATCCAGGCGACGACCGTGCGGGAACTGGTCTACGACGACAAGGGGAACGTGGTGAAGGAGCCCGAGGCGGACAAGAAGCGCCGCCCGGCGGCCGCCGCAGACCGTTCCCAGGAGCTGAAGCCGGGCCAGACGAAGAAGGAGGCCGAGGGCGTCTTCACGATGAAGGACGGCAAGGCCGTGTTCGTCCCGGTGAAGACCGGCATCGCCGGCGAGAAGTACCTCGAGGTGCTGTCGGGCATCAAGGCGGGCGAGGAGGTCATCGTCGGCCCGTTCAACTCGGTCCGTGAGTTGAAGGACGGCGATGCCGTGAAGCTCAAGGCCGCCAAGAAGTAGCTGCCGTGGGCCGCGTCCTCGAAGGCATTCTCATCGCGCTCCGGGCCATCTGGTCGAGCAAGCTCCGCTCGCTGATGAGCGTGCTCGGCAACATCGTCGCGGTGACGTCGATCATCACGGTGGTGTCGCTCATCCAGGGCCTCAACGCCACCGTCACCGACGCGATCGTGTCGGAGGTGGGCGCGGACTCGTTCGTGGTGGACCGGTACGGGATCACGAGGAGCGAAGAGGATTTCGAACTGGTCCGCAACAACCCCCGGGTCACGCTGGAGGACGCCGACGCCATCCGGCGGCACAGCCCGCTGGTCCGCGCGGTCATGGCCGAGAGCAGCCGGAGCGGGCAGGTCGGCTACCGGGACGAGCTGCTGGAAAGCGTCACCGTCCGGGGGGTCTCGCCGGAGTACGTCAACTTCTCGTCCTACACCGCGGAGCGGGGCCGGCTCCTGAGCCCGAGCGAGGTGCAGCGCAACCGGAACGTCGTGCTGCTCGGGTGGGGCACCGCGGACCGCCTGTTCGGCCAGTCGGACCCGATCGAGCGCGTCATCAAGATCGAGGGCGTGCACTTCCGGGTCATCGGCGTCGCCGAGAAGAAGGGCGCGATCTTCGGGCAGTCCCAGGACGAGTTCGCGGTCATCCCGCTCGGCGGGTTCCAGAAGATCTTCGGCGCCCGGCCGAGCATCCAGCTGAACGTGAAGCCGGTGAGCCCGGACGTGATCGAGGAGGCGATGCAGGACGCCACGGTGGCCCTGCGCATCGAGCGGCGGCTGAAGCCGAAGGAGAAGGACAACTTCGGCCTCTTCACGTCGGACTCGATCCTGGCGATCTACCACCAGGCGACGAGCGGGATCTTCGCCGTCCTCGTCGGGGTGGTGGCGCTGTCGCTCCTGGTCGGCGGCATCGTCATCATGAACATCATGCTCATGGTGGTGACCGAGCGGACGTTCGAGATCGGCCTGCGCAAGGCGCTGGGCGCCAAGCGGCGCGACATCATGCTGCAGGTGCTCGCCGAGTCGGTGACGCTGTCGGTGGCCGGCGGCGTGACGGGCACGACGCTCGGCTTCCTGGCGGCCATGGCCATCGCCGGTCTCAGCCCGCTGCCGGCGGCCGTGCAGCCGTGGTCGGTGGCGCTGGGCATCGGCATCACGGCCGTGGTCGGCCTCGTGTTCGGCGTCTACCCCGCGATGCGCGCGGCGCGGCTGGACCCGATCGAAGCGCTGCGGAAGGAGTAGGGCCGTGGCGATGCGCTTCGCGCTGTTCTCGGACATCATCGGCCTGGCGTTCGCCACGCTGCGCGCGAACAAGATGCGCGCGGCGCTCACGATCCTGGGCGTCGTCATCGGCATCACCGCGATCGTCGGCATGACCGCGCTCATCCGGGGGTTCGACGAGTCGCTGCGCGACTCCATCCGCGAACTCGGGCCGAACACGGTGTTCGTCGCCAAGTTCAGCGGCCTGAGCTTCAGCTCCGGCGCCGAGTTCAAGGACCTCCTGAAGCGCCCCGTCCTGACCGTCGACGACGCGAAGGCCATCGAGCGCGACGCCCCGTCGGTCGGCGTGGTCGACGTCTGGCTGGGCATGTGGGGCATGCCCGCGCGGGAGCGCGCCTACTACAAGGGAGAGAAGACGAAGGAACTGTCGGTGATGGGCGTGTCGGAGAACTACGCCGCGGTGAACTTCCTGACGATCGCCGGCGGCCGGTTCTTCACGGAGTCGGAGGTCGTGCACCGCCGCCCGGTGGTCGTGCTGGGCGACTCGCCGGCGCGGGCGCTCTTCCCGAACGTCGATCCCGTCGGCAAGAAGATCCGCGTCGGCGCCATGCAGTACGAGGTCGTCGGCTACGTGGCCAAGCGCCCGAGCCCGATGGGCGACCAGGGCTCGGACGACTTCCTGGTGATCCCGTACACGACCTTCCAGAAGCAGTTCGGATGGCAGCGGTCGGGGCGCATCCGGATCAACGGCGCGATGACCGACGCGAGCGCCATGCAGAGCGCGATGATCGCCGTCGTGCCGGCCGAGGACGCGACCCGCGAGGACGCCATGCGGGAGGTGGAGCAGGTCCTGCGCATCCGCCACAACCTGCGGCTCGACCAGCCCAACGACTTCGACCTGATCACGCAGGACGCGATGATGAAGATGTACGACCAGATCACCGGCGCCGTCTTCATCGGCCTCGTCGTCATCTCGTCGATCGCCCTGATGGTGGGCGGCATCGGCGTCATGGCGATCATGATGATTTCGGTCACCGAGCGCACGCGGGAGATCGGCGTGCGCAAGGCCCTCGGCGCCCGCCGCCGGGAGATCCTCTGGCAGTTCCTCCTGGAGGCCGTCTTCCTCACGTCGGTCGGAGGCATCCTGGGAATCATCCTCGGCGCCTCCATCGGGCTGGCCGTGCACCTGCTGGCCGGGTTCCCGGTGTCGATGCCGTGGTGGAGCTTCGCCATCGGCCTCGGCTTCTCGGGGTCGGTCGGGGTGTTTTTCGGCCTCGTCCCGGCCATCCGCGCCGCCCGGCTGGACCCCATCGAAGCGCTGCGGTACGAGTAGGGGCAAGGGGCCAGGGACTAGGGGCCAGGGGCTGGTCGGACGCGGCTCTCGCCGCGTGCGTGCCCTGCCAGCGTGACGCCCGAATCCCGACTCCCGACCCCCTGTCCCTCGCCCCTTGCTCCTCGCCCCTCGCCCCTTGCCCCTGCCTTGCCCTGTCCCTAGCCCCCAGCC
>CAZBIP010000016.1:13269-31609 GCA_964491885.1 uncultured Vicinamibacterales bacterium
TGCTCCTCGCCCCTCGCCCCTTGCCCCTGCCTTGCCCTGTCCCTAGCCCCCAGCCCCCAACCCCTAGTAGAATGGGATGTTTGCTGTCTCGTGCTCATCCCGGGAAAGAGGGCTACCGACTATGAAGGTCTACGACGCGTCGAGCATCCGGAACATTGCGATTGTCGGGCACACCGGGTCGGGGAAGACCCAGCTCGCGTCCGCGATCCTGTTTGACGCCGGCATGGTCAACCGGCTCGGGAAGGTCGACGAGGGCAACACCGTCACCGACTTCGACGAAGAGGAGATCGCGCGGCAGCACACGCTGTCGTCCTCGGTCGCCTTCGCCGAGTGGAACAAGACCAAGATCAACCTGATCGACACGCCGGGCTTCGCCAACTTCTTCAGCGACGCGCGGGCGGCCCTCCGCGTGGCCGACGCGGCCCTGGTGACGATCGACGCGGTGTCCGGCCCCGAGGTCCAGACCGAGAAGATGTGGCAGGAGGCCGACGCGCAGGAGCTGCCGCGGATCGTCGTCCTGACGCGGGCCGACCGCGAGCGCGCGAACCTCGACCGGGTGCTCGAGGCGTTGCGGGCGAACCTCGGCCGGGCCATCGTGCCGATCCAGCTGCCCGTCGGCGAGGAGAAGGCGTTCCGGGGCGTCGTGGATCTCGTCGCGATGAAGGCCTACACGTACCCGCAGGACGGCAGCGGCACGATGACCGAGGGAGAGGTCCCCGCGGACATGGCCGATCGCGTGGCCGAAGCGCGCGAGGCCCTGGTCGAGATGGTCGCCGAGGCCGACGACAGCCTGATGGAGAAGTTCTTCGAGGCCGGCACGCTCACGCAGGACGAGCTCATCAAGGGCCTGCGCACCGCCGTGGCCGGGCGGCGCATCTTCCCGCTGGTCTGCACGTCGGCGACGCTGAACATCGGCATCCAGGCCCTGCTCGACGCGGTCATCGCGTATTTGCCGGCCGCGTCCGAGCGCACCGTGAAGGCGCTCGACAAGGCCGGGGCCGAGACGTCGTTCCAGGTGACGGAGAGCGGGCCGACGGCGGTCTTCGTCTGGAAGACCATCGCGGACCCCTTCGCCGGCCGCATCAGCCTGTTCCGCGTGATGCGGGGCTCGGTGCGATCCGACTCGACCATCCCGAACGTCACGAAGGACGCGGTCGAGCGCCTCGGCCACCTGCTGCTGCTGCAGGGCAAGACGCAGACCGAGGTGTCCGAGATCAAGGCCGGCGACCTCGGGGCGGTCGCCAAGCTCAAGGACACGCAGACGGGCCACACCCTCGGCGACAAGGACGGGGTGCGGTTCCACCCGCCCACCTTCGCCGAGCCCGTGCTCTCGTACGCCATCGAGCCGAAGGCCCGCGGCGACGAGGAGAAGATCAGCACGTCGCTGCAGCGCATCATCGAGGAGGACCCGACGATCCGGTACAGCCGGGATCCGCAGACGCACGAGCTGCTGCTCGCGGGCCAGGGCCAGATGCACATCGAGGTCACGGTCGCCAAGATGAAGCGGCGCTTCGGGGTCGAGGTGAACCTCAAGCTCCCGCGCATCCCGTACCTCGAGACGATCACCGCCTCGACCGAGGCGAACGGCCGCCACAAGAAGCAGACGGGCGGCCACGGCCAGTTCGGCGACTGCACGATCAAGATGGAGCCGCTGCCGCGCGGCGCGGATTTCGAGTTCGTCGACGAGATCTTCGGCGGCTCGATCCCGCAGCAGTTCCGGCCGGCGGTCGAGAAGGGCATCCAGGAGACCCGGGTGCGGGGCTACCTGGCCGGGTACCCGGTGGTGGACTTCCGGGTCACGCTCCTCGACGGCAAGTTCCACGCCGTCGACTCGAACGAACTGTCGTTCAAGATGGCGGGCCGCATCGCCTTCAAGGACGCGATGACGCGCTGCCGTCCGACCATCCTCGAGCCCATCATGAACGTCGAGGTGCTGGTCCCGAGCGACTTCGCCGGCGACATCATGGGCGACATGAACAGCCGGCGCGGCCGGGTCGCGGGCATGGAGCAGCGCGGGAGCCTGACGGTCGTCAAGGCGCAGGCGCCGATGTCGGAGATGCTCACCTACGAGCAGTCGCTGACGGCCGCGACCGGAGCGCGCGGCACCTACAAGATGGAGTTCTCCCACTACGAGGAGGTCCCGTCGCACCTCCAGGCCAAGATCATCGCGGCCTCGAAGGCCGCCAAGGGCGAAGAGGAAGACGACGAGGCGTAAGCCGGAAGCGCCCCGCGCGCTACCCGAGGATCGCCAGGGCGATGGTGCGGGCGCTGAGGAGGACGATGGTCACCCCGACGATCGTCCCCAGCGCCCGGGTGGGCAGGCGCTTCGCGAGCATCGCGGAAAAGGGCGCCAGCGCCGCGGCGCCGACGGCCAGCGGGATCACGATCCGCCAGTCGATGGCCGGCAGGGCCACGAGAAACACGGCCGAAATCGTCAGCGTGACGAAGAACTCCACGGTGTTGACCGTGCCGACGGCCTTCGCCGGCTCGACGTTGCTCATGACGAGCGTCGGCGTGGCGATCGGCCCCCATCCCCCGCCGCCCAGGGCGTCGATGAACGCCGCGGGGAAGCCGATGGCGAGGAGCCGCCTGACGCTCGGGACGGCGTGAGCCGGGCGCCGGGGCCGCGCGAACCGCACCACGATCATCGTGCCCAGGACGAGCAGGATGCCCGCGACGACCACGCGGGTGGCGGCAGTGTGCTGGAACGAGATGGCCGCGAGCGTGCCCGCCACGGCGCCCGCCAGGCCCGATCCCAGCAGCGGCCAGAAGAGCCGCTTCTCGACGTTGCCGATCTTCCAGTGACTGATGCCCGAGACCAGGGTGGTGGCCACCTCCGCGAGGTGCACCGAGGCCGACGCGAGCGCGGAGCCCACGCCCAGGCTGAGCAGCAGGGAGCTGGAGGTCACCCCGAACCCCATGCCGAGGCTGCCGTCGATCGTCTGGGCCACGGCCCCGAAGAGCGCGAACAACAGAAGACGACGCATCGGTGCCATCCTCGCACGGGGCCGGCGGCAGCGGGCACGCCTCAAACCGAACGGCCCTGGCAGGGCTCCTGCCAGGGCCGTGAGAAGATCGGGAAGCTTCGGCGCGGCCGGACGCGCGCGGGAGCTTAGCCGCCCTTGCCGCTGCGCCCGGAGTGGCGGGGCCGGGCCGCCGACTTGGCGACAGCCTTGGTGTGCTCGTGCGCCGGTCCGCCGCCCTCGGCGTCGTCGGTCTTCCGGCCCCGGACGCGCTCGGCCGCGCGACGGAGCCGCCCGCCGATGCCGGACCCCTTCTCACCCGCCTTGCCGGCCTGCTCGGTCTCGGCCTTCTTCGGGTCGTACTCGCTGCCGACCAGCTCCACGCGGGCCGTGTCGGCCGCGTCGCCGCGCCGGAAGCCGGTCTTGATGATCCGGACGTACCCGCCCGGCCGTCCCTCGAACCGGGGCGCGAGCGTGTCGAAGAGCTTCTTCAGCACGTCCTGGTCGACGATCTCGGCTCCCGCGAGGCGCCGGGCGTGCAGGGCCTGCGCCCCGCCCTTGGCCGCGCCCCGCTTGGCGACGGTAATCAGGCGCTCGGCGAAGGGACGCAGTTCCTTGGCCTTCGGCACGGTGGTCTCGATGTGCTCGTGCCTGAACAGCGCGGTCGCCTGGTTCCGCAGCAACGACAGGCGGTGCTCGGTGACCCGGCCCAGCTTCCGATGGGCAACTGCATGACGCATCTCTGTGATCCTCGTCAGAAGTCAGGAGTCAGAAGTCAGGAGTCAGCATTCCGAATTCTGACTTCTGAATTCCGACTTCTGTCTTCTGTCTGCTTCCCTACTCCAGCTTCATCCCCAGCCCCAGTCCCATGGTCTGGAGGATGTCCTTGATCTCGTTGAGCGACTTGCGGCCGAAGTTCTTCGTCTTCAGCATCTCGCCCTCGGTCTTCTGCACCAGCTCGCGGATCGTGCGGATGTTCGCGTTCTTGAGGCAGTTGTACGACCGCACGGAGAGCTCGAGCTCCTCGACGCTCTTGTCGAGGTGCTCGTTGCCCGCGGCGGGGCCCGCCTGGGCGGAGGCGCCGCCCTCCGACGCATCGGCGGCCTCGTCGAGGCTGACGAAGATGTTCAGGTGGAGGCGGAGCAGGTTCGCCGAGAGCGACACGGCGTCGCGCGGCGAGATCGCCCCGTTGGTCCACACGTCCAGCGTGAGCTTCTCGAAGTCGGTCGTCTGGCCGAGGCGCGCGGCCTCGACGAGGTAGTTCACCTTCTTCACCGGCGAGTGGACCGAGTCGATCGGGATCCAGCCGATGCCGAGGTCCTCGTCGAAGTTGCGGTCGGCGGTGACGTAGCCGCGGCCCCGCTTCACGCGCATCTCCATGCGGAGCTGGCCGCCCTCGGACACCGTCGCCACGTGGGCGTCGGGCTCGAGGATCTCGATGTCGCCGTCCACCTCGAGGTCTCGGGCTTTCACGTCGCCGGGCTTGTCGGCCCGCAGGTACACCGTCTTGGTGTGGTCGACGTGCACCTTGAGGGGGATCTGCTTGAGGTTGAGGATGATGTCGGTCGCGTCCTCGACCACGCCCGGGATCGGCGAGAACTCGTGCAGCACGCCGTCGATCTTGACGGCGGAGAAGGCCGCGCCTTCGATCGAGGACAGCAGCACCCGCCGCATGGCGTTGCCGACCGTCGTGCCGAAGCCGCGCTCGAACGGCTGCGCGAAGAAGCGGCCGAACCGCTCGTTCAGGGTGTCACGCTCGAACTCCAGGCGGTTGGGCCGCTGGAAACCCTTCCATAGCATCGTTGGCGATCCTTTCATGCGTCCGACGTCCACGCGTCCGGCCGGCGCCGGCCCCAGGGGCCGCCCCGGCCGTCACCCTCGCCCGGGGGTTACTTCGAGTAGAGCTCGACGATCAGCTGCTCCTGCACCGGCAGGTTGATCTGCGCCCGGCTCGGCAGCGACACGACGCGGCCGCTCATCTGG
The DNA here is from genome assembly GCA_964491885.1 of uncultured Vicinamibacterales bacterium. Taxonomy (GTDB): domain Bacteria; phylum Acidobacteriota; class Vicinamibacteria; order Vicinamibacterales; family JAKQTR01; genus JAKQTR01. Next base: position 18,216 of record CAZBIP010000016.1, read on the forward strand.
TCGTCCTGCAGGCTGAGCCACTCCGGGATCCCGCGCCCCTTGACCTCTTCCATCGCGTGCAGCACGGCGGGCGCCTTGCGGCTCCGCTCGCGGACGGCGACGACGGCGCCCTCGCCCACGGGGTACGAGGGGATGTCGACCGTCCGGCCGTTGACGGAGAAGTGGCCGTGGCGCACGAGCTGGCGCGCCTGCGGGCGCGAGGTCGCGAACCCGAGCCGGTAGACGACGTTGTCCAGGCGGCACTCCAGCTTGCGGAGCAGCAGCTCGCCGGTGATCCCGCGCTCGCGCGCCGCCGCCTCGAAGTAGCGGCGGAACTGGTTCTCGAGCACGCCGTAGATGCGCTTCACGCGCTGCTTCTCGCGGAGCTGGAGGCCGTAGCCGGCCAGCTTCGCCTTCCGCGCCTTGCCGTGCTGCCCGGGCACGACGTTCCGCTTCTCGATGGCGCACTTCTCGGCGTAGCAGCGCTCGCCCTTGAGGAACAGCTTCATGCCCTCGCGGCGGCACAGGCGGCAAACAGGTCCGATGTATCTAGCCATGCGTGTCTTCCGTGTGTCCTACCAGGTCCGTCGTTGTGCTACACGCGCCGGCGCTTCGTGGGCCGGCACCCGTTGTGCGGGATCGGCGTGATGTCGCGGATCGACTTCACCTCGATGCCCACCGTCCCCAGGGCGCGGACGGCCGACTCGCGGCCCGCCCCCGGCCCCTTCACGCGCACGTCGCAGGCCCGCATGCCCATGCCGCGCGCCACGTTGGCGGCCGCGAGCGCCGCCTGAGTCGCCGCGTAGGGCGTGCCCTTGCGCGAGCCCTTGAAGCCCACCGCGCCGGCGCTCGACCACGCGATCACGTTGCCCTCGGCATCCGCGATCGTGATGATCGTGTTGTTGAACGAGGCCTGCACCGTCACCGTCCCGTGGTGCACCACGCGCTTCTCGCCCCGCTTCTTGAACGTCTTCTTGGGCTTCCCAGCCTCCGGCTGCGCGCCGGCTTCGGGTTCCGTCTTCGCCATGGGCCTACACCGCCTTCTTCTTCGCGGCCACCGCGCCCTTGCGCGGCCCCTTCCGGGTGCGCGCGTTCGTCCGCGTCCGCTGCCCCCGAACCGGCAGGCTCCGGCGGTGCCGCAGCCCCCGGTAGCAGCCGATGTCCATCAGCCGCTTGATGTTCATGGACGTCTCCTTGCGGAGATCGCCCTCGACCCGGCCCTGCTCCTCGATGACGCGGCTGATCTTGCGCACGTCGTCCTCGGAGAGGTCCTTCACCCGGACGTTCGGATCGACGCCGGCGTCCTTCACGATCCCGGCCGCCCGCGAGTGGCCGATCCCGAAGATGTAGGTCAACCCGATCTCGACCCGCTTGGTCCGCGGCAGGTCCACACCCGCGATACGTGCCATGACGCTACCCCTGCCTCTGCTTGTGCTTCTGGTTCGTGCAGATCACCCGCACCACGCCGCGGCGACGGACGATCTTGCACTTGTCGCAAATCCGCTTGACCGACGCTCTGACCTTCATGCCACTGGTCCTTCGCTTCCGGGGCCGTGCGTCCGCCCCCTCCTGCCCGCGAGCCTCTCCCGGCCGCCGCGCGTCACTTGTACCGGTACGTGATGCGCCCGCGGCTCAGGTCGTACGGCGACAGCTCGATGAGCACTTTGTCGCCCGTCAGGATCCGGATGAAGTTCTTGCGCATCTTCCCGGACACGTGCGCAAGGACCGGATGCTTGTTCTCGAGCTCGACCCTGAACATCGCGTTCGGAAGCGACTCGAGCACGATCCCCGTGACTTCGATTGTGTCGTCCTTCGGCACCGGCTCCCCTACTCCCCGTTCAGTGGCCTACGCCCGGCCCCGCCCGCTCGGCGTGGTCAGGATGACCGGCCCAGCCCCCGTGATGCCGACCGTGTGCTCGAAGTGGGCCGCGAGGCTCCCGTCCTTCGTCACGGCCGTCCACCCGTCCCCGAGCACCTTCACCGCGGCCCGCCCCATCGCCACCATCGGCTCGATGGCCAGGGTCATGCCCTCGACCAGCCGGGGACCGCGTCCGGCCGGGCCGAAGTTCGGCACCTGGGGCTCCTCGTGCAGCGCCTTGCCGACGCCGTGCCCCACGAACTCCCGCACCACCGAGAACCCGTGCGCCTCCACGTGGCGCTGCACGGCGTGGCCGATGTCCGACACCCGGTTGCCGACGCGCGCCTGCTCGATCCCCAGGTACAGGGCCTCTTCCGTCACCCGCAGCAGGTCCGCCGCGCCGTCCGGCACCGGCCCCACCGGGACCGTGATCGCGGCGTCTCCGTAGAACCCGTCGAGCACGACGCCGAGGTCGATCGACACCAGGTCGCCGGGGCACAGCGCCCGGGCGCCGGGGATGCCGTGGATCACCTCGTCGTTCACCGAGGTGCACAGCGTCGCCGGAAACCCGTGGTAGCCCTTGAACGCCGGCCTCGCCCCGGCCTCCACGATCACCGCCTCGGCGAACGCGTCCAGCTCGCCCGTCGTGACGCCCTCCCGGACCCGGCTGCGAAGCGCCGACAGCACGTCGGCCACCAGCACGTTCGCCGCGCTCATGCGCGCCAGCTCGGCCGGCGACTTGCACACGATCACCGGCCCGCCTCCGCCGCGTGCCCCTTCGAGACCACCGCCGCCCCGCCCGGCCTCACGCCCCGCCTACCCCCGCCGCCCGCGCATGCGCGTCTTCTTCATGAAGCCGTCGTAGTGCCGCATGATGAGCTGCGACTCGACCTGCTGGACCGTGTCCATCGCGACGCCGACGACGATCAGCAGCGACGTGCCGCCGAAGTAGAACTGCACGTTCAAACCCTCGGTGATGAACCGCGGCAGGATCGCGTCCAGGCGCTCGCCGATGAACGGGATGGGCGCCACCTTGAAGCCGACCAGCAGGAACTCGGGGAGGATCGCCACGAGGGCCAGGTAGACCGCCCCGGCCAGCGTGATCCGGGTCAGGATCGTGTCGATGTACTCCGCCGTCCGCTTGCCGGGCCTGATCCCGGGGATGAACCCGCCGTACTTGCGCATGTTCTCCGCGACGTCGTCCGGGTTGAAGATGATCGCGGTGTAGAAGTACGCGAAGAAGATGATGCCGGCGATGTAGAACAGGTTGTACAGCGGCATCCCGTACGACAGCTGCCGCGTGATCGCCTCGCCCCAGCCGCCCGCCTGGAACATCCCCGCGATGGTCGCCGGGAACGCCAGGATCGACGAGGCGAAGATGACGGGGATGACGCCGCCGGTGTTCACCTTCAGGGGGATGTGGGTGCTCGACCCGCCGTACATCCGGCGCCCGACGACGCGCTTCGCGTACTGCACGGTGACGCGCCGGTGCCCCCGCTCCATGAAGATGATCGCCGCGATGACGATGACCACCATGATCAGCAGGAACGCGATCCGGATGAGGCCGATCTGGCCCGTGCTCATCTGGCCCAGGGTGGCGATGACCGCCCGGGGCAGCTGCGCGACGATCCCGGCGAAGATGATGAGCGACATCCCGTTGCCGATGCCGCGCTCGGTGATCTGCTCGCCGAGCCACATGATGAACGTCGTGCCCGCCGTCAGCGTGAGCACGGTCATCAGGCGGAACCCCCAGCCCGGCGCGTACACGAGGGGCAGGCCCCCGGCGATCTGCGTCTGGTTCTCGAGGTAGATCGCGATGCCCAGCGACTGGATGACGCTGATGAGGATCGTCCCGTACCGCGTGTACTGGGTGATCTTGCGGCGCCCGAGGTCGCCCTCCTTCGACAGCCGCTCGAGGTACGGCCACACGACCGTCAGCAGCTGGAGGATGATCGACGAGGTGATGTAGGGCATCACCCCGAGCGCGAAGATCGTCACCTTCGACAGGCTCCCCCCCGAGAACATGTCGTACATGCCGAACATCGTGTTCCGGTTCTGCTCGGCGAGCAGGGCGAGCGCGGTGGTGTTCACCCCGGGCGTCGGGATGTGGTTGCCGATCCGATAGACGCCCAGCAGCGCGAGGGTGAACAGCACCCGCTTGCGCAGGTCCGGCACCGCGAAGATGTTCTTGATGCTCTCGAACATGGCGACTCCGGGCGCCCCGCTACGCCAACGTCTCGGCCGTTCCGCCTGAGGCGGCAATCGCCTCGGCGGCCTTGGCGCTGAACTTGTGGGCCTTCACGGTGAGCGCCGCGGCGAGGCTCCCGCGCGCCAGCACCTTGACGGGCCGGGAGGCGGTCACGAGCCCCGCCTCGCACAGCGCCTCGGGCGTCACCACGGCGCCCGCGGCGAAGTGCGCCGACAGGTCGTCGAGGTTCACCACGGCGTACTCGACGCGGAAGGGGTTCTTGAAGCCCCGCTTCGGCAGCCGGCGGTGCAGCGGCATCTGGCCGCCCTCGAACCCGCGCTTGCGCTTGAAGCCCGACCGCGACTGGGCGCCCTTGCTGCCCCGTCCCGCGGTCTTGCCCTGCCCCGATCCCGGGCCCCTGCCGACCCGCTTGCGGTTCCGGGTCGCCCCCTTCGGCGGTTTCAGATTGCTCAAATCCATGGCGTTCGACCTGCCTCGCTACTCGACCGTGACGAGATGCCGCACTTTGAAGATCATGCCGCGCATCTCTGGGGTGTCCGGCACCTCGACGGTGTGGCGGATCCGCCGCAGCCCGAGGCCGCGCACCACCTCGGCCTGTTTCCGGTTGAAGCCGATGGTGCTCCGCACCTGCGTTACCTTCAGCGTCTTCTTCGCGCCGCGATCAGTCGTCATCTCGCTGCCTCGTCTTCACTGGGCCCGAGGGCCGCCACGCCCGCCTACGAGCCGGCCAGCTCCAGGTCCGCCAGGTCGCGCCCGCGCGCGCGCGCGACGCTGACCGGGTCCTTCAACGTCGTCAGCCCGGCGAAGGTCGCCCGCACCACGTTGTGGGGGTTGGCGCTGCCGAGCGACTTCGTCACGACGTTCTGGATCCCCGCGGACTCGACCACCGCGCGGACGGCTCCGCCGGCGATGATGCCCGTCCCCTCGGGGGCCGGCTTCAGCAGCACGCTCCCGGCGCCGTAGCGGCCGGTGACGACGTGCGGGACGGTCGTCCCGACGAGCGGGACACGGACCAGCCCCTTCTTGGCGGCCTCGATCCCCTTCTTGATCGCCGACGGGACCTCTCGGGCCTTGCCGACGCCGAAGCCCACCACACCGTGGCCGTCGCCGACGACGACGAGGGCGCTGAAGCTGAGGTTCTTGCCGCCCTTGACCACCTTGGTCACGCGGTTGATCGAGACCACGGTGTCCTTGAGGTCGAGCTGGGACGGATCGATTCTCTCTCGCGTTCTCAACATCTAGAACTCCAACCCGGCTGCGCGGGCGGCCTCGGCCACCGCGCGCACCCGCCCGTGGTACAGGAACCCGCTGCGATCGAACACGGCCTGCGTGATGCCCTTGGCCACGAGCCGCTCCGCGATGACGGTCCCGACGCGCGCGGCGCCCTTCACGTTGCCGCCGCGGGCGCCGTCGGCGAAGGTGGCCTTCGTCGCCGGCTCGACGCTCGACGCCGACGCGATCGTCCGCCCCGTCGCGTCGTCGACGGCCTGGACGTAGATGTGGGCGACGCTGCGGAACACCGTCAGCCTGGGCCGCCCGCCCGTGCCGCGCACGCGCCTGCGGGCGCGCAGCTGGATGCGGTGGCGCCGGTCCTTCTTCGTCTTGATCTTCATAGTCCGTCGACCTCTACGCGCCGGTCTTCCCGACCTTCTTCTTCAACACTTCGCCGGTGTACCGCACGCCCTTCTGCTTGTACGGGTCGGGCTTGCGCATGCGCCGGATGTTGGCGGCCACCTGGCCGACGAGCTGGCGATCGATGCCCGTCACCGTGACGTGCGTGTTCTTGTCGACCGTGATCTCGATGCCCGCCGGGATGTCGAGGACCACCGGGTGCGAGTAGCCGAGGGCGAAGACGGCCTGCCGGCCCTTCACCTCCGCGCGGTACCCGACGCCGACGATGTCCAGCTCGCGCTTGTAGCCGTTGACGACGCCCTCGACGGCGTTGGCCACGAGGCTGCGGGCGAGGCCGTGGAACTTGCCGAGCTGCGGATCGCCGCCCTCGATCGTCGCCTGGAGCTCCGCGCCGGCCTGCTCGAAGACGATGCCCTTCGGCAGGGGCTGCGTCAGGGTGCCCTTGGGGCCCTTGACCTCGACGGACCCCGGGGTGATCCGGACGACGACGCCCTTCGGGATCGGAATGGGTTTCTTGCCAATACGGGACATGGACGCCTACCTGCGCTTCCGCTACCAGACGTTGCAGAGCACCTCGCCGCCGACGCCGGACTTGGCGGCTTCCCGCCCCGTCATGACGCCGCGGGAGGTCGTGAGGATGCTGATGCCGAGCCCGCCCAGCACCGGCTTCACGCTGCCGCAGTTGTAGTACACCCGCCGGCCCGGCCGGCTGATGCGCTCGATTCCACTGATCACGTGCTCGCCGCGGGGCCCGTACTTGAGGAACAGGCGCAGCTGCTTGGCGTGGTGCCGGCCGTCGGCCGCCGCCGGCTCGACGACGGTGTAGCCGGTGATGTAGCCCTCAACCTGGAGGATCCGCGCGATCTCGGACTTCAGGGTGCTGGCCGGAACGTCCACGCGGGCGTGCTTCGCCTGGACGGCGTTGCGGATGCGCGTGAGCATGTCAGCAATCGGATCGGTCATGGCTTCTCAACTCTGTCGTGCGCTTACCAGCTGCTCTTGATGACCCCGGCCACCTCGCCCCGGAGCGCGAGCTCCCGGAAGCAGAGGCGGCACAGCGCGAACTTGCGCAGATACGCGCGCGGGCGCCCGCACCGCCGGCACCGGTTGCGGTGGCGGATGGCGTACTTCAACGACGTGGATTCCCTGGCGATTTTCGCGGTGGTGGCCATGGTTCTAATTCGCCCTGAACGGCATGCCGACGAGCTGGAGCAGCCGCCGCGCCTCCTGGTCGGTCCTCGCCGTCGTGCAGACCGACACGTTCATCCCGCGCGCCTTGTCGACCTTCATGTAGTCGATCTCCTGGAAGAGCAACTGGTCGCGCAACCCGACCGTGAAGTTGCCGCGGCCGTCGAACCCCTTCCCCGACACGCCCTTGAAATCGCGCACGCGCGGGAGCGCGATCGACATCAGGCGATCCAGGAAGTCGTACATCCGCTCGCCCCGGAGCGTCACCGTCACGCCGACCGGCATGCCCTGGCGCAGCTTGAACTGGGCGATGGACTTGCGGGCGCGCGTCACCACGGCCCGCTGGCCGGCGATCCGCCCCAGTTCGTCCTGGGCGACGTCGGCGATCTTGGCGTTCTGCGTCGCCTCGCCGACCCCCATGTTCAGGACCACCTTGGTGATCCTGGGGACGGCCATCACGTTGGCGTACCCGAACTCCTTCATCAGGGCCGGCACGACCTCGCGGAGGTAGCGTTCCTTCACCCGGCTCATTTGTCGACCACTCCCTCGCACTTGCGGCAGATGCGGACCTTGCGGCCGTCCTCGAGCGTCCGGCGGCCGATGCGGGTGCGCTTGCCGCACTCGGGGCACACGATCTGCACGTTCGAGGCGTGCAGCGGGGCCTCGCGTTTCATGATGCCGCCCTTGATGTTCTTGCCCGGGTTCGGCCGGGTGTGGCGGCTGACGAAATTCACGCCCTCGACGACGACGCGGTTCGTGCCGGCGAGGATCTTCAGGACGCGCCCGCGCTTGCCGCGGTCCTTGCCGGCCGCGACGAGGACGGTGTCGTTCTTCCGGATGGGTGTCTGCAACCGTGACATGGCCTAAATCACCTCGGGCGCGAGCGAAATGATCTTCATGAACTTGCGCACGCGCAGCTCGCGGGCCACCGGGCCGAACACGCGGGTGCCGATCGGCTCGCCCTCGTCGTTCACCAGCACGGCGGCGTTCCGGTCGAAGCGGATGTAGCTGCCGTCCTTGCGGCGCTGCTCCTTCCGCGTGCGGACGATGACGGCCTTCACGACCTGGCCCTTCTTCACCGCCGAGTCGGGCGCCGCTTCCTTGACGGCCGCCGTGATCGTGTCGCCGAGGCGCGCGTAGCGCCCCACCGAGCCGCCGATCGGGTTGATCATCGAGATCTTCCGCGCGCCGGAGTTGTCGGCGACGTCGAGGATCGTCCGCATCTGAACCATGGTCCGCTCCTCCCGTTACTCGGCCGCGCGGGCCCCGGCCGCCCGCGCGATCACGCGGGTGATGACCCAGCGCTTGCGGGCGGACAGCGGGCGGCTCTCGACGATGGCGACCGTGTCGCCGGCCCGCGTCTCGTTCTGCTCGTCGTGCGCCATGAACGTCGAGGTCAGCCGCCGGGCCTTCCCGTACCGCTCGTCCCGCACCTGGCGCTCGACGGCCACGACGCGGCTCTTCGCCATCTTGTCGCGGACCACCACGCCCGTCAGTTCAGTCTTGGCAGCCATACGCTTCCTACCGTCTCTCCGTCAGGACCGTCTGGACCCGCGCCAGCTCCCGCCTGACCGCCCGCACCTTGTGCGGGGCGTCCAACTGGCCCATCGCCTTCTGGATCCGCAGCCGGAAGACCTGGTCCTGCAGATCGGTGACCTTGCCCTTCAGCTCGTCGACGCTCAGCTCGCGGATCTCCCGGATCTTCATCTCACACCTTCTCCTCGGCGAACCGCATCGCGAACCGCGTCTTGATCGGGAGCTTCGACGCCGCCCGGGCCATGGCCTGCCGCGCCTCGGACTCGGTGACGCCCTCGATCTCGAAGAGCACCTTGCCGGGCCGCACGACCGCCACCCAGAACTCCGGCGCGCCCTTGCCCTTGCCCATGCGCGTCTCCTGGGGCTTCTTCGTCACGGGCTTGTCCGGGAACACCCGGATCCAGATCTTCCCGCCGCGCTTCACGAACCGCGTCATCGCGACGCGGGCCGCCTCGATCTGGCGCGCCGTCATCCAGCACGTCTCGGCGGCCTGCAGGCCGTACTCGCCGAACGACACGTCGGAGCCGCGCCAGGCCTTGCCGCGCCGGCGGCCCCGCTGCTGCTTCCGGAACTTGACTTTCTTCGGCATCAACATGGTGACACCCCGCCTACGCCGTCGCCCGCGGTGCGCGCCGCGGCGTCCGGTACTCCTCTTCCCGCCCGGTCCGCGGCACGAGACGCTCGCCCTTGTACAGCCAGACCTTGACGCCGATCTTGCCGTAGGTCGTCGACGCCTCCGCCTGGCCGTAGTCCACGTCCGACCGCAGCGTCTGCAGCGGCAGCTGGCCGTGCAGGTACCACTCGGACCGCGCGATCTCCGCGCCGTTCAGCCGGCCCGAGACCCGCACCTTGATCCCGCGGGCGCCGAAGCGGAGCGCCGACTCGACCGCCTTCCGCATCGCCCGGCGGAACGCCACGCGCTTCTCGAGCTGCATCGCCACCGACTCGGAGATGAGCTGGGCGTCGAGTTCCGGCTTCTGGATCTCCTGGATGTTGATGAAGACCTCGCGGTTCGTCCGCTTCTGGATCTCCTGCTTCAGCTTGTCGACCTCCATCCCCTTCCGGCCGATGATGATGCCCGGCCGCGACGTGTGGATGTCGATCTTCAGCTTGTTCGCCGCGCGCTCGATCTCGATCTTCGACACGCCCGCGTGGCGGAACCTCGCCTTCAGGGTGTCGCGCAGCGAGAGGTCCTCGTGCAGCAGCTTCGCGTAGTCGCGGTCCGCGAACCAGCGCGAGAGCCAGGTCTTGTTGAACCCCAGGCGGAACCCGTACGGGTGGACTTTCTGACCCACGTCTCGCTCCTACTTCTTCTGCGCGGCCGCGTCGCCGCCCGTCTTGGTGGACTTCCGCGCACGCGGCGCCGCGGGGCCGGCCGCCTTCGCGGCCGCGTCCGGCCGCTCCGACACCGCCACGGTCAGGTGCGCCGTGCGCTTCACCACGCGGTAGGCGCGGCCCATCGGCGCCGGGCGCACCCGCTTCTGCGACGGGCCCTGGCCGGCGTCGCACGCCGACACGTAGAGCCGGTCGACGTCCCCGCCGAATCCCGGTTTCTGCTGCGCGTTCGCGATCGCCGACCGGAGCACCTTCTCGATGTCCCGCGCCACCTTCTTCCGCGAGAACCGCAGCGCCGCGAGCGCCTGGTTCACGTCGGCGCCCCGGATCAGCGCGAGCACCAGCCCCGCCTTCTGGGCGGACGTCCGCACGTACTTGGCCGTGGCCTGAGCTGCGATCATGGCTAGCTCCCTGCCTTCGGGGCCGCCGCGCCCGCCGCCGCCACCGCCGCCGCCTTCTCGGTCTTCGTGGTGTGGCCCTTGAACGTCCGCGTCGGCGCGAACTCGCCGAGCTTGTGCCCGACCATGTTCTCGGTGACGTACACCGGGACGAACTTCTTGCCGTTGTGCACCGCCAGCGTGTGCCCCAGCATCTCGGGCACCACCGTCGACCGGCGCGACCACGTGCGCGTCACCCGCTTCTCGTTCGCCCGGTTCATCGTCTCCACCTTCTCGAGGAGGTGGGTATCGACGAACGGGCCTTTCTTCAGCGACCTGCTCATAGCGCTCTTCCGCTCCCGCGTCCGCGACCCTACTTGGGCCGCCGCGTGATGATGAACTGATCCGTCGCCTTCCGGTTCCGCGTCTTGAAGCCCTTCGTCGGGACGCCCCACGGCGACACCGGGTGCCGGCCGCCGGAGGTCTTGCCTTCGCCGCCGCCCAGGGGGTGGTCCACCGGGTTCATCGCGACGCCGCGGACGTGCGGGCGCTTGCCCAGCCAGCGCGTGCGCCCCGCCTTGCCGAGCGAGACGTTCTCGTGATCGAGGTTCCCCACCTGCCCCACCGTGGCGCGGCACTCGATGTTGATGCGGCGCACCTCGCCCGACGGCATCTTGACGGACGCGTAGGCGCCGTCCTTCGCCACCAGCTGCACGGCCGAGCCCGCGCTGCGCGCGATCTGGCCGCCCTTGCCGGGCCGCAGCTCGACGTTGTGCAACTGCGTGCCGAGCGGGATGTTCTTGAGCGGCAAATGGTTGCCGGGCAGGATGTCCACCGTGTCGCCCGCCACCACGCTGTCGCCCACCTTCAATCCGGCCGGCTGCAGGATGTACCGCTTCTCGCCGTCCTCGTACTGCACGAGGGCGATGCGCGCCGACCGGTTCGGGTCGTACTCGACCGTCAGGATCCGGCCGGCGATGCCGACCTTGTCCCGCTTGAAGTCGATCAGGCGGTACAGGCGGCGGTGCCCGCCGCCCCGCCACCAGACGGTCACCTCGCCGTGATTGTTGCGCCCGCCGGACTTCTTCAGGGGCTCGGTCAGCGGCTTGTGGGGCTTGGCCGTCGTGATGTCCGCGTGATCCTGAATCGTCTGGAATCGCCGCCCGGGCGATGTCGGTCTGTAACTGCGGATAGCCATCGATCCACCCCGCTCTACGCGCCTTCCAGGAACTCCGGCAGCTTCTCGCCGTCGCGCAGCCGGACGTAGGCCCGCTTCCAGTCTGGCCGCTTCCCGGAGAACCGGCCCTGCCGCTTGACCTTGCCGTGCGTGGTGGAGGTGCGCACCGAGGCGACCTTCGCGCCGAGCAGGTGCTCCACCGCGCGCTTGATGTCGATCTTGTTGGCGCCGGCCGCCACGTGGAACACGATCGTCCTGCCGTCCTCGCGCAGGATGGACGTCTTCTCGGTGATGAGCGGCCGCCGGATCACGTCGGTGAGGTTCATGATCCCAGCACCTCCTGCAGGCGTTCGACGGCGGCCCTCGTCGCGACGATCCGGCGCGCGTGCATGACGTCGCGCGCGGTCAGCCGGCCGCTCTCGAGGCACACCGTGCCCGGGATGTTGCGCACGGCGCGCACCAGCGTCGCCGACGGCTTCACGTCCACCACCAGGGCGGAACCCGGGACGCCGAGGCGCGCGAGCATCTCCGCCGCCGCCTTCGTCTTCTCCACCGGCGCGAACGCGTCGACCACCACCACCGCGCCCGCCTGGAGCTTCGCGGCCAGGGCCTCGCGCAGCGCCCCGCGCGCCTGCTTCCGGGGCAGGGCGTACTCGTAGCTGCGCGGCTGCGGGCCGAACACGGTGCCGCCCTTCCGCCACAGCGGGCTCCGCGCCTCGCCGGCCTGCGCCCGGCCCGTGCCCTTCTGCTTGTAGGGCTTCTTGCCGGTGCCGCTGACGAGCCCGCGGGTCTTCGACGCGTGCGTCCCCCGCCGCCCCGCGGCCTGGTCGCGCACGACGGACTGCCAGATGAGGTCCGCCTTCACGCGGCCGCCGAACACCTCGTCGCGGAGTTCGAGAGAGCCGGTCTTCTCGTTCTGAGCGTTGACAATGTCGAGCGTCATGAGTGCTTCTTGCCCTTCTTCGCCTTCTCGGGCTGCGGCTTCGGCTCGGGCTTGGCCGCCACGGCCTTGCGGATCACCACGTAGGTGCCCCGCGAGCCCGGCACCGCCCCGCGCAGGAGCAGCAGGTGCTCGCCGGCGTCCACGCGCTCCACCCGGAGGTTCAGCGTCGTCACGCGGTCGTCGCCCATGTGGCCCGCGGCCTTCATGCCCTTGATGACCCGCGACGGGTAGGACGAGGCCCCGATCGAGCCGGGGGCCCGGTGGAACATCGAGCCGTGCGTCGCGGCGCCGCCCGCGAAGTGATGGCGCCGGATCACGCCCTGGAAGCCCTTGCCCTTGGTCCGGCCGATGACGTCCACCCGCTCGCCGCCCTTGAAGACGTCCGCGACGAGCACGGGATCGCCGGCCTTCGGCGCGTCGCCGCCGGCCGCCAGGGCGACCTCGCGCCGCACGCGCGTCGGCGGCACGCCCGCCTTCTTGTAGTGCCCCGCCAGCGGCTTCACGACCTTCGCCGGGCGCTCCTCCACGTAGCCGAGCTGCACCGACTGGTAGCCGTCCCGCTCCGCGGTCTTGGCCTGCACGACCACGCACGGCCCGGCCTTGATGACGGTGACCGCCTGGACGGTCCCATCGGGGCCGAAGAGCTGCGTCATGCCGACCTTCTTGCCGATGATGCCTGTGACCATGGTCACTTACGTTCCTTCCCGAAGGCCTTGATCTCGACGTCCACGCCCGCCGGCAGGTCCAGCTTCATCAGCGCGTCCACCGTCTGCGACGTGGGCTCGAAGATGTCGATGAGCCGCTTGTGGGTGCGGATCTCGAACTGCTCCCGCGACTTCTTGTCGACGTGGGGCGAGCGGTTCACCGTCCACTTGTTCTTGTCCGTCGGCAGCGGGATCGGCCCCGCCAGCCGCGCGCCCGTCCGCTTCGCGGTCTCCACGATCTCCGCCGTCGACTGGTCGAGCACGCGGTAGTCGTAGGCCTTGAGCCGGATGCGGATCTTGTCGCCGAATGCTGTCGCCATAGCTGCTTCCCACCAGGCGCTAGGGGCTAGGCGCTCGGGGCTAGTCTGACTAGCGCCCAGCGCCTAGGACCTCGTCCCTAGGCCAGAATCTCCGTCACCGTCCCCGCGCCCACCGTCCGGCCGCCTTCGCGGATCG
>CAZBIP010000017.1:0-7766 GCA_964491885.1 uncultured Vicinamibacterales bacterium
TCGTGACGGAGCACCTCGGCCCCGTGCAGTTCCCAGTCCTCGGACCCGGTCACTTCGACGACGTCCACGCCGAGCCGCCCCAGCGCCTCGAGATACCGCCTGGCGTCGCCGCGGACCTCCGCCGCCGCGCCCACCAGGAAGACCCGGACGGCCACCCCCATCTGCCAGAGCACACGGGCCGCGACGAAGCCGTCGCCGCCGTTGTTGCCGCGGCCGGCGAGCACCGCGACTCGGGCGCCGGCGAGATCCTCGAAGGCGCGTTCCATCGCCAGGACGACCTGGCGGCCGGCGTTCTCCATGAGGACGGCCGAGGGGATGCCGATCTCCTCGATGGTCCGCCGGTCCGCTTCGCGCATCTGATCGCCATTCAACACGCGCACCTGGTCCTCCTCCCGCGGATCCCGCCGCGCACCGCGCGCACCCGGCTTGCGCGCACTCTACCACAAGAGATACGTTACGAACGGCCCCGCGCCACGCGTGCGACGACCGACGCCGCGCGTCGCCGGAGGCCAGGAAGGCGACGCGGATGACTGCTGCGGTGGCGTACGTCAACGGCCGGATCGTCGGGCCCGGCGAGGCGACGATCTCGGTGTTCGATCACGGGTTTCTCTACGGAGAGGGCGTCTACGAAGTCATCAGGACCTACGACGGCGAGCTGTTCCTCCCGGAGCGGCACTTCCGGCGGCTCCGCGCGTCGGCGTCGATGATCACGCTGGAAGTGGGATGGCCGGACGAGGCTCTGACGCGCATCATCCGGGAGACGATCGACGCGTACCGGTCGGGGCCGGGCCTCGGCCGCCCCGCCGGCGAGTTCTATACCCGCGTGATCGTCACGCGCGGGATCGGCGAGATGACCTACGACCCGTCGAAGGCGCTCCACCCGTCGCTGGTGGTCATCGTCAAGGCGCTGCCGGCGACGGCCCCCGGGACGTACGAGCGGGGCGTCGCCGTGTCGCTGGTCTCGATCGTGAGGAACCATCCCCAGTCGATCGACCCGCGCATCAAGTCCAACAACCTCCTGAACAACATCCTGGCGATGCAGGAGGCGCTCGGCCGCGGCCCGGCCTTCGAGGCCATCATGCGCAACCACCGCGGCGAACTGGCCGAGTGCTCCCAGTCGAACCTCTTCCTCGTCAAGAGCGGCGAGACGTTCACCCCCGCCCTCGACGCCGGGCTGCTGGCGGGCATCACGCGCGAGTTCGTCGAGGAAGTGGCGGCGGCGACGGGCATTCCCGTTCACGACGCGGTGCTCACGGACGCGGACCTCTTCGGGGCCGACGAGGCGTTCCTGACGAGCACGACGAAGGAGATCGTGCCGATCGTCCGGGTCGACGACCGCACGATCGGGGACGGCCGGCCCGGCCCCGTGACACGGCGCCTGCTCGAGGCGTACCGCGTCAGGGCCCGGGCGTCGGTCGGGGCGCGGCCCGGGCACCCGGGACGCAGCTAGTCTCCCGACGGACCGGAGGCGTAGGACTCCATCGGGGGGCAGGCGCACATCAGGTTGCGGTCGCCGTACGGGTTGTCGATCCGTCCGACGCTCGGCCAGAACTTGTTGGCCTTCACGAACGGCAGCGGAAAGACCGCCTGCTCCCGCGAGTACGGGTGCGTCCAGGCGTCCGCGGCCGCCACGGCCACGGTGTGCGGCGCGTTCTTCAGGACGTTGTCCTTCGGGTCGCTCCGGCCTTCGACGACGTCGCGGATCTCCTGGCGGATGGCGATCATCGCCTCGCAGAAGCGATCGAGTTCGTCGAGCGGCTCGCTTTCCGTCGGCTCCACCATCAGCGTGCCCGGCACCGGGAACGACACCGTCGGCGCGTGGAAGCCGTAGTCCATGAGGCGCTTGGCCACGTCGCCTTCCTCGACGCCCGCGGCCTTGAACGCGCGCAGGTCGAAGATGAGCTCGTGGGCGCAGCGGCCCCGCGCGTTGGTATAGAGCACCGGGTAGTGCGCCTCGAGACGCGACTTGATGTAGTTGGCGTTCAGGATGGCGTGCCTGGTGGCCTCGGTCAGGCCTTCGCCCCCGAGCATCGACACGTACGCGTACGAGATCAGCAGGATATCGGCCGAGCCGTACGGCGCTCCCGACACGGCGCGGATGCCCTTCTCTCCGCCGGTCGCGACGAGCACGTGGCCAGGCAGGAAGGGCGCCAAGTGGGCGGCCACGGCGATCGGTCCCATGCCCGGCCCCCCGCCGCCGTGTGGAATGGCGAAGGTCTTGTGCAGGTTCAGGTGGCAGACGTCGGCGCCGATGACCGCCGGGCTCGTCAGGCCGACCTGGGCGTTGAGGTTGGCGCCGTCCATGTAGACCTGGCCCCCGTGCGCGTGCACGACGCGGCAGATCTCCTGGACCGCGTCCTCGAAGACGCCGTGCGTCGAGGGGTACGTCAGCATCAGCGCGGCGAGCGCGGAGGCGTGTTCCCGGGCTTTCGCGCGCAGGTCCTCCACGTCCACGTTGCCGTGGGCGTCGCAGGCCACGACGACGACCTTCATGCCCGCCATCACCGCGCTGGCCGGGTTCGTGCCGTGCGCAGACGACGGGATGAGGACGACGTTGCGGTGCGCATCTCCCCGGTCGCGGTGCCAGGCGCGGATGACCATCAGGCCCGTGAATTCGCCCTGGGCCCCGGAGTTGGGCTGGAGGCTGACCGCGGCGAAGCCCGTCACGCGCCGGATCGCGTCCTCGAGCCCGGCGATCACCTCCGCATACCCCCCGACCTGGTCCGCCGGAACGAAGGGATGGATGCCGGCGAACTCCGGCCAGGTGATCGCGTCCATGATGGCGGCCGCGTTGAGCTTCATCGTGCACGAGCCGAGCGGGATCATGGACGTGTCGAGGCCGACGTCCTTGCGCTCGAGCGACTTCAGGTAGCGCATCATGCCAGTCTCGGAGTGGTAGCGGCTGAAGACGGGATGCGTGAGGAAGGCCGAAGTCCGCCTGAGCGCGGGCGGCCAGCCCGAAGCCGATGCGGGCGCGGTCGCCCGCGCGCCCGGGTCCGCCGCCCCGAGGGCCCTGGCGAACACCCCGGCGACGGCGTCGAGGTCGCGCTCTTCCACGGCCTCGTTCAGGCTGATGCCGATCTCGTCCGGCCGCGCGGGGTCGAAGCGGAGGTTGTAGCCCGACTCGACCGAGGCGGCCCGGATCGCGTCGCGCGCCGGCGCGGGAACGGCGATGGCCAGCGTGTCGAAGTAGTCGGCGTTGCGCTGGGCGCAGCCCATCGCGGTCAGCCGGCGCTCCAGTTCACGGGCGAGGCCGTGCACCCGCGAGGCGATCCGCGTCAGGCCGGCGGGGCCGTGATACACGCCGTACAGCCCCGCCATCGTCGCGAGCAGCGCCTGGGCCGTGCAGATGTTCGACGTCGCCTTGTCGCGCCGGATGTGCTGTTCCCGGGTCTGCAGGGCCATCCGGTAGGCGCGGTTGCCCTGGGCGTCCACCGAGACGCCGATGATCCGGCCGGGCGCCTGACGGATGTACTGATCGCGAGTGGCGAAGAAGGCCGCGTGGGGGCCGCCGTAGCCCATCGGCACGCCGAACCGCTGGGCGCTGCCGAGCACGACGTCGGCGCCCATTTCCCCCGGCGGCGTGACGAGCGCCAGCGACAGCAGGTCCGTCGCCACCGCCACGAGGGCCCCGGCGGCGTGCGCCTTCGCGATGCCGTCACGCAGATCCAGGAGCGCGCCTCGCTCGTCCGGCGTCTGCAGGAGGACGCCGAAGACGCGATCGTCGAAGGCCATGTCCGCCGGGTCGGCGATGACGACCTGGATGCCCAGCGGCTCGGCCCTGCTGAGCAGGAGGTCGAGCGTCTGGGGGAAGCACCCGGACGAGGCCAGGAAGATCGGCCGCGCGCCTCCCTGGATCCGACGGAGCATCGTCATGGCTTCCGCGGCGGCGGTGGGCTCGTCGAGCAGCGAGGCGTTGGCGACCGGCATGCCGGTCAGGTCTCCCACCATCGTCTGGAACGTGAGGAGCGCTTCGAGCCGGCCTTGGGCGATTTCGGCCTGGTACGGCGTGTACGGCGTGTACCAGCCCGGGTTCTCGAGCACGTTCCTGAGGATGACGGCCGGTGTCACGCAATCGTGGTAGCCCAGCCCGATGAGCGACGTCATGGGACGGTTCTTCCGCGCGACGTCGCGGAGCCGCGCCAGGAAGCCGTGCTCGGACTCCGGCGGCGCGGCTTCGAGCGGTGCGGGGAGGCGGATGCTCGCCGGAATGGCCTCGTCCATCAGGGCGTCGAGCGAGGGCACGCCGATGACGGCGAGCATCGCGTCGCGCTCGTGGGCGCGGGGACCGATGTGGCGGAACTGGAACGATCCGGTGATGTCACGGCTCATGAGTGATGACCTCGTCGCGGGGGCGCGCGCGAAGGGCGCGGCCGCGCGAACACGGACCAACTGACGGGCGGGGCCGGCGCACGGGCACGGTCCCCCGGGACACGCAGGCCGGCGCCGGACGGAGCCGGGGTCTACTTGACCAGGTCCGTGTACTCCGCGGCGCCCAGCAGCGCCGCGACGTCACCGGGCTCGGACAGGCGGATCTCGATCATCCAGCTGGCGTGTGGGGCGCTGTTCACCTGCTCGGGCGCGGCGGCCAGGTCGGTGTTCACGGCGACGACCTCGCCCGCGACGGGGCTGTACAGCTCCGAGACCGCCTTCACCGACTCGACCGTCCCGAAGCTCTCGCCGACCTTCAGGGTGCGGCCGACCTGCGGGAGGTCGAGGTACACCACGTCGCCGAGCTGCTTCTGGGCATAGTCCGTGACGCCCACCCGGCCGGTGTCGCCGGCCAGCAGGATCCATTCGTGGTCCTTCGTGTACTTCAAGTCGGCAGGATACATGTCACCCTCTCGGTCGCTTGTAGAACGGCAGGGGCACGACGCGCGCGCGGGCCAGGCGGCCCCGCACGTCCACGTCGAACTCGGCGCCAGGCGCCGCGTGCGTGACGGGCACGTAGGCCATCCCGATCGCCTTCTTCACGAACGGCGTCTGCGTGCCGCTGGTCACCCGCCCCGCGACGGCGCCGTCGATGACCACGGGATAGCCGTGCCTGGCGATGGCCCGGTCCGTCATCTCGAACCCGACGAGCGTCGACACCAGGCCGCGGGCTTTCTGCTCGGCGAGAGCGGCGCGCCCCAGGAAGTCGCCCTTGTTCCAGCCGACGATCCACTCGAGGTCCGCGTCGAGCACCGTGGTGGTGTCGTCGATGTCGTTGCCGTAGAGCCGCATCGCCGCTTCGAGCCGGAGCGTGTCGCGGGCACCCAGCCCGGCCGGAACGACGCCGTCGTCACGTCCCGCCTCGAGGATCGCGTCCCAGACCTGCACGGCCTGCTGCGGCGGCACGAAGACCTCGTAGCCATCCTCGCCCGTGTAGCCCGTCCGCGACAGCGTGCCGCGCGCGCCCGCCACCTCGCCGTGCGCGAACCAGTAGTACTTGATCGACGACAGGTCCACGCTCGTCAGCCGCTGCATGACCTGCCTCGCGAGCGGGCCCTGGAGCGCGATGAGCGCGTAGCGGGCGCTCGTGTCGACGGCCGACACGTCGAACCTGCGGGTCTGCTCGGCGATCCACGCGAAGTCCTTGTCGACGTTGGAGGCGTTGACGACGAGCAGGAAGTGGTCGTCGGCGAACCGATAGACCAGCATGTCGTCCACGAAGGTGCCCGCCGGCGTCGTCAGGGCGGAGTAATGGGCCTGGCCGATCTTCAGGCGGGACGCGTCGTTGCTGCTGAACCATTGCACGGCGGCCAGCGCGTCCTTGCCGGCCAGTTCCACCTGTCCCATGTGCGTGACGTCGAAGAGGCCCGCCCGGGTGCGGACCGCCAGGTGTTCCTGGGACAGCCCGGCGTACTCGACGGGCATGTCCCAGCCGGCGAAGGGCACCATGCGCGCGCCGAGCGCCCGGTGCCTGTCGCTGAGCGGAGTCGTTTTGAGTTGGGTGGATGTGGAGTGATTCATGGGATGAGAGAGGGGCTGAGACCAGCTCACACTACTATGCCGGCTGGACACCGGTCAAGCCGCGCGGGCCGGCCGAAGCCCCCTCTCCGCCCTATCGCGCCGGCCTCCTGCGGCGTCGCGCGGCCGCGACGAGGACGAGGGCCGCGAGCAGGATGGTCCATGGCACCGCGGGGCCCCGCCAGGCCTCCGGAAGCGCCGGCAGAATCGCGGCCGAGGCGGCCCCGGCGACCAAGACGGACGCGGCCAGCGTGACGAGCGCGTGGCGCAGGCGTTGGCGCATGGCTACTCCACCTTGAGCGGGAACGACGAGCAGGCGATGAACCGGAACCAGGCCGACTCCACCCGCAGGAGCCAGGCAAAGGCGCAAACTTCCTGCATGCCCGGGTACCACTTCACGTCGTCGCAGCACTGCGAGAAGTCGTCCCAGGCGGCGACGACTTCTCCTTCGTATTCCGCGTAGCAGGTCGCCGCGCTGCCGAGCCGGGCCAGGACCAGCGACGCTCTGCCCGGCGCCGCCCGGCGCCCGACGGCCCCGGTGTCACCCTGGAGCAGCGCCAGCCAGGCGTCGGCCAGGTCGATCGACACGCCCGGCGCGGACCCCAGGGTCGCCGGCTCCAGGCGCGAGGCGAGCTGCCGGAAGGCCCGCGCCGCGCGCGAACCCGCCAGGACCTGCTGGGCGGCGTCGAGTCCATCCTCGTCGGCCTGGTCAAGCGCGACGAGAGCCGAGCCGCCGTTTCGCGACACCCGCAGCCGGTTGCCCGTGCGCACGAGCACCACGAGGTCCTGCCGCGCGGCCAGCCGTACGTGGAAGTCTCCGTTGGGCTGAACGACCCTCCGGAGTTCGACGTCGCCCGTCGCGAACGACGCCTGGACCGCTCCATCGGCCCTCCGCGTCAGGCGCAGACGGGCATTCGTGGCCCCGTCCACAACGTCCGTCCGCTCCAGGCGTTGCTGGACCGATTGGACGGCACACGGCGCCGGGACGGCGACGGTGGCCGGCAAGCCGGCCACCGCGCCCGATGCCGTCAGAACCCATCCCATCGCTGCACACTCCGCCACATGTAACATCCTCACGACGACTCCTCCAGACGGCGCCGCGCAGCGTCGCTGCGCGGACCGGACGTCGTCAGCCTGCGACCCCGCCGGGCCGGACGACCGGCCCGACGCCTGCCCTGCTGCCGACGGCACCGGAGGCACCCGGTATGCGCGCGGTTCCCCGCGCTGGCCGACCTCCCCAATGCAGGCGCCGGACTCACGCCCCGACCGGCATCCTTCGCTCCGCCTCCTTCGGCGGGTCTTCGTGCACCGCCGAGACAGCGACCGCCGCCGGCGGCCACTCGACCCCAACCTCGCCGTGGACCGCCAGCACGTCTGCCGGAGGGCGCTCCCGCAGGTACGTGCGCAGCGTGTGGTAGCTGATCCCCAGCACGCCGCACGCCGCACGCTTGTTGTTGCCGCAGCGGTGGAGCACCAGGCGCACGTAGCGGCCCGCCCACGATCGGAGCGTCTCGCCAAGCCGCATCGCCGGTTCCAGCACCTCGCCGAACTGGCCGCGAACCTCGGCGGGCAGGTCGGCCAACTCGACCTGAAGGCCCTTGGCCAGCACGACGGCCGATTCCATCATCCGCTCCAGTTCGCGGACGTTACCGGGCCAGGCATAGGTGAACAGCGCGTCCTCGGCTGACGGCGACAGCTTCAGCGCGCGGAGCCCGCCGTGACGGACCAGGAAGTAGCGGGCGAGTTCCAGGATGTCCTCGCGCCTGCAGCGCAGCGGCGGCACCTGGAGCTCGATCCCGCTCAGGCGGTAGAACAGG
>CAZBIP010000017.1:7776-19712 GCA_964491885.1 uncultured Vicinamibacterales bacterium
CGCTCGGAACGCCCCCTGCCTGACCAAGTCCCGCAGGGGTCGGTTCGTCGCGACGACCAGCCGGATGTCCACCGGGTGACTGACGTTGGCGCCGACGCGCTCGACGGCCCGCTCCTGGATCGCCCGCAGCAGCTTGGCCTGCGCCGACGCCGACAGATCGGCGACTTCGTCCAGGAACAACGTGCCGCCGGACGCGTGCTCGAATTTTCCCCTTCGTCCTCTGACGCCCGTGGCGGTCCGATCTTCGATGCCGAACAGTTCAGCTTCGAGCAGGGTGTCCACGATGGCGGCGCAGTTGAGCGCGACGAAGGGATGGCGGCGTCTCGCGCTGAGGTCGTGAATCTGGCGCGCGACGAGTTCCTTGCCGCTGCCACTCTCGCCTTCAATCAGGACCGTGAAGTCGGTGGCGGCCACGCGCTCGATCCGCTCGCGCAGCACGCACATGGCCGGGCTGCTGCCGATGAGGGGGGCCGCCCCGTCGCGGACGTCGTGGCGCCATTGCGGGATCCGCGGCAGTTCACCGCCCTTGCGGCCGAACTCGCTGGCCAGCTCCCACATGCCTGCGGCCAGGCGCAGCGTGCGCCACTGCTCGGTTGACAAGGCATGACCCGCGTGGAGTCCCGCCTCGACCACCCACGACAGCCCCCCTCCCCTGGACGGGACCGGGACGCTCACGACGTCTTCTTCGCCGTCCGTCGAGGCGGATGGCTTGCCTGCGCCCGCGAGTTGCGCGCGGACCCGCACCCATCGGACCGGGAGCTGGCGCAGCAGGGCCCGCTCCACCGCCTCCGAGAGGGAGCGGCCAGCCGCGCCGTCGCCGTGGTGACGCTGGAGTCCCTTCAGGACGTCGTCCACGAGACAGCGGTTCGCGCCAGATGCCGCACATCGGTTGCGGCCCGGAGCAGGCATCACGGGCAGGGTCTTCATGGTAGGCGACCATTTCCAACTATCGTGCCACCGCCCTCCGGTTCGGAAACGCCAGCACGCGCCGCGGGATTGTCCCGCGAGTTCCCGTGCTTCGCGGGTAGAAGGTGCCCGGCGGCGGGCACTGATGCGGCCGGCGAGTAGTGACTACCCCTATGCAGATGCAGTCCGGCCCGATAGCGCAGACCGGCCGCACCGGTGATCGTGGCGACGCGACTGTGAACGATGTGGCAGTGGCGAGTCTCCTGTCCCGAC
Source organism: uncultured Vicinamibacterales bacterium (assembly GCA_964491885.1). GTDB lineage: Bacteria > Acidobacteriota > Vicinamibacteria > Vicinamibacterales > JAKQTR01 > JAKQTR01. The sequence goes on from CAZBIP010000017.1 coordinate 8,956, forward strand.
TCGCTTTGGAGTACGAGGTCCACCTCGTGTCCGGGCAGCAGCCGGGCGGTGGTTTCGACGAGCAGGCCGTCCGGCGACAGGTCGATGATCCGCAACGGCGCTCCCGTCCTGAGCTTGGCCGTCACCTGCAGGGGCAGGCTCCTGGCCGTCTTGCGCGGGTGGGCGCGGCGCTCCCCCTCTGTCACGGTGCCGTCCAGGTCCCGGCTCCCGGGTCGAACCTGAGCAGCCGCGTGCGGCCGGTCGCCCCGAGAGCCCGCAGGGCGAACTGCTGGAGTCCCGGGCCTCGAACGTAAAGGGTGCCCGAGGTGGACGTCCCATCGGGCCCGAACGACAAGATGCCGCTTCCACCGATCTTCAGCGGCGTCCCTGCGAGCGGGGCGCCCGAGTCCGGATCGGTAGCGCCCGGGATGATGCCGAACGAGGCACGCGGGAAGTCGTCTCCGAGGGTTCCCCATGGCGTCACCTGCCGATCGGCTCCCCGGGCGATGTCGGCGGAGAGCACGCCGTTGCGGTTGCCGTCCACGAACGCGGCGAAGGCAATCGAGAGGCCGTCGGTCCGGAAGACGAGGGCGGTCGTGGTGCCGTGCCGCAGCGATCGCGCCCGCGCGTCGTGCATGAGCGCGCCGACGTGCCGGGCGGCCGCCGCCGCGGTGGCCGCGTCGCGTTGCGCGGTCAGTTGCGGCGCGACGGCGCCGCCGAGCACGCAGGCGACGCCGGCGGCGATTACGAGTTCCAGCAGGAGTTGGCCGGCCTCCCCGGCGCGGCACGCGCGGGCCGCGCCGGCGCCGGAGAGCCGGCTCGCAGGCGTCACTGGGGGTCGGCCTTCGCGGCGGAGACCGTCAGCTGGGGCTTCATCTTCAGGAAGAGCTTCTCGCCAATCCCGCGGACGTTCATGATCTCTTCGATCTTCTTGAAGCCGCCGTTCTTCTGCCGGTACTCGACAATGCGGGCGGCGGTGGCGGTTCCGATTCCCGGGAGGCCCTCCAACTGCTGGGCCGAGGCGGTGTTGATGTTGACGGCCTGGGCGGCCGCGGTCTTCGCGGCGGCAGCCTGGGGCTGGCCTGGCAGGGCGCCCGCGGGGCTGGCCAGCATGGCGATCATGAATCCGACACAGGAGGCGGCGACGAGTGTCTTGCGCACGGTATGCTCCCTTCCTGGCACGGCGGGATGCCGCGCCGACGGGCGCGGCGCCCCGGCGGGCAGGCGCGGTGGAGGTCGGGCACCGCGCGGCTCGCCGGAAGCGCCGAGCCGAGGGTCGGAGTCGCAAACGCGGGGCCGTCACGTGCGGGACTCGGCGCGTACGCGGATCTGATTGAGCGGCAAGCGCCTTGGCGGTGAAGGCGGACGGGATGCGCGGGCCCGCGGAGCCTGGACGCGCGCGAAGGGTGACTGGGGTTGCGGGACGCGCCGGCCCCGCGGCAGTCTCAGCGGAGATCAGACGGCTGCGTGCGCGCCCACGCGAGCGTGCGGGCGATGCCCTCTTCGAAACCGACACGCGGCGAGTAGGACAGCTTCGCTCCGGCGCGCCCGATGTCCGCCTGGGAGTCCCTGACGTCGCCGGTGCGCGGCGCCGCGTGGACCGGTTCGACGGCGGACCCCGTCAACGTCCGCAGCACGTTGAAGAGGTGGTTGAGGGAGATTCGGCCTCCCGTCGCGATGTTGAAGACCCCGCCGGCGACGCCTGGCGTTTCGCAGGCCTTCAGCACGCCGTCGACGACGTTGGCCACGTACGTGAAGTCGCGCGTCTGCTCGCCATCCCCGTAGATCGTCGGAGGCCGGTTGTCCAGCAGCGACCGGATGAAGATCGAGATCACGCCCGAGTAGGGCGACGACGGGTCCTGCCGCGGGCCGAAGACGTTGAAGTAGCGTGTCGTGACGGTCTCGAGGCCGTACAGGTCCGTGAACATCCGGGCGTACTGCTCGCTCACGAGTTTCTGCAGCGCGTACGGGGTCAGGGGGTCCGGCGGCATCTCCTCGCGCTTGGGCTGCGTCGGCTCGTTCCCGTAGACGGACGACGAGCCCGCGAACACCAGCCGCCGAACGCCCGCATCGCGCGCCGCCACCAGCACGTTCAGCGTGGCGTCGACGTTGGCGCGGTGACAGAAGACGGGCTCGGCGACCGAGCGCGGCACCGACGGGATCGCGGCCTGGTGCAGCACGAACTCCATGCCCTCGACCGCGCGGTGCGCGACGTCGGCGTCGGCCAGGTCACCCTCGATGAACTCGACGTGATCCCGGACGGCGTCCAGGTTCCTCCGGTAGCCCGTGACGAGGCTGTCGACCACGCGCACGCGATCGCCTCGCGCCACCAGCGCCTCCGCCAGGTGCGACCCGATGAAGCCCGCCCCTCCCGTCACCAGAAAAGCCGCCATCGTCTCCCTCGCGCCGCCGGGCGCCGTGCCGGCGCCCTTCCGAAAAGATCCGCCGCAGTCGAGCCGTAAGCCGAATCCTGTCTCCCCGCCTTCGCGTCTTGCGGCGCTCCGGCGAGGCGACGACCATTCCTCTGGCCCCGCCATCGCTGGCGGGGTCTAGCGACCAACCCGGAGGCATGGAGCGGGCCGCTCTCGTCGCGCCTCCCTATTTGGTCTTGCTCCGTGCGGGGTTTTGCCTGCCACCCGCGTTACCGCGGGCGCGGTGCGCTCTTACCGCACCTTTTCACCCTTACCCTCCTCCGCCCTGCGGGCCGCGGCTCAGCAAGCCCTTTCGAGCCTGTCTCGCCGAAGCGCGCGCAGCGCGCGAAGGCGGGCGGTATATTTTCTGTGCCACTTTCCTTCAGGTCACCCTGACCGGGCGTTACCCGGCGCACTGCCCTGCGGAGTTCGGACTTTCCTCCCTTTCCGGCCGCCGCCCTTGCGGGAGCGGTCCGAAAACAGCGGTCGTCTGGCTGACTGCGGCGGAAGCGTCACCGCCTAGGCGTCGGTCTCCTGGCGGATGTTGTACTGCTCCAGCTTCTTGTACAGATTACTCCTCGGCGTCCCGATTGTCTCGGCCGTCTTCGAGATGTTCCAGTCGTTCTCGCGCAGTTTCTCGATCAGGAACGCGCGCTCGGCCGACTCCTTGAACTCGCGGAGCGTGCCCGGCCGGTCGGCGCTCTCCTCGGGAGGCGGCGCCGCCTGGGAGGCCGGCCGCGCCGACTCCGGCAGGTCGGCGACGTCGACGACGTCGCCCGGCGTCATGATGATCAGGCGCTCGATGGCGTTCCTGAGTTCCCGCACGTTGCCCTTCCAGCGCGCGCGCTGCAGCGCCTGGACGGCCTCCGGCGTGAAGCGTTTCGGCCGGAAGTTGTTCTCGCGCGTGAACACGTCGGCGAAATGCCGGACCAGCGCGGGGATGTCCTCCGCCCGTTCGCGGAGCGGCGCGATGGCGATGGGGATCACGCTCAGGCGGAAGAACAGGTCTTCGCGGAACTGCCCCTTCTCGATCTCCCGCTCGAGCTCCTTGTTCGTCGCCGCGATCACCCGCACGTCCACCTTGAGCGTGCGCGACGATCCCAGGCGCTCGACCTCGCCCTCCTGCAGGACCCTCAGGACCTTGGCCTGGGTCTTCAGGCTCATGTCGCCCACTTCGTCGAGGAAGATCGTGCCGCGGTCGGCCAGCTCGAACTTCCCGACCTGTTTGTCGGTGGCGCCGGTGAACGATCCCTTCTCGTGGCCGAAGAGCTCCGACTCGATCAGCTCGTCGGGGATCGCGGCGCAGTTCACCTGGACGAACCGCTCGCGGGCGCGCAGGCTGTTGCGGTGGATCATCCGGGCGACGAGTTCCTTGCCCACGCCGCTCTCGCCGCGGATGAGCACGGTGGCGCTCGTCGGGGCCGCCCGCCTGACGGCGTCGAACACGCCGCGCAACGCCGGGCTCGACCCGACGATCTCGTGGCGCGGCTCGATGGCGCCGCGGAGCGTGACGTTCTCGTCCCTGAGCCGGCTCGTCTCGATCGCGTTCCGGATGGCGAGCAGAATCCGCTCCGTCGCGAGCGGCTTCTCGATGAAATCGAAGGCCCCGAGCTTCGTCGCCTCGACCGCGGTCGCGACGGTGCCGTGGCCCGAGATCATGACGACCGGCACGGCCGATGCGACGGCCTTGAGCTTGCTCAGGACCTCGAGGCCGTCCATCCCCGGCATCTTGATGTCGAGGAAGACGAGGTCGACGGCCTCGCGCTCCACGATCGCGATGCCCTCCTCGCCGGTGCCGGCGCCCGAGAACTCGTAGCCCTCGTACTCCAGGATCATCCGCATGGAGTCGCGGATGGCCGATTCGTCGTCGATGACCAGGATGCGTGGCTTCATGGTGTGGTGACGTGAGGCGGCTTACTGCCGCGGGGCCACCCGGAGCGTCCGGATGAACCGCTGGCCCGACCGTGGATCGTAGAGGTAGAACGTCAGCGCCTCGCCCGGCGACGACGACGAGGCAATCTGCCTGAACTGCGCGGCGCCACGCACCGGAACGCGGTTGACTTCGAGAATCACGTCGCCCCGCTGCATCTCGGCGTCGTCGGCCGGGCTGAGCGGCACGACACGGGCGACGAAGGCGCCCGAGAGCCCGGGGGGCAGCCGCCATCGCCCGGGGGCCGCCGGGAGGTCCTCGACCGCCAACCCGATCCCGCCGCGCTCCGGCGCGCTGCCGGAGGTGCGCTCGCCCGGCGTTCCGGCCGGCCGGGGCTCGCGCAGCGGGCGTTCGGCGAGCTGCACCGTCAGCTCCTGTCCGCGCCCGTCCCGGACGACCCGCAGCCGGACCGGGGTCCCGGGCAGCCTCGCGGCGATGTCGCGCGTCACCGCGGACGCGGTGCGGACGCCGCGGCCCTCGACCGACTCGATGACGTCGTAGCGCCTGAGGCCCGCGCGTTCGCCCGGCGAATCCGAGGTGACGTCCTCGACGAGCACGCCCTCGACGGCGCCCAGCCGGAGCGCGTGGCGCAGGTCCGTGTCGATGTCGTGGAGGCTGACGCCGATGTACCCGCGCAGGGCCCGCCCGCGCTCGCGGAGCTGGTCCAGCACGTCGCGCGCCTGGTTGATCGGGACGGCGAAGCCGATGTGCTCCCCTTCCGCGCTCACGGCCGTGTTGATGCCGACGACCCTCCCCGACGCGTCGATGAGCGGGCCGCCGCTGTTCCCGAGGTCGATCGCCGCGTCGGTCTGGATGTAGTCGTCCAGCCCTTCGTCGAAGAGCTTCCGGCCGAGATAGCTCACCACGCCGACGGTCACCGTGTGCTCGTAGCCGAGCGGGTTGCCGATGGCGCACACCCATTCGCCGGGGCGCAGCGACCCCGAATCGCCGAACTCGACGGTCGGGAGCCCCGCCACGCCGTCGATCTTGATGAGGGCGAGGTCCATGTCGGGGTCCGCCCCGAGCACGCGCGCGCGCATCGAACGGCCGTCCGCGAGCGTCACCACGAGCCGTTCGGCGCCGTCGACGAGGTGGTGGTTCGTCAGGATCTCGCCGTTGGCGCTCAGGATGAACCCGCTCCCGGAATCGCGATCCGCCTGGTCCCACGTGTCCTCGTGCTCGGCCGGCGGCCGGGCACGCTCGCCGCCGCGAGCCCCTTCCTGCCGCTCCGGCGGGACGGGCGTGGCGGCCTCGAGGTAGACCACCGCAGGATTGACCCTTGCGACGACGTCCGCGAAGCTGTGGGGCAACGCGGACCGCTGAGCCCACGGCGCGCGCCCGGCCGAAGGCGGGGACGGTGCCGACCCGCGGGTGGAGGCCCACGGCCTGGCCGGGCCCGCCGCCACCAGCCCCAGCAGGAACGCCAGGGCCGACGCCAGGACGACGGTGACGAGGGTGAAGCGGCGGGTCACGGCTTCATTATAAGGCGCAGGAATGCGGCCTCATCGAGGACGGCCACGCCGGCCTGCCGGGCCTTGTCCAGCTTGCTGCCGGGATCGGCTCCTGCGACCACGAACGTCGTCTTCTTCGAGACCGAGCCCGTGACGCGGCCGCCCAGGGCGGAGATGGCCCGCTCGGCCTCGTCGCGCGGCATCGACGCGAGCGTGCCCGTCAGGACGAACGTCTGGCCCGCCAGCGGCTGGCTCGCGGCCGGGGCGGGTGTGGCACCGGCCAGCTGCAGGCCAGCCGCGCGCAGGCGTTCGACCAGCGCCAGGTTGTGGGGCTCGTCGAGGTAGCTCCGCACGGACGCCGCCGCCACCGGTCCGACGTCCCGGACCGCCTGCATCTGGTCGGCCGGCGCCGCCACGAGGGCGTCGATCGATCCGTAGGCCGCGGCCAGCGTCTGTGCCGCGCGTTCGCCGATGTGGCGAATGCCGAGCGCGAACAGCACGCGCCAGAACTCGACGGTGCGGCTCTTCGCGATGTGCCCGACGAGGTTCCTGGCCGAGGTCGGCCCCATCCGGCTGAGGCCCGCCAGCGTGGCGGCATCGAGGTCGTACAGCCCTGCCACGTCGGTGACGAGCCCCCGGTCCACCAGTTGATCCACCAGGGCCTCGCCGAGCCCCTCGATGTCCATGGCGCGACGAGAAGCGAAATGGAGGATGTTCCTCCGGATGCGGGCCGGGCACGACCCGTTGAGGCACCGCCAAACCACCTCGTCGTCCGGCCTGACGAGGAGGCTCCCGCACGACGGGCACGCTCGCGGCATCGCCCACGGGAGCGCGTCCGGCGGCCGCTCGTCGAGGACGGGGCCGACGACCTTGGGGATGACGTCGCCGCCCTTCTCGATGACGACGAGGTCGCCCGGCCGGATGTCGCGGCGCGCGATCTCCTGCTCGTTGTGCAGGGTGGCCATCTGGATCGTCGAGCCCGAGAGCGCCACCGGCTCGAGCACCGCGTACGGCGTCACGGCGCCCGTCCGGCCGACGTTGACGGCGATCTGCTTCAGGCGCGTCCGCGCCTGCTGCGCCGGAAACTTGTAGGCGGTCGCCCATCTCGGGAACTTGTTCGTCGCGCCGAGCCTGGCGCGGAGGGCGAGGTCGTTCACCTTGACGACGACGCCATCCGTGTCGAACCCCAGGGCGTGGCGGCCGCCGTCCCACTCCCCGCAGTAGGCGACGACGGCCTCGATGCCGTCGCACACCCGCCAGTGCGGTTCGACCGGCAGGCCCAGGTCCCGCATGCGCGTCAGCGCGCCGGCGTGTTCCGCCGGCCCGGGGTCTCCTGCGGCGGCCTGGTAGACGAAGGCCGACAGCCCGCGCCGGGCGACGACGGACGGATCGAGGCTGCGCATGGTGCCGGCGGCGGCGTTCCGCGGGTTGGCGAAGGCGGGCTCGTCGGCGTCCTCGCGCTCCCGGTTGACGCGGTCGAACGAGGCGCGCGGCAGGTACACTTCCCCCCGCACCTCGAGTGTGCCCGGACTCTCGCCCTTGAGGCGCAGGGGGATGGCGCGGATCGTCCGGACGTTGCCCGTGACGTCCTCGCCGCGCACGCCGTCGCCCCTCGTGACGCCACGCGCGAGCACGCCGTCCTCGTAGGTGAGCGCGATGCTGAGCCCGTCGATCTTGAGTTCCGCCACGTAGACGACGGGCGGGTCCCCGGCCTCTCGATCCGCCAGGCGCCGCACGCGCTCGTCGAACGCGCGCAGATCGTCGCTCGAGTACGCGTTGTCCAGGCTGAGCATCGGCGCGCTGTGCTCGACCGTGGAGAAGCCTTCGGCCGGGCGCCCGCCGACGCGCTGCGTCGGGGAATCCGGCGTGACGAGGTCCGGCCGGCGCGCCTCGATCTCGCGCAGATCGGCCATCAGCCTGTCGAACTCGTGGTCGGAGATCGTCGGATCCGCGAGGACGTAATAGCGCTCCTCGTGTTCGCGAATGACGCGGCGGAGCTCCGCGAGGCGTTCAGCGTCGTTCATCCGGGTCCTCGTCGGCCTGGCGGGTGCGCGGCGGCTCCCAGCAGGGAGGCGCGCGGGGTCAGCGGTCCCGGCGCAGCACGTAATCCGGCAGCGCGGCGAGGGCGTCCCGGGCCTCGCCCGCCGGGAACTCCTCCAGGTGGGCTTTCGCTTCCTGCGCGAACTGGACCGCCCGCTCGTAGGCGTAGTCGATCGTCCCGTGCGCAGCGAGGAGCGCGCTGATCGTCTGCCACTGCTCCGGCGTGAGCGACCGCTCCCGCAGGACGGATCCGATCAGATCCCTGGCCGAGGGGTCCGCGCGCTGCATCAGCGCGATGACGGGCAGCGTGAGCTTGCCTTCGCGGAGGTCGCCGCCCACCGGCTTTCCGAGCGACTGCACGGTGCCCGTGAGATCGAGCAGGTCGTCCACCAGCTGGAACGCGATGCCGAGCTTGAACCCGTACTGCCCGAGCGCCTCGACCCTGGCGGGCGGCTGGCCCGCGAGCATCGCCCCGATGCGGGCGCACCCGCTGAAGAGATAGGCGGTCTTGCGCCGGATGATCTCGAAGTGCTCGTCCTCGGTCACGTCCGGGTCGCCGTTCTTGGTCAGCTGGTACAGCTCGCCTTCGATCATCCGCAGGGTCACGTCGCCGAGCAGGCGCACGATCTCGAGTTCGTCGTGCGTCAGAGCCAGCGCCATCGACTTGATGTAGAGGTAGTCGCCGACCAGAACGGAGACGTCGCTGCCCCACTGCGAGTGCACCGCCGTGCGGCCGCGTCGCAGAGGCGAGTTGTCGACGATGTCGTCGTGCACCAGCGTGGCGGTGTGGACGAATTCGACCACCGCCGCATAGAGCACCGCGCGGTCCCCCTGGTAGCCGCACATGCGCGCGGCGGTCAGGAGCACCGCCGGCCGGATGCGCTTGCCGCCTCCGGACTGGATGTACTTCCCGATCCTGGGGATCAACTCGACCCGCGACTCGACCTGGCGGGCGAACTCCGCGTCGACCTTGGCCAGATCGTCGCGGACCGGATCGAAGATGTCCGACAGGCTCAGTAAGGTCTTGTCCACGGCAGATGAGGCCAACGAGTCATCAGACCACAATCACCAGGGCCTGTCAACGCGCCGAAGTCCCTGCTGGTAAGGGGTTTGAGGCCTTCCATCCCCTCACGGCGCGAAGAGGTCTCGGTAGTTCACGGCGATGCGCGCTTCCATCGCATCCGGCTCGATTCCCCGGATCTCCGCCAGCGCGTTCAGCGTCAGGGCCACCCACGCGGGCTCGTTCCGGCGCCCACGGTGAGGGACGGGCGCGAGGTAGGGCGCGTCCGTTTCGACGAGCAGGCGGTCGAGCGGGACCCCGGCCGCGGCCAGGCGGATGCCCTCGGCTTTCGGGAACGTGAGGATCCCCGAGAACGACACGTGGAAGCCCAGACGGACGGCTTCGGCCGCCAGGCCGCGGTCGCCCGAGAAGCAATGGAACACGCCGCGCACCCGTCCGCCGCCCTCGCGCTCGAGGATGGCGACGGTGTCGTCGTCCGCCTCGCGCGTGTGCACGACGAGCGGGAGTCCAATCGCGCCCGCCAGCGCCACTTGCGCGGCGAAGACGGCCCGCTGGGTCTCGCGGGGCGCGAAGTCGTAGTGGTAGTCGAGGCCGACTTCGCCGATCGCGCGGGCGAACGGGTCCGCTGCGAGCCTGTCCGCCACCAGGTCCGCCGCGGCTTCCGGCCGCCCGGCGAACGCGGCCGCGACGTGGGGGTGCACGCCGGCGGTCGTCCTGATGCCGTCCCAGGCTCGCGCGAGGGCTCCCGCTCGGGCGCCCTCGTCCCGGTCGCTCGCGTCGACGACGCACAGGATCGCGTCGACGCCGGCCGCGCGGGCGCGTGCCACCACCGCGCCGGCGTCGGGTCCGAAGGCCTCGTCGGCGAGGTGGGCGTGCGAATCGATCACGGCGCGGCCGCCTGGTAGTAGGCCTGGAGCGCCGCCTGGTGGACCTCGCGCACGGCCACGTTCGCGGACGCCGCCAGCGCGGCGCAATCGTCGAACTCCGGCGCGGCGTTCACCACGGCGTCGCCGCGCCGCGCGATCTTGATCCGCACGGGTCCGAACCGCGTCGTCACGGTCGTCCACTCGCGCGAGAGGCACTCGCGATCGACGTCGTGATACCTGATGCCGATCGTCGTCGTTTCCCTGAAGAGCACCTCGGTCATCGCCTCTCTGGCCGAAGAGGGCGCCAGGACGGTCACGAGCGTGCCGGGCCGGTTCTTCTTCATGTGGACCGGGGTGAAGAACACGTCGAGCGCGCCGGCTCCGAGCAATCGATCGAAGAGCCCGCCGAAGAACTGCGGGTTCATGTCGTCCACGTTGCACTCGATGGACAGAATCCGCCCGTGGCCGCCGCCGGGCTCGTCGCCCAGGACCGCGCGGAGCACGTTCGGCCGGCCCGGGACGTCGCGCCGCCCCGCGCCGTAGCCGATCTTCCGCACGGTCATCGCGGGCATCGGCCCGAAGGACGAGGCGTGGCCGGTGACGAGCAGCGCGCCGGTCGGCGTCACCAGTTCGCCCGCGCCCTCCGTGCCGTAGGACGGCACGCCTTCGAGCAGGCCGAGCGTCGCCGGCGCGGGTACGGGAAGCACGCCATGCGCGCTGCGGACGGTGCCGCCGCCGGTGTTCAGCGGCGAGGCCACGATACGCGACGCCCCGAGCGTGTCGATGGCCCACACGGCCCCGACGATGTCCACGATCGAATCCAGGGCCCCGACCTCGTGGAAGTGGACCCGCTCGACGGGCACCTGGTGGATGCCCGCCTCGACGCGACCGAGGCGCTCGAAGAGCGCGCTCGCCCGGTCCTTGACCGCCGCCGGCAGGCCACTGCCGGCAATCATGGCCAGGATCTCCGGCAGGCCGCGGTGCACGGAGTGTGCCTCGGCGGCCTCGGGACGGGTCTCCGCTGCCGGCCCGTCATGGCTGTGCGCGTGGACGTGGCCG
>CAZBIP010000017.1:19812-30346 GCA_964491885.1 uncultured Vicinamibacterales bacterium
CCATGGTCGTGGCCGTGCCCGTCGGCGTCCGGCGCGGCGTCGCCCTCGGACACCACGAAGCGCACGGCGCCAATCCCGGAGCGTGACACCCGCGTCGACGTCAGGCGGCAGTCGGCGGGCACGACGCCGGCCAGGGCCTCCCGCAAGCCGTCGAGTGGCACGCCGAGGTCGATCAGCGCGCCGAGCGTCATGTCGCCCGACGCGCCCGAGAAGCAATCGAAGTACAGGACACGGCCCATGCGCACCACCATCAACCCACCCGGCCGAGCTCGCGGATGCTCGCGTACCGCGTCGCGGTCAGGACCAGGTGATCGAGAACGTCGATTCCCATGAGTTCGCCGGCAGCGACCATCCGCCGGGTCAGGGCCAGATCGTCGGCGCTCGGCTCGGGATCGCCCGAAGGATGATTATGGAACAACACGATGCCCGCTGCACGCGAGGACGTCGCTTCCCGGAAGACTTCACGGGGGTGGACGAAGCTGCGGTCCAGCGTGCCGATGGTGAGGACGACGGTCTTGAGCAGCCGGTGCTTGGCGTCCAGCAGGACCACGCCGAACTGCTCGACCGGCTTGGCCCCGAACTCCGGGAGCAGGTAGACCGCGACGTCGCCGGGCGTCCTGAGCATCGGCCGGTCGGGGGGCTCGCGGAGCAGGGTGCGGCGGCCGAGTTCGACCGAGGCCAGCACCTGGGCCGCGCGGGCCAGGCCGACGCCGGGGACGCGCCGCAGTTCCTCCGCCGAGCAGACGGGCAGGCCGTGGATCCCGCCGGATGCCTGGAGAACGAGTTCCGCCAGGCCCAGCGCGCTCGTGCCCGAGGTGCCGGACCCGATCACGAGGGCGAGCAGCTCGGCGTCGCCGAGCGCCGACGGCCCGAGGCGCGCGAGCTTCTCGCGCGGTCGATCGCGGGCGGCAGGACGTGTCGCGCGGCGGTGGGCCATCTCGACCGTTCCGTGAAGACACCGAATCGGGAGGTCGGCGTGCGCAGGCAGACCTCGGAACAGGTCCTGCAATCGTCGTGCTCAGATGCGGTTCGGGGGCGTCGTCGGCGGGCGCGGGGGCTGCTGCCGCAAAATCGGCTTTCTGTGACGGCCGCCCCGCGCGCGAGGCACGGACGGCCGCCTGGAACCTCACGGCCCGTTCCGGGGCGGGCCTGTCGAGAACTGCGCGCCGGCGGCGCGCGGCGTACGCAAAAACTGCTTCGCGGCTGTCAGCGGAGCCACGACCCGACGAGCGTCACCATCGTGACGATTGTCGCGCACGCGACGAGCGACACGCCTGCGCCGTACCGGATCATCGCGCCGATCGGCACGTGACCCGAGCTGTAGGCAATCGCGTTCGGAGGTGTCGAGATCGGGAGCATGAAACAGACGCTCGCGCCCATCGTGGCGCCGAGCGCCGGTTGCAGCGGATCGATCCCGGCGGCCTGGCTGACGGCAATCGCAATGGGCACGAGCATGCTGGCCGACGCGGTGTTCGACGTCATCTCCGACAATGCCGCCGCGACGCAGGTGAACAACGCGGTGAACGCGAGCGTCGAGTGCGACGGCATCCAGGCCGACACGGCCTCGCCGGCCGCCCGGGCGAGCCCGGTCGAGAAGGCCAGCGATCCGAGCGCGAGCCCGCCGCCGAACAGCAGGATCGTGCCCCACTCGATCCGCACGGCCTGGTCCCACCTCATGGTGAACCGGCGCTGGCGCCAGTCCACCGGCAAGAGGAACAGGAGCAGGGCCCCGGTCAGCGCGGCGGCCGACTCGGGCATCGAGGCTTCGTAGCCCCGGCCGAACCACGATCCGCGCAGCCCTGCGATCGACAGCACCCCGGGCAGCGTCCAGAGACCGACGGTGACCCCGAAGGCGGTGACGACGTTGCGCTCGCCGCGCGACATCCGGCCGAGATCCGCCATCTGGCTTCGGACCAGGTCGGCGGTGCCGCCGGGCAGCCGGATGCCGCGCGCGCCTGCCATCCAGAAGCCGACCACGAGGAGCGTGTACAGGCCGAGCGACACCGGCAGGCCGAGGGTCATCCACCTGAAGAACGAGATGTCCACGCCCGCGAGGTCCCGCAGCATGCCGATGCCGATGAGGTTGGGCGGCGTGCCGATGGGGGTGGCCATGCCCCCGATGGACGCGCCGAACGCCGTGACCAGCATCATCACCATGGCGAAGCGGCGGAACCGCGGCGCCCGGCCGGCGTCCTGGGCGGACAGGTAGCTGACGACGGACAGGCCGATCGGGAACATCATCGCCGCGGCGGCGGTGTTGCTGATCCACATCGAGAGGAACGCCGACACGGCGCCGAAGACGGCCAGCAGCCGTCCCGCGCTCCGCCCGACCAGGCGCGACGACAGGGCCGTGAAGGCAATCCGCCGATCGAGCCCGTGGACGTGCATGGCCTCGGCGAGGATGAAGCTCCCGATGAACAGGAAGATGATCGGGTCGGCGAAGGACGCCAGCGCTTTCGAGGCTGGCGCCACCTGCAGGACGATGGCGAGGAGCGGGCCGAGCAGCGCCGTCATGGCCAGCGGCAGCGCCTCGGTCACCCAGAACACGATGACGAGCGCCAGGATGGCCGCGAGGCGGTGGGCGGGCGCAGGGAGGCTGGCCAGAGGCGCCGCGAGCAGCGCCGCGAACAGGATCGGTCCGAAGACCAGGCCAGCCGTCTTCCGGCGCCGGTTGAACTGCTGTTCGGCCGGCGAGTAGGCCTCGACGGCTTCCACGGCCTGCTGGCGGTTTCTGATCAACGGGTCCAACGCCCCTCCCAGAGCACCTCGGCCCATCCGGTGAGGAACAGCCCCAGCGACGGGTCCCACTCCACTCGCTGCGAGCCGCCCGGCGACACGACCTCCGCGTCCCGTGCGACGCCGGCGAACGCCATCGCGGCGACCGCCGCCGCGCACGCCCCGGTGCCCGAGGCGGTCGTCGGGCCGACGCCGCGTTCCCAGATCAGGATCCGCACGCGGCCGGGGCCCTCGACGGCCGCGAACTCGACGTTCGTGCCCTCGGGGAAGAAGGCGTGGCGTTCGAGCGCGGGGCCCAGCCTTCGGTAGCGCCCTTCGTCCAGCACGGGCTCGAGGACAACGCATTGAGGATTGCCCACGCGCAAGGCGATCACTGGGATCCGTTCGCCAGCGACGTCGAGCGTGACGCGCCGGATGCCGGCAGGTGCGCCCATCGCGGCGCGGCAGACGAAGCGCGGAGGCTCGGCTTCGAGCACGGAGACGCGCTTGTCGCCGGCATCCGTGCGGATGACCAGCGTCTCCGGGACGGCGGCGCCGCCGCGCACGGCCGTCCAGCACCTGAGCGCCGCGAGTCCCCTCACGCCGTTGCCCGAGACCTCTGACGGGCTTCCATCGGCGTTGTAGAGTCGCATGACCGCCCCATCGGGCGACGGCCGGTAGAGGATGAGGCCGTCGGCGCCGACGCCCGCGTGCCGATCGCAGAGCGTCCGGGCCAGGGCCGGGCCGTCCTCCCGCCCCGGTGCGTCGGTCTCGAGGTAGAGGAAGTCATTGCCGTAGGCGTGAGCCTTGGCGAGTTCGAGTCCCACGTGTTCACCCCAGGCGCGGCAGGAACGCTACTTGTGGCAGAACGCCAGCAAGTGCCACCCGAACCGCCTGACGATCCGCCGCGGCAGCGCGTTGAACGCGCCGACGAAGAGGCCGTTGTAGACGGCGCCCTTCCAGCCGCCGTGAAGTCGCGACTTCACCGGGAAGCGCTCGGGCACGATGCGCACCGCTCGAAAACCGCCGAGGAGGCGGCGGAACTCGCCCGGGCTGTACTTGCGGAGCACCGGCGCGTCCTCGTGCTCGAGTTCGACCTTCATGACGCGCGAGAGCGCGTTCAGCCAGGAGATCCGGTTGTAGACCTGGATGAAGACCGTGCCGCCCGGCTTGACGACCCTCCGGCACTCCTCCACGACGGCGCGGTCGCCCCGCGCGTACTGGACCACGCCGTGGGCGAAGACGAAGTCGAACGAGTCGTCCGGGAAGGGCAGCGTCTCGCCATCCCCCACGCAGAGCCCGGCGCTCAACTGGCGCTGGCCCAGGTTCAGCCGGGCCAGTCCGACGGCCTCCTCCGACACGTCCACGCCGGTGGCGCGTGCGCCGCCCTTCGCGAAGCGCGCCAGGTCGACGCCGGCGCCGCAGCCGACGTCGAGGACGCGCTTGCCGGCGAACCCGTCGAAGTCGACGAGTCGGGGCAGGTGGTGCAGCTTGTCGAAGTGGTATTCGTCGAGGTCGGCGAAGAAGCCTGGCGACCCCACCGGGTGGACGGTGATGTCGAGGTCGTGGATGCGCTGGTTCCAGTACGCCCGGACCTCGGACGTCCCGGGCCCCGGGGGCGCGTGTCGGTCGGTCACGGGCGCGTACTATAGAATACTCAAGCGTTTCCGGCAACGCGCCGGCGGGATCCGGCATCGTCATGACACGTGACCTCTCGCGCCTGACTGGCCGCTCGTTCGACGTGCTCGTCGTCGGCGGCGGCATCCATGGACTCGCCGTCGCCTACGACGCCGCCCAGCGGGGTCTCTCGGTTGCGCTCGTCGATCGCGGCGACTTCGGCGGCGGCAGTTCCTTCAACCACGCCAAGACCGTTCACGGCGGATTGCGCTCGCTCCAGACGGGGGATCTCGGCAAGGCCCGCTTCTCGATCTGCGAGCGGCGCGCGGTAGCCCGTATCGCGCCGCATCTCGTGACGCCCCTCTCGTTCGCGATGGCGACGACGCGCAAGCTCACGCGTTCGACGTGGGCCCTGCGTGCCGGGTTCCTGGCCGACGCGACCCTCGGGTACGACCGCAACGCCGGCGTGCCGTCCTGGCTCCGGCTTCCAGCGGGGCGCGTTGTCGGCCTCGACGAGTACCGCCGCGTGTTCGGAGAGAGCGCCCGGTCGGAGGCGACCGGCGCGGCGGTCTGGTCGGACTACCAGATGCCGCAGTCGGATCGGCTGACGCTCGCCTTTGCGCAGGCCGCCGCCGAGAACGGCGCGGCGCTGGCCAACTACGTGGAGGCGGTCGAACCGCTGGTGTCCGGCGGCCGGGCGCGGGGCATCCGGGCCCTGGACCGGCTCGGCGGCGGTCACGTCGACGTCGAGGCCCGGATCACCGTCAACGCGGCGGGCGCCGCGTGCCGTCCGTGGATGGAGAAGCTCGGCGCGGCACCGGCGTATCCCCTCCTGAAGGCGATGAATCTCGTGACCTCCCGCCCGGCGGGGCCGGTGGCCGTCGGCGCCCCCACGTCAGGCGGCCGGCTGCTCCTCATCATGCCGTGGAACGGTCGCATGCTGGTCGGCACGTCGCATTCGGACCAGCCCGCCGGACCGGACGATCTTTCCGTGGGACGCGCCGAAGTGCTGTCGTTCGTGGACGAGGTGAACTCGGCGTTTCCGGCGCTCGCGCTCGCGGCCGAAGAGGTGACGCTCGTGCACCGGGGGGTGGTCCCGGCCGTGCGCGACCGGCACGGGGTGCTCGGCCTGATGGGGCATCACCAGATTCACGATCATGACGTCGAGGGCGTCGCGGGCGCGCTGTCGATCGTCGGCGTCAAGTACACGACCGGGCGCGGCGTCGCGGAACAGGCGGTCGATCGCGTGGTCCGCAAACTCGGCGGCACGGCACCGCCGTGCCGGACTGGCATCACTCGCCTGCCTGGCGCCGACCTGGACAGCCTCGACGCGGAGACGGGCCGGGCCGAAGCGGAAGCCGGCGGTCTGCTGGCGCCGGGCGCGCTGGCGGCGGTCGTGGCGACGCACGGCACGCGGTGGCGGCGGGTCGTGAGCCTGTGCCGCGAGGACCCGACGCTCGCCGAGCCTCTCGCTCCGGGCGTGCCATTCCCGCGCGCGGCCGTGGTGCACGCGGTCCGGGAGGAGATGGCGCGAACGCTCTCGGACGTGCTCCTCCGGCGCTTGCCGCTCGGCGCGGCTACCCTCCCCGGCCGCGAGGCCGTGGCGGCGTCGGCGGCGATCATGGCCAGGGAACTGGGCTGGGACGAGGCGAGGACCGGCGCCGAAGTCTCCGATCTGGAGCGCTTCTACGCCCTGACGTAGCCCCTCAGAACGTCTTGCGGCTGTCGACGAGCACCGTCACGGGGCCGTCGTTCACGAGTTCGACCTCCATGTGCGCCTGGAACCTCCCCGTCTCCACGCGGACCCCGTCAGAGCGGAGGCTCGCGACGACCGCGTCGAAGAGCGCGCGGCCGGTCTCCGGAGGCGCGGCGTGATCGAAGGACGGCCGCCTGCCCTTGCGGCAGTCGCCGTAGAGCGTGAACTGCGACACCGCCAGCACGGAGCCCCCGACGTCTGCCAGGGGACGGTTCATCTTCCCGTGTTCGTCGTCGAACACGCGCAGGTCGCGGATCTTTCCCGCCACGTAGGCGGCGTCAGCCGGGCCGTCGTCGGCGGCCACGCCGATGAGCGCCAGGAAGCCGCGCCCGATCTCCCCCACGCGCTCGCCGTCGATCGTGACGCGTGCGCGACTCACGCGCTGAACGACCGCCCTCATGCGCTCCCCCGCTCTCGATCCTCCGCCCCTCCGCCGGCCGGGGCCTCCTCGCGCCGGCGCTGACGGGTGCTGGACAGGCGGGCATCCAGCAGGTGGCTCGGGACGACGTTGGCGAGCGCCCGCAGCATCGAGGCCTTCACGCCGGCGTGCTCCTGCTCCAGGCTCGCCACGAGTTGCTTGACCCGCGCGCGCTGCATATCGCCGGCGGACCGCGCCGGGCATCGGCACGGCAGCACCGGAAGGCGGCTCTCGAGCGCGTAGGCGTGCGAGTCCTCCTCGCCGACCAGCACCAGGGGCCGGATGACGACGTGTCCGCCGCTGTCGGACTCCAGCCTGGCCGGCATCGCCTTCAGCGCGCCCGCGAAGAAGAGGTTCAGCAACGCCGTTTCGATGACGTCGTCGAGGTGATGGCCGAGCGCGATCTTGGTCGCGCCGAGGGTGCCGGCGATCCGATACAGGACCCCGCGTCTGAAACGCGCGCACAGCGAGCACGGCGTCTCGCCCGGTTCGAGCAGGTCGTCCATGACCGGGCCGATCGACGTGCGCTCGACGTGGTGCTCCCATCCGCGGGCGGCGCATGCCTCGCCGATGAGGTCCGGTCTGAAGCCTTCGAACCCGGCGTCCACGGTGACCGCGACGAGGCTGAACGTGATCGGCGCCCGCCGGCGCAGGACGTCCAGGATCTGCATGAGCGCCCAGCTGTCCTTCCCGCCCGAGAGCGCCACCATGACCCGGTCGCCGTGTGCGAGGAGATCGTAGGCGGTGATCGCCCGCGTCACCTTCCGCGCGATGCGGGCCTCGAGTGTGCTGCGGTAGGCCATGAGAGGCTGCCGGTCACCGGAGGACGAGCCGCTCGACGGCGCCGGGCCAGGTGATGCCGGCGCCCGCTTTCCGGCCGCCTTCGCCCAGCCGCTCCGCGAGCGCGCGATCGCCGGCGAGGCGCGCCATCGCGAGGCCGAGCGCCGCCGGCGTGGACTCGCACACGAAGCCGGACTCGCCGTCCCGCACCAGTTCCGACGGGCCGCCGCTGTCCGCGCACGTGACGACGGCCTTGCGCGAGGCGAACGCCTCGACGGTCACGAGCCCGTAGTCCTCGTTGAACGTCGGAAAGACGACGGCGCGGCACGTCGCCAGGCGCGAGATCAGGTCGTCGGTCTCGATCCTGCCGAGCAGCGTCACGCGCCCTTCGAGGCCGAGGTCGAGCCTGAGGCGGCGGAGCCGCTCGGCGTCCGGGCCCTCTCCGGCGATGGCGCACCGCACGCCCTGGGCGGAGGGCTCCGCCAGCGCGCGGAGCAGCAGGTCCATGCGTTTGAGCGGGGTGAGGCGGGAGACCGCGAACAGTTCGTCGCCGTAGCCGTCGCACCGGTACGCCCGCTGCGGCGCAGGGGGATAGAGCACCTCGCCCGTGATGCCGCCGAACCGCCGCAGGCGCTCCGCGATCGTCCCTGAAATGGTGAAGACCTTCGACACGTGCCGGGTCAGCAGGCGCCGATCTACGGCGTGCAGCATGCGGCGCCGGAGCCGTTCCTTCAGGCGGGCGCGCCAGGGCAGCGTCGCGAGGAACCGGTCCCAGAGGTCGTAATACTCCCGCATCCGGTGGTTCAGCCAGACGACGTGCCGGGGATGCCGGACGGCGTAGGCCGGGAACCGCAGTGAGATCACCTGGTCGAGCGGCGCCCCGTCGTAGGCGACGCCGACGTCGATGAGCCAGGTCGCCAGGTACGACGATGCGAGGCGGCCGAAGCGGTTCTGGGGCGTCAGGATGAGGCCCGCCTCGTGCCCGGCCTCCCGGAGCGCCTGCACGAGCGATCGAGCCAGCACGAGATGTCCGCCCTCTGCGAGGGGCGGGCTCGAGATGACGACGCCGATTTTCATGACACCCGCCCCGCGCCCCCGGTTACGGCCGCAGTTCCGGCTTGACGCGGACGCCGAGGAACCTCGTGTCCTGCGATCCCGCCGTCAGGAAGTACGGCACGAACCCGGCGCTCGTCCGGACCGAGACGCGCCACACCCGCGTGCCGTTGTACGGGAACCCCTCGTCGAGCGGCACGCTGACGCGCGCCGTGGCCCCTGGTGCGAGTTCGACGCGCTCGGACCACCAGCCTCGCGTGACCGTGACCGTGGTGGCGGCGTCGCCGGCAGCCAGGTCGAGGTCGAGCGCGGACGCCGGCTCGACGGTCTTCACGAGCAGGTCCGCTTTCGCGCGGCCCCGCACCCAGAAGCTGAGGTCTTCGCGGCTGTAGCTGTTGTCGTCGAGGAAGTAGATCTGGAATCGGCGCCCTTCCCCGAACCAGATGCGGGCGCGGTTCGGCTGCGTGTTGATCGGAAGGTCGTTCACGAGCGTCAACTCGACGGGCAGCGCGCGCAAGGGGCCATGCTTGGCCGGGTCGCCCGGGTTGAACGACGCGAAGAAGGGGTTGAAGGTGATCTGCGCCGAGAACAGCGAGCCGACCACCCACGGGACGACCGCGGCTCCGGCCCCGGCGATCGGCGGCAGCAGGAACAGGAGCACGCCGTAGGTGTTCACGAAGTACCGGTTGCCGATCGAGCCGCCGCCGCCGTTGTAGGTGTACGGCACCCAGATGAGCAGCAGCAGCGCCTCGGCCGCGGCTGCGCCCAGCACGAGCCACTGCCAGGGCTCGCGCTTCCGGCGCGCGAGCAGGAACGCGGCGACCGCGAACAACCCGGGGAAGAAGTACGGCAGGAGTCCCGAGTAGCGCCCGACGAGGAAGTAGCCGAGGTTGTGCCTGAAGACCGTCCAGAACACGCGCGGGTCGAAGATGACCTCGGAGAGCACCCGGTTCGTCGCGCGGTCCTGCCCGACGTCGTCCCACGCCAGCCCTCGATCCTGCAGCGGGAACGACCCGTAGAACGTCCGCCGGTCTCCGCCCTGGAAGTTCCAGTCGCCCGTGATCGCGAGGTTTCCCGCCAGGAGCGCCGCCCCGACGGCGGCGAAGACGAGGCCGGCGATGATCGCGCGCCGCCACTGGCGGCGGAGCGCCAGCCAGAGGAGCAGCGGCAGGACGAGCAGCAGGTTCGACGGCTTCGAGAACGTCGCCACCGCGAGGAGCGCCGCGGCGGCGAGATCGGACGCGGGGGCGCACAGCCAGCGCGTCCCGCGGGGCGCGAGTTCGCGCGGCGTCACTTCCTTGTACAGCCAGCAGAAGTATCCCAGGGTCACGAGGCTGAAGTTGAACAGCTCCGGCGTGATCCAGACGAAGTAGGTCGGCACGACCGACGCCATCAGGAAGCCCGACGCGAGCAGCAGGGAGACGGCCGGCGAGGAGCGCGCGTTGAGGAAGAGATAGCCCGCGAGGAGGACGAGGCCGATGAGCAGCGCGTGGAACGCGAGGAAGCCGTTCGTGCCCAGGATCGCCACGAACGGCGACGCGAACAGCGGGTAGATGTACGACTTGCCGTAGAAGAGCCGCGCGTGGTCCGGGTCGGGCCGGCTCTCGACACGCAGGAACGGCGGGCCGCCGGTCAGGCTGACGTCGAGGTCACGCCCCTTCTTCAGGAAGACGCCCGACGGTCCCGACGGGAACTCGCGCCACACGCGGGACAGGTCCTCGCGCCGGTACGCCAGGTCGGCGTCGGACGCGAGGCTGTGCCCCATCATGTAGTAGGTGGCCTCGTCGCTCTGGATGCCGAAGGCCGCGCGCGGGAAATCCACCGAGAGCGCGAGGCCGCCGTACACGCAGAGGGCGACCGCCGCCGCCAGGAGGCCGGGCCGCGCGTCACGCCGGTGAGGGGCGGCGACCGCGCTCACGACGCCTGCCTCCCGTCGAGGAACGACAGGTCTTCCGCGAGGACACCCTTCCGGTGCGTCCGGCGCGACACGTCGTGAAGGATCACGTACAGCCGCTCCATCTTGCGGACGAATGCGCCGATGTCGTACCCGGCGCCCGTCGCGCGCGCGTTCGCGGCCAGCCGCCGCCGCTCGCCCGGCGCGTCGATGAGCTCGACGATGCGCTCGGCCAGCGCGACGGCGCTCCGTTTCGGCACGATCCGCGCGTCGTGGCCGTCGCGCAAGACGTCCAGCAGGC
>CAZBIP010000018.1:0-16373 GCA_964491885.1 uncultured Vicinamibacterales bacterium
TCCTTGAAGTAGTCGCCGAAGGAGAAGTTCCCGAGCATCTCGAAGAACGTGTGGTGCCGAAGCGACGGGCCGACGTTCTCGAGGTCGTTGTGCTTGCCGCTGACGCGCATGCACTTCTGGGACGTTGCGGCCCGCCGGTACTCGCGGCGGTCCTTGCCGAGGAACACGTCCTTGAACTGGTTCATTCCGGCGTTGGTGAAGAGCAGCGTCGGATCGTCGCCAGGCACCAGCGGCGAACTGGCCACCACCCGGTGGCCGTTTCGTTCGAAGAAGGACAGGAAGGTGCCGCGCAGTTCGCTGGAAGTCATCTTCCCATTGTAGCAACAGGCGCCGGGGCGTGGGGGCTGGGGACGAGGGGCCAGGGGCCAGGGGCTGGGGCTGGGCGCCAGTGGGAAGGGGACAAGGGGACGGGTGCCACCAGTTCGGCAGCGCGACGCCGGGACTCATTCTGAATTCTGAATTCTGAATTCAGTCCTGCTCGGGCTCTTCCCGCTCCCCGTCGCCACGCCGCCAGTACGGCGCGAGGGCGGCACGGATGAGGTCCGGGGAGAACCCCCGCCGCAGCAGGGCATCGAAGATGCGCTTGTAGTCCGCGGCTTCGGTGATCGCCTTCCGGCCCCGCAACTTGGAGCGCACGAGACGGGCGGCCACGGCGCCCTCGTCGACCTCGGCGAGGACCGTGCCGAGCGCCGCGGCCGCGACGTCCTTGCCGAAACCGAGGCGCTCCAGCTCCCGGCTGGCGCGGTGCCGTCCGCGGAGCCGGACCGCCACGAGGCTGCGCGCGGCAGAGAGGGCCGCCCGGCTGTCGTCGACCGCGCCGTTGCCGGTGAGCCGTGCGAGGGTGTCTTCGATGACGTCCGGCGAGAACCCCCGGATCCCAAGGCGCTCACGGATGCGCGCGGCGGACATCTCGCGCCCCGCGAGCCAGCGGAGCGCCGTGACGTAGGCGGCCTTGCGGGCCTCGGCCGGATCGTCCGGTACGGCGGGCAACGCGGCGCGCCTCACGGCTCGTCAGCGGCTGAACCGCGTGACCTCGGGAGCCGGCTCGCTCCCGACAACGTCGCGGGCCATCTGCTCCTGGGCGGCTTCCGAGGCGGTGGCAATGCCCTGGACCTTGAGCTTGAACTCGTCGATGTTCGTGGCCCAGCGGAGCGCCTCCTCGTAGGTCACGAGGTTGCGCCGCAGCAGGCCCAGCAGCGACTGGTCGAACGTCTGCATGCCGTACTGCGACGTGCCCGCGGCGATCGCCGTCTGGAGGAGGTGCGTCTTCTCCTTGTCCACGATGCAGTCGCGGATGAACGGCGTCGTCACCAGGACCTCGACGGCCGGCACGCGCCCCTGCCCGTCGGCGCGCGGCACGAGCCGCTGGGAGATCACGGCACGGAGCACCGACGCGAGCTGGAGCCGGATCTGCTTCTGCTGGTGCGGCGGGAAGACCGCGATGATGCGGTTGATGGACTCGGTCGCGTCCAGCGTGTGGAGCGTCGAGAAGACCAGGTGGCCTGTCTCGGCGGCCAGCAGGGCGGTCTCGACCGTCTCGAAGTCGCGCATCTCGCCGACGAGGATGACGTCCGGGTCCTGGCGGAGCGCCGCCCGCATGGCGTGCGCGAACGATCGCGTGTCGGTCTGGACCTCGCGCTGGTTGATGATGGCCTTGAAGTCCTTGTGGAGGAACTCGATCGGGTCCTCCACCGTCAGGACGTGGACGCAGCGTGTCCGGTTGATCCGGTCGATCATGCCGGCCAGCGTCGTGCTCTTGCCGCTCCCGGTCGTCCCGGTCACCAGCACGAGGCCGCGCTCCTCGTCGGCGATCTTCGACAGGACGGCCGGCAGGTGCAGTTCCTCGATCGTGCGGATCTGGACCGGGATCACGCGCAGGACCAGGCCCACCGTGCTCCGCTGCTGGAACACGCTGCACCGGAACCGGCCGAGCCCGGCCACGGAGTAAGCCAGGTCGACTTCCGGCGACTTCTTGAAGCGCTCCCGCAGCGCGGCCGGCACCACGGCGGCGGCCATCTGGATCGTGTCCTCGTGGGTCAGCCGCCGGGCGCCCGGGACGGGAACCAGGCCGCCCGACACGCGCATGATCGGGACCGACCCCGCCTTCAGGTGGAGATCGGAAGCCCCGTGCTCGACGGCCGTCGTCAGCAGATCGTTGACATGCATCGGCTCTCCCTTTCCGGCCGCGCGCCCGGGCCGCTCCGGCCCGGCCGTGCGCTACGCGACCACAGGCGTCAGCCAGTGGTGCGTGTCCGGCGCCTCGCCGTTGATCACGCCGAAGTACGCCTCCTGAAGCGCCTTGGTGATCGGCCCGCGCTTGCCGGGGCCGACCACGATGCGATCGACCGAGCGGACCGGCGTGATCTCCACCGCCGTGCCGACGAAGAAGATCTCGTCGGCGATGTAGAGCATCTCGCGGGGCAGCATCTCCTCGCGCACCGTGTACCCCAGGCCGCGCGCGAGCGTGATCACCGAGTCGCGCGTGATGCCTGGCAGGATCGACGCCGACATCGGCGGCGTGTAGATGACGCCGCCGCGCACGAGGAAGATGTTCTCGCCCGACCCCTCGCTGATGTACCCGAAGCTGTCCAGCGCGATGCCTTCGGCGTAGCCGTTGACGAGCGCGTCCATCTTGATGAGCTGCGCGTTGGCGTAGTTCGCGCTCGTCTTCGCCAGCGACGGGAACGAGTCCGGCACCATGCGCGACCACGAACTGACCTGCACGTCCACACCGTGCTCGAGCGCTTCGTCGCCCAGGTACTTGCCCCATTCCCAGACGAGGACGGCGACGTCGACGGGGCACGGGAGCGGGTTGACGCCGAGCGCGGCGTAGCCGCGGTACGCGAGCGGGCGGATGTAACAGGCCTTCATCGCGTTCACCCGGATCGTGTCGAGCACGGCCGCTTCGAGCTGGGCCTGCGTGTAACCGAGGTCCATCCGGTAGATCTTGGCGGAGTCCACCAGCCGGCGCATGTGGGCGTCCAGCCTGAAGCAGATCGAGCCCTTCGGCGTGTCGTAGCACCGGGCGCCCTCGAAGACCGCGCTGCCGTAGTGCAGGGCGTGGGTCGCGATGTGCACCTTGGCATCGGCCCACTCGACGAAGCTGCCGTTCATCCAAATCTTGCCGGTACCGGAGAAAGCCATCGTCCGCTCCTTGGCGTGATTACGGGCCAGTGCAAAAACCGTGCTCGCGGCCGGAGGATGCTCCCGGTCCGAGCGTTCCGGGTCCCATTCTACTGTGCCTCTCCACAGAACGGGCAGCGGTCGGTGCGGGCGTGCAGGGGCTTGTTGCACTGCCAGCAGAACCGCGGCTGGGGCACCTCGCGCGTCCCGGGCCAGGCGCCTGCCGCCGACGGGGTGTCGCCGGAGCCCGCCTGGCTCACGGCCGGCGTCGGCCGGTCCGTGGTCCGGCGGGGCGCGGAGCGCTCGGCGCCGAGCAGGTCCTCGAGGATGTCCGCCGCGCGCTGGTACCGCTCGGCCGCGTCCGGGGCCATGGCCTTGAGGATGATGTCGTTCACCCGCTGCGGGATGCGCGCGTTCCGGAGCCGGGGAGGCGATACCATCTCGCCGCGCATCAGGCGATCGAGGTCCCCGGGCGCGGGCGTCTGATAGGGCAGCACGCCCGTCATCATCTGGTACATCGTGACGCCGAGCGAATAGAGGTCCGACGCGAACGTCGCCCGCCCCTGGAACTGCTCGGGCGCCATGTACGGCGGGCTGCCGATGACCGTCGTCCCGATCGCCGCGAGCTCCAGGAACCGCGACGTGCCGAAATCCGCGACTTTCGCCAGCCCGCTGTCCGACACGATGATGTTCGCCGGCCGGAGGTCGCGGTGCAGCACCCCCTGCCCGTGCGCGTGATCGAGCGCGTTGCAGACCTGGCACGTGATGTCCAGGGCGCGGGGCAGGTCCAGCGCCCCGTCGCGCCCGATGATGGTCTCCAGCGTGTCGCCGGGGACGTACTCCATCACGATGAAGAAGACGCTGTCCTGCTTCTCGGCGGTCAGGACCGTGACGATGTTCGGGTGATTGAGCACGGCGAGCAGCCGGGGCTCGCGGAGGAGTTCGCCGAAGTTGACGCCCTGCCGGTGCGGGACCTTCAGCGCCACGCGCTTGCCGATCCAGGTGTCTTCGGCCAGGTACACGGTGCCGAATCCGCCGCTGCCGATGGCCGAGAGGATCTTGTACTTTCCGATGGTCTGTCCGCGAAAGAACATGCAGGGCCTGCCGTGGAGTATAGCGCGGCTTGTCTATAATTGCGGCATGGTGCCGCGCCTCTATCTGCCCGCGCTCACGGCCGGCGCGCGCACGGCGCTCCTGCCTCGCGACGAGGCCGATCACGTCCGGCGTGTGCTTCGCGCGAAGGTCGGGTCGGCCGTGCGGGTCTTCGACGGGCGGGGATCGGAGCGCGAGGCCCGCGTGGCCGCGCTCGGCCGCCAGGCCGTCGAGGTCGAGCTCGGAGACGCCGTCACGCCGGCGGCGGAGTGCCGCGTTCGCGTGACGCTCGCGCAGGCGGTCCTCAAGGGCGACAAGACCGACGCGGTCGTGCGGGACGCGGTCATGATGGGCGTCGCGGCGGTGCAGCCGCTGCTGACGGCTCGGGCCGAGGTTCCCGCGGCGGCGTTCGAGCGCGGCGCGAGGCTCGAGCGGTGGCGGCGCGTGGCGGTGGCCTCGGTCAAGCAGTGCGGGCGCGCGGTCGTCCCCGAGATCGCTCCCCCTCGCACGCTGCAGGCGTGCGTGGCCGGGTGCCTGTGCGAGGCGAACCTGATCCTGGTGGAGCCGTCGGCGGCGGCGGTCGAGGCCGGCATCGCGGACGTGCCGGCGGCGCCATCCTCCGCCCTCGTCCTCGTCGGGCCCGAGGGAGGCTGGAGTGGCGACGAGATCGAGGCCGCCCTGGCCTCGGGCTGCGTCCCGATGACGCTCGGGCCGCGGACGTTGCGCGCCGACGCGGCCCCGATTGTCGCGCTGAGCGTGCTCTTGTACCGGTGGGGAGAGCTGTCGAGGCCTGTCGCCGGGAAATGAGATGGAGCCGGACCCCGGGGTGCGCCGCGGTCAGTCTCCGGGCTTTCGGACTCGCAGAACGGCTGCGCACCAGCCGTCCTCCTCGGCCACCCACTCGGCGCGGCTCCACCCCGAGAAGGCCGCGAGCACGCGGTCGCGCTCCCCGGACGTGATGCCGCTGACGACCAGGCTGCCGTCCGGCTTCACGAGGCGCGTCAGCGATGCGGCGCAATCCGCGAGCATGCTCCCCGTGAGATTCGCCAGCACGACGTCGGCCGGGTCCATCTCGGTCTGCCGGAAATCCGCTTCGAGGAACTCCACCGCGGCCGGCCGGCCGTTGAGCGCTGCGTTGCCCCGTGCGTTCTCCAGCGCGTCGCCGTCGTAATCGACACCCAGGACCGCCCGGGCACCAAGCGCCGCCGCCGCGAGCGCGAGCACGCCGGAGCCGGTCCCGACATCCAGTACACGCCGGCCGCGGCAGTCGAGGCGCTGGAGGGCCGACAGGCACAGCCGG
Organism: uncultured Vicinamibacterales bacterium; assembly: GCA_964491885.1. Taxonomy (GTDB): domain Bacteria; phylum Acidobacteriota; class Vicinamibacteria; order Vicinamibacterales; family JAKQTR01; genus JAKQTR01. Next base: position 5,516 of record CAZBIP010000018.1, read on the forward strand.
GTGGTGGCGTGATGACCGCTGCCGAAGCCCATCGCCGGTTCGATGACGATCGTCGCCGTGCCGTCCTCGGGCCCGCCGTCCAGGTCCCAGGGGGGCGCGACACGGATCCGGCCGACCTGGATCGCCCGGTGCGCAGCCTGCGATCGCGCGGCCCAGTCCTCGTCCGGGAGGTCGCGTTCGACGACCAGCAGGCCCTCGCAGCCGTGACGGGCGCGGAGCGCGCCGGCGGCCGCCGCCCGCTGCTCAGCGTTCCTGAAACAGACCTGCCAACTGCCGTCGGGTTGCTCGACGACGGCCAGAACGTCGAACCCGTCCAGGGTGGCCGGGACGAGGTCCGTCAGCGGAGTCTGGGATGGCACGGTGCCGCCGGGCGCGGAGAACTCGAGGAGCAGGGCAGGCCAGTCGCGCATCAGGCGAAGAGGTCCTTGACGCGCTCGAAGACCCCCCGGTCGTCGTCGCCGCCGGCGGACTTCTGCCTCGGATCGTTCTTCTCGGGAGGCAGCACCTTCGCGAGTTGCTCGAACGCGGCCCGCTGGTCCTTCGAGAGCTTCTTCGGCGTGCGCGGCCGCAGCATGACGTGGAGATCCCCGCGGCCCCTCCCGGATACGCTGGGCATGCCTTTGCCCCGCAGGCGCATCACCGTCCCGGCCTCGGTGCCCTCGGGCACGCGCAGCGGTTCCTCGCCGTCGAGAGTGGGCACCCGGATGTCGCCTCCCAGCACGAGCGTGGGGAAGTTGACGGGGACCTCGCAGAACAGATCGTCGTTCTCGCGCCTGAAGAACTCGTGCTCCTGCACCTGGACGACGACGTAGAGGTCGCCTGGAGGCCCTCCAAGGGCTCCCATCTCGCCTTCACCGGAGAGCCGGAGCCGCTGGCCGCTCGAGATGCCGGCCGGGACCTTGACCGTCAGCTTCCTGTCCCGCGTGACCTGGCCGGCTCCGCGGCACGTCGAGCACGGGGTCTCGATGACGTGGCCCGACCCTCCGCACTGGCCGCACGTGCGCGACACGACGAAGAAGCCCTGCTGGTAGCGCAGTTGCCCGCGGCCCTGGCACTGGGGGCAGCGGGCGGGCTTGGTTCCCGGTGCGGCGCCGCTTCCGCTGCAGGCGCCGCAGGGCTCGAGGCGCGGGATCTGGATCGTGGTGTCGACGCCGTTCGCCGATTCGAGGAATCCGATCTCCAGGTCGTACCGCAGGTCGGCGCCCCGCCTCGGGCCGTTCCGCCTCCGGCCGCCGCCGAAGATGTCTCCGAACCCGAAAATGTCGCCGAGGCCTCCGAGGATGTCCTCGAACCCCGCGAACACGGTGGGATCGAATCCGCCACCCGTCCCGTTGCCGACGCCCTGGTGTCCGTAGCGGTCGTAGGCCGCCCGCTTGTCGGCGTCGGCGAGGACCGCGTACGCCTCGGCGGCCTCCTTGAATTTCTCCTCCGCCTCCTTGCTGCCCGGATTGCGGTCCGGGTGGTGCTTCAGCGCGAGCTTGCGGTAGGCGCTCTTGATCTCCTGCTCGTTCGCGGTTTTCGGCACGCCGAGCACGTCGTAGTAGTCGCGCTTGCTCACGTGCGTGCGACCTTCACCATCGCCGCGCGGAGCAGGCGGTCGCCGATGAGGTACCCGCGGCGGAGTTCTTCGAGGATTTCGCCATCGGCGTGCCCGTCCGCGGCCTCGACGGTCACGGCCTGGTGCAGGTTCGGATCGAACGGGCGGCCCGCGGCGTCGATCGGCACGACGTCCCTCCGCTTCAGGAGTTCGAGCATCTTCGCGTGGATCAGCGCGACGCCCCGGCGGTACGCCTCCGCGTCGCCGGCGTCCGCCGACAGCGCGCGCTCGAGGTCGTCCACGACGGCGAGGACGTCCAGCAGCAGGGACGTGACGGAACGGTCCGCCTGCTCGCGGCGCTCCCGCTCGGTGCGTTTCCGGAAATTGTCGAACTCGGCCGCCGTGCGCAGCAGGCGGTCCTGGCACGCGGCCAGTTCCTCCCTTGCCGACGCCAGTTCGGACTCACAGCCCGCGGCGTCGGGCCCGGGGGGCAGCTCGAGAGGTTCGCGCTTGCCGGTCCCGGGGACGGTTCCGGCGCCGGCGGGGTCGAGTACGGGCGTGTTGTCGTCAGTCATGAGTCAACGTGCGGCGATGGCCGCTCACGAATCCGCCAGGGGCGGGTGGCCCGGGCTGCACGCCAGGATCCGCGACACCGTGAGCGCGACGTGATCGACCATCGGAATGGCCCGGGAATACTGCATGCGCAGGGGGCCGATGAGGCCGATCGTGCCGGTCTGGCCGCCGTCGGCGTAGGTGGACGCCACCAGGCTGAACTGCCGGAGCGTCGGGTCCTGGTGTTCGCTGCCGATGACGACCGTCAGCCCCGGACCGTCGATGTACTCGGTCAGCAGCCGGACCAGGCGGTGCTTCTCCTCGATCATCATGACCAGCGTCCCGAGGGCCGACAGCGTGATGCCGCTGTACGGCGCCGCGACCTGGTTCACGAGCGAGGACGCGCCTTCGACAAACAGGGTCTGCGCGTCGCCCACCGCCTCGAAGCTCGTCCGGACCAGCCGAAGCGCCCGGGCCATGATCCGGTCGTACCTCACTCGCGCCTCGGACAGCCGTGCCAGGATGGTCCGTCGGACCTCCGCGAGCGGCAGCCCCGAGAACTCCGCGTTCAGATAGCCGGACGCCTGCTCGAGGTCCGCGATCGAGAGCTCGGGGTCGAGATCGATGACCTTGTGGGTCACCTGCGACGTCCGGGTCACCACCACCACCAGGACGCGCCCGGCTCCCAGCGGCACGAACTCGATGCGGTGGAACGCGGCCGCGCCGCAGTCGGGGACCAGGGCGAACGCGACGGTATGCGAAGCCTGCGACAAAACGTGCGGGACGCTCGCCATGACCGACTCCGCGTCGGACTCCGGCAGGCGCACCAGGTGTTCGAGCACCTGGGCTTCCGCCGCGGTCGTGGTACGCGCGGGCCTCTGCCTCGTCAGGAGGTCGTCCACGTACGAGCGATACCCGAGGTCGGTGGGCACCCTGCCCGCGGACGCGTGCGGCTGCCGGATGTAGCCCAGCCCGTCGAGCTGGGCGAGCACGTTCCGGATCGTCGCGGAAGACAGTCGGAACCCGCCGCGCTTGACCAGCGCCTGGGAAGCCACGGGTTCTCCCGTGTCGATGTGCTCCCGCACCAGGGTCGCGAGGATCCGTTTCGTCCGCTCGTTCAGTTCCGGCAATTCGGACGCCATATCGTGAGGTCTGCGCCCCTCCCGGGGGCCGGCACCGCCAGGTCCCCAGCCGGGCTCACACCCGGCGTCGAGGCAGACACGCACCCACAGTCATTATACCAAGTCGCGCGTCGGTCACGGCGGCAGGGGCGTGGCGTCCGGGCGCGTCACAGGGCCGCGCGCGCGATCAGGGCACGGGCGGCGTCGCGGGCTTCGGCGGCGAGGGCGGCCGGATCAAGGTCCAGGGACCGGAAGTCGCGCACGACCACGCGTCCGTCCACGATGGTGGCCCGGACGTCGGTGCAGCGGGCGGCGTACACCAGCGTCGAGTACGGGTCGCCGCCCGGCGCGAGGTGGGGCCTGTCCATCGCCACGACGATGAGATCCGCGCGTTTGCCGGCTTCGACCGACCCGATCTCGCCGTCCAGGCCGAGGGCGCGGGCGCCTTCCCGCGTGGCCATCCAGACGGCGTCCCGGGCGGTGAGCGCCCCCGGCGCGCGGCGCATCGATTGCAGCACGGCGGCGAGGCGCATCTCCTCGAACATGTCGAGGCGGTTGTTGCAGGCGGCCCCGTCGGCGCCGAGCGACACCGAGATGCCCCGCGCGCGCAGTTCGGGGACCGGCGCGACGCCGCTGCCGAGCTTCAGGTTCGAGCCGGGGCAGTGAAGGACCTTCACCCGGCGCGCCGCCATGATCTCCTGCTCCCGCTCGTCGACCCAGATGCAGTGGGCCACGCAGAGCCGCTCGGACGCGAGACCGATGTCCTCGAAGTACTGGATGTTGCGCCGGCCCGTGCGTGCCTGGATGAGCTCGACCTCGGGTTGCTGCTCGGACGCGTGAGTGTGGACGATCGCCGCGTGGTCCCCGGAGAGCGCGCCGACGGCCTCGAGCAGCTCGCGCGAGCACGAGACGGCGAACCGCGGGGCGAACGCCGCGCGGATCCGGCCGCCCGCCGCTCCGTCCCAGCGGCGCCGCAGCGCCAGGCTCTCGTCGATCGACGCCTGCGTCTGCTCCAGCAGCCGCCGCGGCACCGCGTCGTCGGCGTCCATCATGCACTTTCCGACGACGGCGCGCAGCCCCGTTTCGGCGACGGCCTCGAAGACCGCGTCCGTGTCGTGCACGGTCTCCATCGTCAGCACCGTCGTCGTGCCGCCCGTCAGGAGTTCGTGCGCGGCCAGGCGTGCCGACGCCCGGAGCGTCGCGGGCGTGTGGGCCGCTTCGAGCGGCCAGACGCGCGTGCGCAGCCACTCGAGGAGCGGGAGGTCGTCGGCCAGCCCGCGGAACAGCGTCTGGCAGAGGTGGATGTGCGTCTGCACGAACCCCGGCAGGACGAGCGCGTCCGAGGCGTCCACGACCGCGTCGAACGCGCCCGTGAGGCCGGGACCGACCGCCTCGATCCGGCCGTCGCGCACCGCGACGTCGCCGCGCAGCACGCGGAACCCGTCGCTCATGGTCAGGATGGTGCCGTCGCGGACGAGCAGGGAAGCCATGGCGGTCGCCCCGCTTATCGGCCGCTCATCGACGCGGGCGCAGCCGCGGCCGTCGCGGCGCCGCGCCGGACCGCGACGAGTTCGGCCACGATGCTCACGGCGATTTCCTCGGGCGTCACCGCGCCGATGCGAAGGCCGATGGGCGCGCGGACGGATCGGAGCCAGTCCGGCGACACGCCGTCCGCCGCCAGGGCGTCCATGATCTGCGCGACCTTCGCGCGGCTGCCGATCATCCCGACGTAACGCGCCTCGCGGCCGGCCAGCGCCCGCATCGCCGCCAGGTCGTCGGCGTGGCCGCGCGTGACCACCACCACGTAGCTCGCGGGTGTCAGCGGCGCGTGCCCCAGATGCGACGCGATGTCCGCGACCGATATCGACGCCGCCGAGGGGAATCGATCGGCGTTGGCAAACCCGTCGCGGTCGTCGACGACGTGCACGGCGAAGCCCACGCCGGCCGCGATGCGGGCCAGCTGCTGGCCGACGTGGCCGGCGCCGGCGATGAAGAGGCTCGGCGGCGCGTCGAGGGGCTCGATGAACACGTCCATCCGGCCTCCGCAGATCCCGCCGCTCTCGGCGGCCTGCCCGCCGTCGAGGTCGTAGTGGGCCAGCTCCGGGCGCGCCGCCCGGATCGCCTCGCGCGCCCTCGCCGTCGCGTCGTGTTCGCAGGCGCCCCCGCCGATGGTTCCAATCGTCCGGCCGTCGGCGTGCACGAGCATCTTGGCCCCGGGCCTTTGGGGCGTCGAGCCCTGCGCCGACACGACGGTCACCAGAGCGGCAGGCTCGCCCAGTTCGAGCGCGCGCGCCGCGGCAGCAAAGACTCCTTCGTGCACCGGAGCATTATAGGCGGGGGCAGGGACGGAAGTCAGAATCCAGAAGTCAGAAGTCAGAATTCAGAATTCAGAATTCAGAATCCAGAAGACAGAAGACAGCACGCGGAAGGGAGACAGGCGAGTGCGGCTAGAACCGGTGCAACTCGCAGGGCAGGACTGGTTCCGTCCCGACGAGGAACACCTCTCGCGTGACCCTGGGGCACGCCGGCTGGGCCAGCGCGCCCGTGTCGCGATCGATGTCCGCGAAGGTGACGCCGGCCGGCGTCGGGAAGGACACGTTCGGACGTCCAGCCAGCGCGGCCATCATGAAGCGCGTCCAGATGGGAAGGGCCGCCGCCGAGCCGCTCATGCCCAGCGGCTGATTGTCGTCGAAACCCACCCAGACCGCCGTCAGCAGTTCGGGCGTGAACCCGACGAACCAGGCGTCGCGGAGGTCGTTCGTCGTGCCCGTCTTCCCGGCGGCATCGTGGACGAATCCCATGCCCCGCGCGCCCGCGCCCGTTCCCTCGTTGACGACGCTTCGCATCAGGCTGGTCACGAGGAAGGCCGTGTCGGCGCGGGCCACGCGCACCCGTTCCGGCCGCACGAGTTCCAGCGTCTCGCCGCCGCGCTCGAGGCGGGCGATCGCCGTTGGCGGCCGCGTCTCCCCCAGGTTCGGGAAGACGGTGTAGGCCTTCACGACTTCGAGGGGCGTCGCTTCGAAGACGCCGAGCGCGATGGACGGGAACGCCCGGGGCGCCATGCTCGTGCCGACCCGCCTCCACAGCGCGGCGACGCGCTCGAAGCCCACCATCTCGGCCACCCGGACCGTGGCGACGTTCCTCGAGTTCGCCAGGGCCCGGCGCAGTGTGATCGGACCGTCGTACTCGTCCTCGTAGTTCCGGGGCGTCCACGCCTGGTCCCCGTACGTGAACGTCGTCTGCTCGTCGGCGACCAGCGTGGCGGGCGTGATGTCCGTTCGGCCTTCGGCCGCTGCCGTCTCGAAGGCGGCGAGGTAGACGAACGGCTTGAACACCGAGCCAGGCTGCCGCCTGGCGTTCACCGCGCGGTTGAACTGCGACTGGCTGTACGACCGGCCGCCCACGTAGGCCAGGATGTCGCCCGTGGCGGGTTCGACGGCAATCAAGGCGACCTGGGCGCGGCCCTTCACGCCCCTCTTGGCGAGCAGGGCGTCGATCTGGACGAGGCCGGCCTGCACCGCTTCCTGCGCGGTCCGCTGCAGGTTGACGTCGAGCGTGGTGTGGACGTCCACGCCCTGGGCGCCTTCGAGCACGCCCGGATGCTCGTCGGCCATCACCTGGCCGATCAGGTCGACGAAGTAGGGGGCCTCGGTGTCGAGCGCCCTCGCCACCGTCTGGACCGGCTCCTCGCTCGCGCGCGCGGCGGCCTCCCGGCTGACGAACCGCCGGTCGGCCATCGCCTGCAGGACGACGTTGCGGCGGTCGCGCGAGCGGGGCGGCGAGGTGAACGGCGAGTGACGATAGGGCGTCTGGATGACGCCCGCGATCGTCGCGGCTTCGGCCAGCGAAAGGTTCGTCACATCCTTGCCGAAGAACATCCGGGCCGCCTGGGCGACGCCGTGGACGGCGTAGGATCCTCGCTGGCCGAGGTAGACATCGTTCAGGTAGATCTCGAGGATCTCGTCCTTCGTCGCCCGCGTTTCGAGCACGATCGCGATCAACTGCTCCTGGATCTTGCGCCGGTACGATTTCTCCGGCGTGAGGAAGAAGTTCTTCACCAACTGTTGCGTGATGGTACTCGCGCCTTCCAGGTACGGCCGCTTCCCCTCGAGATTGGTGCGGATGGCCCCGACGATCCGGATGGGATCGATGCCGGGGTGCCCGTAGAAGCGGTGGTCCTCGATGGCCAGCACGGCCTGGACCACGTGCGGGGGGATGAGCGACAGCGAGACCCGGCGCCGCTTCTGCCGGCTGGTCGTGATGAGCGTCGTCAGCAGCGGCGCGTCGAGGCGGAGGAGATCGATCGCCTCGCCGCCTTCGACCTCGATCCGCGCGATGGCCGAGGTCGGGACCGGGCGCCCATCGGAGCCGACAGGCAAGCCCGCGCCCCGCGTCACGGGCTCGAGGCGGAGGCGCACGGTCTGTCCCGCGAGATCGCCGCCCCTCGGGACGATCGTCAGCACGCCTTCGCCTCGCGAGAACTCACCGGGCTGCGAGGGTGAGGGGCGCTCCGCGTAGCCGAGCACGTTCAGCCGCTCGGCGAACTGCTGCATCGAGATCCACTGTCCCCGGCGGAACTCGAGCGGGCGGGCGTACACACGCGGAAGGGCCTTCAGGCGCTCGCCATGCAGCCGTTCGTCGACCACCTTCGCGAATTCCGAGTAGTAATACGCGGTGACCCCGGCGAGAACCAGCAGCGGCACTCCGACGAGGACGGCAAGGACGATGCGGCGCCGGCGTCGCTTCGTCTGCGCCCTGTCGGCGGGCGGGCGGGGCTTCGGTCTTTGACTCGCCACGATTGTCCTTCGTCACTCCTAGACCGGCAGGACCCAATGCCGGGACGCGTCGAGGGGCAATTCGGCCAGCAATCGATCCACGAGCTCCGGGCCGTAGCGGTTCAGGAAGGCCACCCACGCAACTGCGCGTTCCTGCGCGTGTCCGCCGGGGAAGGCCTGGTCGCGCGTGCGCGCGTACTGGCGCCTCAGCACGTCGTCGCGCCGCTTCGCGGCGTGAAGGACCTTCGCGCGAAGACCCTGCATCTCGTGCGTCATGCGCCCCATCGACGATCGGGCCGCCCCTTCGAGCGTCGGATCGACGGAGCGGGCCGCCTCGGCCAGGCGGCGCATTCCTTCTTCGAGCGAGGCGGATGCCGCGTTGAACGCCTCGTCGACCTCGCCGGGGAGCGTGGCCTGCAGCAGCGCGTTCAGCGCCCGCTCATCCTGGGAACCCAGCGCTTCGAGCGAAACGGCGTGCGTCGTCAGGAAGCGCCGCGCGGCGCCGTCCAGCAGGGTCGCCGACGCGCGGAGCGCCACGAGCGGTCTCGGCACGCCGAAGTGCTCGTAGACGCGCCCGAGTTGCCCGTGATACGCCGCTTCGTTGGGGCCCGCGACGTACGCGGCGGTGGGGAAGATCGCGTCCTGGACCACCGGACGCAGCAGCACGTTCGGGCTGAAGGCTGCCGGATCGGCCTCGATCCGGGCGTCGAGGGCGTCGGCCTGGAGGGTCGCGTCGCCCGCCTGGAAGGTGTCGCCGGCGAAGCGGATGGGTACTCGTCCCCCCGCGAGGGAGAAGAGCGCCAGGCTGCCCGGGCGTCCGGTCACCTGGCTGTGGTACCCCATGCCGGCGAGCCGGGCGCCGTCTTCGTTGGCGAGTTCGACGGTACGTCCCGGGTACCGTGCTTCGCGCTTGAAAACGGGCATGGCGAGAGGCTTCGCGGCCGGATCGGAGGCGTCGAACACGACGAGTCCGGCCCGGCCCAGCACTGACTCGAGGAGGCGGCCGAAGGCCTCGCTGGGGCTCGCACCAGGCCGGTAGGCCGCGCGGAGCCCGGCCATGACCGGCGCGGTGAACTCGGTGGCGGGCAGGGCGGCGCCCAGTTCGTCGAGCGCCGTCACGACGGCGTCCGTCAGGCGGAGCGCCCCCACCGGGTGCACACCCGCCCCGGGCGGCGCGTCGACCAGAACCCTCCGCGGTTGGTGCTCAGCGTCGAGGACGTCGCAGGCGCCGATTTCGTCCCAGTCGTGGTCGTCCGCGTCGACCCAGAACACCGCGACCGCCGGAACGCCCTGTTCCGCCCGCAGGCGCGCCGCGAGCCTCAGTGCCGTGACGGCTTTGAAGAGCGTGAAGAGCGGACCGCCGAACACCCCCGCCTGCTGCCCGGTGACGATGGCGACGGTCTCGGGCAGGCGAAGGCGTTCGGCCTCGGCAACGGCGGCCGGCGGGGCACCGCGGCCCCTGAGCTGCGCGGCCAGGACGTCGGCGAGGCCGTCCCGGTTCCGCGGGTAGGCCAGCGTCCGCCGGATGGCATCACGCCAAGCCTGAGGGTCCGCAGGATTGCCCGCGTAGAAGCCGGCCAGCGAAGCGAACGCCCCTCCGTAGTCGGCGGCCAGGCGGCGGACCCCGGGGTACCGCCCGAACTCGATGGACGCTCCGGCGGAGGCCGGCACAGGGCTTTCAGCGTGAGCACTCACCGGAAAGCTACTCTTGCCGAAGGGTCCGCGCGCTGTCAAGCCGGGGTCCGCGGGGTTCAGGCACGCTTCGGCAAATTGATGCGCGGGGTGTTCCATGCTAGCATCAGCCCCGGATTAGCGTGCGAAATTGACGCCAGGATCCTCTTTCACTCCGCCAGCTGCGTTTGGACGGCTCAAGGTCCTGCACCAGATCGGGGCAGGCGTGCTCGGACCCGTGTTCCGTACGCACGATTCGGACCAGGAACGCCTGGTGGCCGTGAAAGCCTTCTCCCTCGACCTGACGCCCGAACAAGCCGAGCGTCTCGCCTCGGAGTTCCGGGAGCTGGTGGCGCTGGACTTGCGCCACCCGTGCGTGCCGGCGCCGATCGCCGCCGGCGTCGAAGAATCGGTTCCGTATCTTGCCGTGCCGTACGTGGCTGGCGAATCGCTCGACGCCGCTATCCGCCAGTACGGGCCCGCCCCGGCCGGCGATGCGATCCGGCTGATCACGCACGTGGCCGACGCGCTCGACGCGGCCGCCGACGCCGGCGTGTTCCACGGCTCGCTGCATCCGCGCGACGTGCTGGTCACCCCGGGCGAGACGCATGTGACCGGCCTTGGCGTGGCCCAGGCGCTGGAGCGCACCGGCCTTCACGGCCCCATTCGCAGGCCGTACGTGGCTCCCGAGCGCGAGGGTGGCGAGGAGTGGGGGGCCTCGGCCGACGTCTACGCGCTGGGGGCGATTGCCTATGAGGTCCTGACCGGCAGGAGGGCCCTTCCGGGAACCGACCAGCCGTTGCCGGCGCTGGCGGATCTGCGGGCGCACCAGCCCGTGGCCCTTCGGGAGGCCATCGAGGCCGCGATGGACCCGGACCCGGAACGGCGGCCCGCCCGCGCCCGTGAGTTCGCCGAAGCCTTCGCGCGAGCGCTCTCCGAGGTTGGAGAACCGGGCCTTCCGCCCGCCCGTCCCGCGGGGGCACGTCCGCGCAAGGCACGGAGCCGTCCCCCAAAGCTGCCGGGTCTCGACGAGCCGCTCGTCCCGGCGGGAGCGGCTGCTCCTGTGTCGGACGTGCCCGTGCCCGCCTCGAGAAAGGCCTCGCCGGGTGGATCGGCGAGGCGGCAGGCTTCGGTGGTCCCGCCGGTGCCGGCGATACCCGTCCCGGAGGCGTCGAGCTTGGAGAAGGGCCACGAAGCCGCCG
>CAZBIP010000018.1:16473-26814 GCA_964491885.1 uncultured Vicinamibacterales bacterium
GGCGCCTGCGGCACCTGATGTCGCGGAGGTGTCGGCGACGTTGGCGGACGCCGAGGCGCCTGGGGGGCTTGAGGCCGTTGGGGCGCCCGCCCCACCGGATTCCCCGGCTGAGGCCGGGCCGGTGCCGCAGTCCGACCAGCGTCCCGCGCCCGAGGCGGAGACGCCGGCCGGCCCTCCGCTGCCTTCCGTCGATGAGGCCGTTCCTGTCCCTGCCGCGCTCGCCGCGATCGACGTGCCGGCGTTGACGAGTCCGTTTCGCGACGACATCGATCTGAAACTGCCCGGCCCCGCGGCGGAGCCCGAGTCGCGATCCGCGTCGGCGACGGAGCCTGGAGAAGGGGCCTTCGCGCTCGACCTGGAGGAGCTCGACAGAGGGGCAGGCGTGACGCCGGCGCGGCCCTTCGCTGCCGACCTCGCGAGTCTCGACTTCTCGCTGACGCCACGCGAAACGGCCGTTGAAGAGACCCCCGGGACGGGCGATGCCATCCCGGCCGCACCGGAAGGCGCTGGCGACCGGCTGCCGGCAAGACCATTCGGGCGGAGGCGGATCCCGGTGCGTCTGCCCGTCGATCCGCCGGCCGCGCCGGCGGGATCGAGCCTCCCCGGCGAGCCCTCCCGTGACCTCTTCGAGCCCGCGGCGGGTCGTTCCGTCGAATTCGAAGACACGGGTGCCGGAGCGGTCGCACCGATGGCTTGGACTCCGGCGTCGAGGCTCCCCGTCGTCGCGGGGATCGCGGCGGGCCTGGTGTTGGGCCTGGTCCTGGGGTATTGGATGGGTTCGCGTCAGCCTGCGGCGTCGCCGGACCCGGGAACGAGCACGCGCGAACCGGCTCAGGTCGCCCCGGCACCAGCGCCCGTCGAGCCGCCTGCCGAGTTGAGGCGCCTGCCTCCTGCGCCGGCGCCGGAGACCCGGGAATCGGTGACGCCGCCCCCGCCGGTTCCCGCGGAGAAACGGGTGACCCCGCCCGCTGCAGCGCCCAAGACAGCAGTGGCGCCGGCGCGCGGACGCGAGGAGGCGACATCGGCGCCCGCGTCGGGCCAGCAGTCGCTGGTCATCCAGACCCGTCCCGCGGGAGCGAGAGTCAGGGTCGGCGGCCGCGACGTCGGGGTGACCCCGGTGACGGTCTCGCCGATCCGCCCCGGTCTGCACAAGATCGAGTTGCGGTTGGACGGATACCGCCCGTGGGCCGAGACGCTCACCGTGAAGGCCGGCCAGGTTCGCCGCGTCGCGGTTTCCCTTGAAAGGGCCAGCCAGCGGTGAAGGCGGTTCTCGCGCTCGAAGATGGCACCTGGTTCCAGGGCACGGCGGCCGGCGCGGAAGGCACCGCGACGGGCGAGGTGGTGTTCAATACGGGCTTGACCGGGTACCAGGAAATTCTGACCGATCCCTCCTACTCCGGGCAGATCGTCACGATGACCTGCCCGGAGATCGGCAACTACGGCGTGGCGCCCGAGGACGTCGAGTCGCGAGGCCCCCGGGTCGCGGGCTTCGTCATGCGCCACGAGTCGCTCGTCGCGAGCAACTGGCGCGCGTCGGGCACGCTGCGCGACTGCCTCCTGGGCGCGGGGATCGTCGCGATTTCGGGCATTGACACGCGGCAACTGACCCGCCGCCTCCGGTCGTCGGGCGTGATGCGAGGGATCATCCGAACGGGCGACCCCGATCCGTCCGGCATGGTGGAGGAGGCCCGGGGCCTGCCGCTCATGGCGGGATCGGATCTCGTGTCGGGCGTCACGTGCGCCGCTCCGATCGACTGGCCGTTCGACGGCGCCGTGAGCGGAACCGGGGGCTACGGGAGCGAGCCGTCGCGCGCCACGGGCCGCCGGTACCGCGTGGCGGCCTGGGACTTCGGGATGAAGTGGAACATCCTGCGCCGCCTCGCGTCGTACGGGTGCGACGTGCGGGTGTACCCGGCGTCGACGCCGGCGTCGGTGCTGCTCGCGGACCGCCCGTCGGGCGTGTTCCTGAGCAACGGTCCCGGCGACCCGGCGGCGCTGCCGCGGATCGTCGCGAACGTCCGCGCGGTGGTGGAGGACGGCACGCCGCTCTTCGGCATCTGCCTCGGGCACCAGTTGCTCGGCCTGGCCCTCGGCGCGAAGACCTTCAAGCTCAAGTTCGGGCACCGCGGGACGAACCACCCGGTGAAGCAGCTCGAGACGGGCCGCGTCGAGATCACGTCGCAGAACCACGGGTTCGCGGTCGATCCGTCCACGCTGCCGGCGGACGCCGCCGTGACCCACGTCAACCTCTACGACGGCACCCTGGAGGGATTCCGCCTGCGCGGAAAGCCCGTGTTCAGCGTGCAGTACCACCCGGAAGCGTCGCCGGGCCCGCATGACGCGGACTACCTGTTCGGCCTGTTCACCGAGTCGATGGAGCGCCGCTAGATGCCCCGCCGCGAGGACGTGAAGCGCGTGCTGGTCCTGGGCGCCGGCCCGATCGTGATCGGGCAGGCCTGCGAGTTCGATTACTCGGGGTCGCAGGCGTGCAAGGCGCTGCGCTCGGAAGGCGTCGAGGTCGTGCTGGTCAACAGCAACCCGGCGACGATCATGACCGACCCGGAACTGGCCGACCGCACCTACGTCGAGCCGCTGACGCCGGCCGTCGTCGAGGCCATCATCGCTCGCGAGCGCCCGGACGCGCTGCTGCCCACGGTGGGCGGGCAGACGGCGCTCAACCTCGCCATGGCGCTGGCGAAGTCGGGCGCGCTCGAGCGCTACGGCGTCGAACTCATCGGGGCATCGGTCGCCGCGATCGACGTGGCGGAGGACCGGCTGAAGTTCCGGGACGCCATGCGCGAGATCGGCGTCGGCGTCCCCGAGAGCGGATACGCGCGGTCGCTCGACGAGGCCCTGGACCTGGTCCAGGCGACGGGGTTCCCCTCGATCGTCCGCCCGTAGTTCACCCTCGGCGGCGTGGGCAGCGGCATCGCGTACAACGTCGAGGAGTTCCGCGAGATCGTGCGCCGCGGCCTGGCGATGAGCCCGGTCCGCGAGGTGCTGATCGAGGAGTCGCTGATCGGCTGGAAGGAATTCGAGCTGGAGGTGATGCGCGACGCGGCGGACAACTTCGTCGTGATCTGCTCGATCGAAAACGTCGATCCGATGGGCGTGCACACGGGCGACAGCGTCACGGTGGCGCCCGCGCTCACCCTGACGGACAAGGAGTACCAGGCCATGCGCGACGCGGCGCGCCGGATCATCGGGCGCGTCGGCGTCGAGACGGGGGGGTCGAACATCCAGTTCGCCGTCGATCCGCGCGACGGGCGGATGCTCGTCATCGAGATGAACCCGCGGGTCTCGCGCTCGTCGGCGCTGGCGTCGAAGGCCACCGGGTTCCCCATCGCGAAGATCGCCGCCAAGCTCGCGCTCGGGTACCGCCTCGACGAGATCCCGAACGACATCACCAGGCTGACCCCGGCCTCCTTCGAGCCGACCATCGATTACGTCGTCGTCAAGATCCCGCGCTGGAACTTCGAGAAGTTCCCCGAGGCCGAGCGCACGCTGACGACGCAGATGAAGTCGGTGGGAGAGGTGATGGCCATCGGGCGCACCTTCCAGGAAGCCTTCATGAAGGGCATCCGCTCGCTCGAGATGGGCCGGGCCAGCCTGCTCTTCGACCGGGGCACGCTCGGCGGCGAGGACGACGACGGGCTTCGGCAGCGCCTGCTCACGCCCAACGACGGCCGCCTGTGGGCGGTCTTCGAGGCGCTGGACCGGGGATGGACCGCGTCCGACCTGCACGCGATGACGCGGATCGACCCGTGGTTCCTGGCGCAGTTCGCCGACCTCGCGTCGCGCCGCGCCTCGCTCGCCGGGCGGGCCCTCGCGGACGTCGGCGACGAGGAACTGCGCGACCTGAAGCGCGCCGGGTTCGGCGACGCGCTGATCGCCGCCTCCATCGGCACCAGCGAGCGCGCCGTCCGCGAACGGCGCGAGCGCGCGGGCCTCGGCGCGTCCTACAAGCGCATCGACACGTGCGCCGCCGAGTTCGAGTCGCTGACGCCGTACCTGTACGGCACGTACGAGCGCGAGTGCGAGGCCGACCCCACCCCGCGCCGCAAGGCGGTCATCCTCGGCAGCGGGCCGAACCGGATCGGGCAGGGCATCGAGTTCGACTACTGCTGCTGCCACGCGGTGTTCGGCCTGCGCGACGAGGGGTTCGAGACCGTGATGGTGAACTGCAACCCGGAGACCGTGTCGACCGACTACGACACGTCCGACCGGCTGTACTTCGAGCCGCTGACGCTCGAGGACGTGCTCGCTATCGTCGGGAAGGAGCGCGAAGCGGGCGGAGACGTCGCGTGCCTGGTGCAGTTCGGCGGGCAGACGCCGCTCAAGCTGTCGACGGCGCTCCACCGCGCCGGCGTGCCGGTGCTCGGGACCTCCCCGGACTCGATCGACCTCGCCGAGGACCGGAAGCGGTTCGCCGCGCTGTTGCGCGAGCTCGACATTCCCCAGCCGCCGAGCGGCACGGCGTCTTCGCGCGGCGAGGCGCGGGACGTGGCCGCCGGCATCGGGTACCCGGTCGTCGTCCGGCCGTCCTACGTGCTCGGGGGGCGCGCGATGGCGATCGTCTACGACCCGGGCGCCCTCGATCACTACATGACGACGGCCGTGGACGCCTCGCCCGAGCACCCCGTGCTCATCGACCGCTTTCTCGAGGACGCCTTCGAACTCGACGTCGACGCCGTGGGCGACGCGACCGGCGCGATCGTCATTGCCGGGATCATGGAGCACATCGAGGAGGCGGGCATCCACTCGGGCGACAGTTCCTGCGTCGTGCCGCCGTTCATGGTGGCGGAGCGCCACCTCGACACCATCCGCCGGCACATGCGGCGCGTCGGCCGGGCGCTCGGCGTCGTCGGCCTCATGAACGCGCAGTTCGCCATCAAGGACGACGTCGTGTACGTGCTCGAAGTGAACCCGAGGGCTTCCCGCACGGTGCCCTACCTGTCGAAGGCGACCGGGGTGCCGCTCGCCCGCGTCGCCGCCAGGGTGATGGGGGGCCGGACGCTGGCGGAACTCGGGCTGACCGGCGACCTGGCGGTGAACGGCGTGTTCGTCAAGTCGCCGGTGTTCCCGTTCGTCAGGTTCCCCGGCGTCGACACGATCCTGGGCCCCGAGATGAAGTCCACCGGCGAGGTCATGGGCGCGGCCGCTTCCTTCGGCGAGGCCTTCGCCAAGGCCCAGATGGCGGTGGGGCAGGGGCTTCCGCCGTCCGGGACCGTGTTCGTCAGCGTGAACAACAGCGACAAGCCGAACGTGCTCGGCGTGGCGCGGGACCTGGCTGCGCTGGGCTTCTCGCTGGTGGCGACCCGCGGCACGGCCGCCTACCTTCGCGCGCACGGCGTGGACGTCTCGACCGTGTTCAAGGTGAACGAGGGCCGGCCGAACGTCGCCGACCTGGTCGTGAACGGATCCATCCAGCTGATCATCAATACGCCGCTCGGGCGCGCGTCGTTCTTCGACGATCGCTCGGTGCGCCGGCGGGCGATGCTGCACGGCGTGCCCTGCATCACGACCCTGACAGGCGCCGCGGCCGCCGTGAGCGGCATTCGTGCCCTGCGCGATCGGGACGTGAGCGTCCGTCCGCTCCAGGACTACCACGCAGAAATCGCCGCCTTCCCGCGCGCCTGAGCGCGCAGAATCCGCCACCCGGCACGGCGCGTCCGCGGGGAAACCGCGAATTCCTTCGACAGAACGCTTGCGCTGAGCCGCGGCCTTCTGGAACGCCCGTTGCGTCGGGAGCCCGGTGCGCTACGCGTCCGCCCCTCCCGCACTGGCCTTGCTGGCCGGCTGCGCGCTCGGATCGTTCCACCGTGTCGGGCCGGGACTTGCCGCGGCGGCCGTGGCGGCCGCATGGACGCTCGGCCTGTGCGCCTGGTACGGACGGTCGGCGCGGGCGTTCGTGGCAGCCGCGCTGGCCGGCTTCGCCGCCTGCGGCGCGGCCCTCTCGTCGGTTGCGACGGAACGGGCCGTGCACCCGCCGCTGCGGGCGGCGATTGCCGCGGTCCTTGGCGGCGGAGCCATCGGGGACGCGCCGTCGGAGCCCCTTGTCGTCCAGGGGAGGCTTGCCGCCGACGCCGCGCCGTCCGAGACCGGGGTGCGTCTGATCCTTGACGTGTCGGCGTTCACGGTAGACGGCCGGGCGCACGCCGCCCGCGGACGCGTGTCGCTCAGTGTCGCGGGGGATGCCCCGGCCGACAAGGTGGATGACTGGCGGCGGGGGAGGACCCTCCGGTTCCCGGCGCAACTCCGCCGGCCCGCGCGCTACCTGAACGCGGGCGTGCCCGACCAGGAACTGTCCCTGGCCCGCCGCGGCACGGCGCTCGTCGGAACGGTGAAGAGCGCCATGCTCGTGCAGGTCGCCGGCCGCGGTCATCCGCCGGCGGAACTCGCGGCCGAAGCGCGCCTGCGCGCGAGGCGCTGCCTCGACGCGGCGGTCGGACGGCACGACCCGATGTCCGCGGCGATCGTCCGGGCGATCCTGCTCGGGGATCGCGCCGGCCTCGACGAGGACGCCGAACTCAGGCTCCAGGAGGCGGGGACGTATCACGTCCTCGCGATTTCCGGGGGCAACATCGCCATCCTCGCGGGCCTGCTGCTGGGCCTGGCGCGCCTGATCGGGGCGGGGCGGTCGGCGTCGAGCCTGTCGGCGGCGGCCGCGCTCTCCGCGTACGCCTACCTCGTCGGCGGCGGGGCCTCGGTGGAGCGCGCGACGCTGATGGCCGTGGTCTACCTGGTGGGGCGCGCCATCGATCACCGCACGCGGCCGCTCAACGCCGCCGCCGCGTCTGCCGGGTTCGGCGCGGCGGTCGACCCGCTCCTGCTCTTCGATGTGGGAGCGTGGTTCACCTATGGGGCCACGCTGGCAATTCTCGTCGGCGCGCCGCCCCTGCTCAGGCGGTTCGCGCCGCCCTGGCGTTGGGCCCTCGCGCCCGCAGGCCTGTTTGCCGCCTCGCTCTCGGCCGAGGCCGCGCTGTTCCCCGTCGGCGCCATCGTCTTCTCGCGGGTGACGACAGCGGGACTGATCCTGAACTTCGCCGCGATCCCGCTGATGACCGTCGTCCAGGTCGCCGGGATGGGGACACTGGCCGCGGCTGCCGCCGCGCCGTGGGCGGTGGCCCCGTTCGCCGCCGGCGCGCACCTTGCGGCGCGCGGTCTCGTCGAGAGCGCCAGACTCGTGGACCTCGTGCCGCAGAGCGTCGTCCGCCTGGCGCCGCCTTCGATCGCCGTGGCGGCCGCCTATTACGCCGGCGTGGCGGCGGCGTTCTGGCTGGCGGGCGCCGAGTCGCGGAGGCCGGTGTCATCGGTGCCGCTGCGCCGCGCGCGCCACGCCGCGCTGACGGTAGCCGTCCTGGCCGGCCTCTGGATCCTCCTTGCGCCACAGACGCGGCTGGCGCGGACGCGCCAACTCGAGGTGACGTTCTTCGACGTCGGCCAGGGCGCGTCCACGCTCGTCCGCTTTCCGTCCGGGCACGCTCTGCTCGTCGATGCGGGAGGCGCGGCAGGCAGCCGCTTCGACATCGGGCGCAGGGTGGTGGCGCCGGCAATCCGGGCGGCCGGCGCGGAGCGCCTGACGTACGTGGTGGCGACGCACGGCGACGCCGACCACGTCGGCGGCGCCGCGGCGATCGTGCGGGACTTCAGGCCGGCCGAGGTCTGGGAGGGCGTGGCCGTTCCGCCCGAGCCGCTGATGCGGCACCTGCGGGCGGCGTCGTCCGGCGCGCGGGGCGCGTGGCGTACGGTGCGCCGCGGCGACGTTCTGTCGTTCGGGGACGTCGACGTGCTGATCCGGCATCCCGCGGCGCCCGACTGGGAACGTCAGCGGGTGCGCAACGACGACTCCGTCGTGATGGAAATCAGGAGCGGCGACGTGTCGGTGGTCCTGACCGGCGACATCGAGTCGGCCGCCGAGGCGGAACTGGCGGGCCTCCTGGAGCCGGCCGGCGTCCGGGTGCTGCAGGCGCCCCACCACGGGAGCGCCACGTCGAGCACGTGGGCGTTCATCCGGGCAGCCAGCCCCGGCGCGGTGATCATCAGTGCCGGCAGGGGAAACCGCTACGGCCACCCGCACGCGGCCGTGCTTGGGCGATACGCGGAATCGGGCGCGCAGGTGTTCCGCACCGACGTCGATGGGGCCATCACGCTGCGGACCGATGGCCGCGCGGCCGAGATCCGGACGTTCACCGGCCGGACGGCCGTGCTTCGCCCGACGCCGGCGCGCGTTCCTCCCGCTTGACCCGGCCCCACTCGGCTTCCATCTCGTCGAGCGAGCAGTCCGCCAGTTCGCGCCCGGCGCCCCTCAGCTGCGCTTCCATCGCCGTGAACCGGCGGGTGAACTTCTCGTTGGCCAGCCGGAGCGCCGACTCGGGCTCGATGCCCAGCTTGCGTGACAGGTTGGCGATGGCGAAGAGCAGGTCGCCCATCTCCTCCTCGGCGCGCGCGCGGTCGGTGGGCACGCCCCCCTGGATCCATACCGAAAGCTCCGCCGCCTCCTCCTCGATCTTGGCGGCGACGTCGGCGGGGCGATCCCACTCGAACCCCACTGCGGCGGCGCGGATCCCGATCTCGTGCGCCCTCAAGAGCGCCGGCAGCGCCGACGGGATGCCGCCCAGCGCCGTGCGGCGCTTGCCCGACGTTCCCGCCTCCGTGGACTTGATCGCCTCCCACCGCTCGATCACCTCGCCAGGCGTGGTCGGCCCCGGACGCGCATCGGCGGACCCGCCGGCGTTCGTCCCTCCGAACACGTGCGGGTGCCGCCGGATCAGCTTCTCCGTGATCGCGTCGATCGAGTCCGCCACGGTGAAGTCGCCGGCCTCCGCGCACACCTGGGCGAGGAGCACGCCCTCGAAGATGAAGTCGCCGATTTCCTCGCGGAGCGCGTGCCGATCGTCGTGATCGAGCGCCTCGATCACCTCGTACGCCTCTTCGAGGACGAAGGGGCGTAGCGACTGGAGCGTCTGTTCGCGGTCCCAGGGGCATCCTCCCGGCGCCCTGAGGACGCGCACGGTTTCGACGAGGCGGGCGAAGGCGTCGGCGGCGGTCGTGGCAGTCATCGCCCGTATGCTACCATGCGGCTCGGAGGCACCTCGGTGGCGGACGAGCACGTCGAATCCCTTGGTTTCAGCGGCTTCATCATCTCGCTGGTCACGACCGCGGCCGTGCAGTTCGGCGACGTGCCGGACCCTGCGACGGGCGAGCGGCGGCCGCCGAACCTGCCGGCGGCGGCGCAGATGATCGACATCCTTTCGATGCTCGAGGTCAAGACGAGGGGCAACCTGACCGCGCAGGAGCGGTCGCTGCTGGAGCAGGTCCTCTACGACCTCCGCATGCGCTACGTGACGGCGCAGTCGGCGGAGACGCCTGGCGACGCCGGCAGCGAGCCGTGAGCGGGGCGTTCACCGTCCGGTTCCTGGGCACGGGCACGTCGCACGGTGTGCCGATGATCGGCTGCCGGTGCGGGACGTGCCGCTCGGAGGATCCGCACGACGCGCGCACCCGGCCGTCGGTGGCCATCGAGGTGCCGGGCGGCGTGAGGGTGCTCGTGGACACGTCGCCCGACCTCCGGGCGCAGGCGCTGGCCGCCGGCCTGGACCGGGTGGACGCCATCCTGTTCACGCACTGCCACGCCGACCACGTCATGGGGCTCGACGAAGTGCGGCGCTTCAACGTGCTCCAGCACGAGGCGATTCCCTGTTACGGCGACGCGCGGACGATGCGGGAGGTCCGGCGCACGTTCGCGTACATCTTCGAGGGAAGCGACCACGGCGGAGGCATTCCGCGAGTGCACCTCTACACGCTCGGCGGCGCGTTCTGCCTCGGCGGATTGGAGTTCGTCCCCGTGCCGGTGCGGCATGGCCGGCGCAGCATCCTCGGCTACCGGGTTGGCGGGTTCGCCTACCTCACCGACTGCAGCGCGATTCCCGTCGAATCCGAGACGCTCCTCCAGGGACTCGACACGCTGGTGATCGACGCGCTGCGGCACCGGCCTCATCCGACGCACTTCACGGTGGAGCAGGCGATCGAGGCCGCGCGCAGGCTGGCCCCGCGCCGCACGTACCTGACGCACATCTGCCACGACCTCCCGCACGAGGCGACGAACGCGTCGCTGCCTGAGGGCATCCGCCTCGCCCACGACGGGCTCACGATCGCGGTGGACGGCTGAGCCGCGGGTTGGAAGCCAGAATTCAGAATTCAGAATCCAGAAGGCAGAATCCCCGGTCCCCACTTCCCAGCCCCCTTGTTCATGTCCCACCAGCCCCCAGCGCCTCGTCCCTTGACAAGCGTCTCTGGGTCACCGCTTCCTGCCCCTAGCCCCTAGCCCCTAGCCCCTAG
>CAZBIP010000018.1:26914-29809 GCA_964491885.1 uncultured Vicinamibacterales bacterium
CAAGCGTCTCTGGGTCACCGCTTCCTGCCCCTAGCCCCTAGCCCCTAGCCCCTAGTCCCTAGCCCCTGGTCCCGGTCAGGTATGATGCTAACGTGGACGTTATCCACTATCCCGGCGGTGACAAGCCCGAGGCATGGCGGTCGCCGGTCGTCGCCATCGGCAACTTCGACGGCGTGCATCTCGGGCACCGGGCGATCCTCGAACGCGTGCGCGAGTCGGCGGAGGCCTGTGCCGCCTCGCCTGTCGTCCTGACGTTCGACCCGCCTCCGGTCCGCGTGCTGCGTCCGGACAAGTCGCCGCGCTTCCTGATGACGCCGGCGCAGAAGTTCGACGCGTTCGAGGCGGCGGGGATGGCAGGTGCGGCGGTCGTGCAATTCACCGCGGCGTTGTCGCGCTGGGAGCCGGAAGCGTTCGTGCGCGACGTGCTCGTGCGCTGGCTGGGTGTGCGCGAGGTCTGGGTCGGCCGGGACTTCCTGTTCGGGCGCGATCGGAGCGGCACGTTCGAGGTGCTGCGCGCCCTCGGCGGCGCGTACGGCTTCGGGGCTGCGAAGGTTGATCCCGTCTGCCTGGGCGGGGCGCCGATTTCGAGTTCCCGCATCAGGCAACTCGTCGCGGACGGGCAGGTCCGCGAGGCGGCCGCGCTGCTCGGGGGACGCTACTTCATCGACGGCACCGTAGTGCACGGAGACGCGAGGGGCCGCCTCCTGGGCTTTCCGACGGCGAACCTGCAGACCGGGAACGAACTGCTGCCGGCCGACGGCGTGTACGCCGCGCTCGTGAGACGGGACGGCGAAATCCATCCCGCGGTGGCGAACCTCGGCCTCCGGCCCACGTTCCACGGCGGCGGCGAACTCTCGGTCGAGGCGCATTTGCTGGACGTCACCGGGGACCTTTACGGCGCCGTTCTTCGTCTGTACTTCGTTGAGCGGCTCCGTGACGAGCGCCGGTTCGACTCGGCCGAGGCGCTGGTCAGGCAGATCCGCGAGGACTGCCGGCAGGCCCGTGACGTGCTGAGCGGGGTTTCGGTTTAGAATCTGGACTCCCATGGTTGACGGCGACGATTCCCACGGCCCGCTGGCGTTCTCGGCGCGCTTCCCGCGCGAGGAGCCGTTCGCCGCGACGGCCGCCGAACTGGCGTCGAGGCTGGCCGGCACGGCCGGCTGCGTGTCGGGCGCCGCCGGCGAGGTCAGCGCCGCGGTGGAGGAGGCGTTCCGCCGGGCGCTCGCGATGGCGAGGCCCGAGGACGAGACCGTGGACCTGGCGCTGCGCGCGTCCGACGACGAGTTCAGCGCGGTCGTGACCTGCGGCACGTCGTGCGTGCTGCGCTGGACCCGGTCCCGCGTCGCCTGACGGCGGGATCGCACCACGCTCATGATGCGCCTGTACAATACCTTGACGCGACAGGAGGAGGACTTCGCGCCCCTCCGCGACAACACGGTCCGCATGTACACGTGCGGACTGACCGTGTACAACCGGGGGCACATCGGCAACTTCCGGACCTTCGTCTGCCTCGACGTGCTGCGGCGCGCGCTGAAGTACCAGTGCGGGTACGCCGTCCGCCAGGTCATGAACTTCACGGACGTGGATGACCGGACGATCGCCGGCGCCCAGAAGGCCGGCCTGCCGCTGCGCGAGTACACGAACCAGTACATCGACGCGTTCCTGGAGGACGCGGCCACGCTCGGCCTCGAACCGGTGGAGGAAACGCCGAGGGCCACGGACGAGGCGAACCTGAGGGCGATGACCGACCTGATCGGGTCGCTCTCGGCGAACGGCCACACCTACCGCAGCGACGGCTCGATCTACTTCAGGATTGCGACGTTCCCCGCCTACGGCACGCTCGCGCACCTGGACCACGCGGGCATCCAGCCCGGCGCCCGGATCGACGCCGATTCCTACGAGAAAGAGGACGTCCGCGACTTCGTGCTCTGGAAGGCGACGCGCCCCGACGAGCCCACGTGGGACTTCGGGCAGGGCCCGGGACGCCCGGGGTGGCACCTCGAGTGTTCCGCCATGGCGCTCCGCCTCCTGGGGGAACCGCCGATCGACCTGCACGCGGGCGGCGTGGATCTCGTCTTTCCGCACCACGAGAACGAAATCGCGCAGAGCGAGGGCGCCACTGGGAAGCCCTTCTCGCGCTTCTGGGTCCACGTCGAGCACCTGCTCCTCGACGAGGAGAAGATGTCGAAGTCGCTGGGCAACGTCTTCAACGTGCCCGACGTCGCGAAACAGGGATTCCGGCCGTCCGCGCTCCGGTACCTGTTCATCACGACGCACTACCGCAAGCAGCTCAAGTTCTCGTGGGGAACGCTGCAGCAGGCCGAGGAGGCCGTGCAGCGCCTGGCGGACTTCCTCGCCCGGGTGGAACAGGTGAGGGGCGGGGAGGCGCACCCGGACGTCCAGGAGCGCCTGGCCCAGGCGCGCGCCGACTTCGGGGCGCTGCTGGAGCAGGACCTGAACACGCCCGGTGCGCTCGGCGTCGTGTTCGAACTGGTGCGGGCCTTGAACTCGGCCATCGATGCCGGCCGGGTGGGAGAGGCGGATGCCGCCGCCATCCGGGAGGCGTTCGACGGCTTCGACCGCGTCCTGGGCGTGCTCGCGCTTCGCCGGAAGGAAGACGAGGCCGCGGCTGTCCCGGCCCAGGAGATCGAGCGCGCCATCGCCGAACGGAAGGCGGCGCGCGCCCGCCGCGACTTCGCCGCCGCCGACCGCATCCGGCAATCGCTCGCGGACCGCGGCATCGTCCTCGAAGACACCGCGGCCGGGACGCGGTGGAAGATCGTCGGGAAGGGAAGCGCGCAGTAATCAGAAGTCAGGAGTCAGAATTCAGAATTCAGAAGCAGTAGTGTCCGGTTCCTTCACGCAAGCCCGACGGTAACATCTGCGTTGCCCTGG
>CAZBIP010000019.1:0-29632 GCA_964491885.1 uncultured Vicinamibacterales bacterium
GGTTTGGATCCTGTGCTAGCGTCTGGCATCGCACGCACCCGAATCCGCGCTGCCTGAATGCGTCGCTCGCCCCGGCGGACCGCGTGGTCCGTGCCGGGCAACAGGGGGTCGTCCATGGCCGTGGCCACCAAAGTCGTCGGCGACCGGCTGGTGCTGTCACCCCGGGAGGCGCTCGTGGGCGGCGGCCAGGCCGAGGAGTTCGAAACCGGCATCCAGTCGCTCTTCAAGGCCGGCTACCGCCACCTGGTCGTGGACCTCCGCGGGGTGTCCCAACTGGACAGCGCGGGCATCCGGTCGCTGGTTCGCGGCTTGACGACCGCCCAGCGGCTCGGCGGAAGCTTCAAGCTCGTCGCCAAGTCGCCCTCGACCCTGGCCACGCTGCGCGTCGCGGGGCTGGACACGGTGTTCCCCATTTTCGAGCGCGTGGAGCCCGCCCTGGAGAGGCGTCATCCGTGGCGCGGCATCGCGCTCGCCTCGGCCGGCGTCGTGATCGTGGCCGCCTTCGCGCTGGCCGCGGCGTGGGCGCTGCCCGACACCGGGGGGACGGCAGGCGAACTCGGCTGGCTCTGGGGCGGCGCGAGCGAGGCGCCCGGCGCGCCCGCGGACGCGGCGCCCTGGTGGCAGCCGTTCGTCGAGCTGGCCAAGCTCGTCCTCGCCGCGGCCATCGGCGTCGTCGTCACGGCGATTCACCGGCACTACCGCGTCGAGCGGCCGCAGACGCAGGCGATGGAACAGGCGCAGGTCCTGCTGTGCGTGTCGGGCGCGATGATGATGATCATCATCAACGGGTCGGTCGCGCGGGCGTTCGGCATCGCCGGGGCCGCGAGCATCATCCGCTTCCGGACGCCGGTCGAGGACCCGAAGGACATCACGATTCTCTTCCTGCTGATGGGCCTCGGCATGTCGGCCGGCGTGGGGGCCTTCGGCGTGGCCGGGCTCGGCACGGCCTTCCTCTGCGTCGTCCTGGCGATCCTGGATCGCATGGGCTCCAGGCGGCCGCGCGCGATGATGGTCGAAATCGAAGCCGATGGCCGCGAGTTCCCGACGGCGCACGTGCAGGGCGTGTTCGCGCGGAACCGGATCATCTTCGAGCCGCGCGAGGTGTCGCAGGGCAAGGACATGTGCGTCCGCTACCACACGCTCCTCGACCCCGACCATTCGCTCGACAGCCTCAGCGACCAGCTCGTGGACGGCGGCCGCGCCCGCGTGAAGTCGGTCTCGTGGGAGCTCCCGCGCAAGAGCGAATAGCGGGGCGGGCGGCCGGCCCGCCGGCCGGCGGCGCGCGGAGGGCGCGGGGCCCGGCTATACTGGTCCGGCCGCCATGAACATCGCCGCGATCGACATCGGCACGAACTCCCTGCACATGATTGTCGTCCGCGTCGGCGCCGACGGCGCCTTCGACGTGGTCGGCCGCGAAAAGGACATGGTCCGCCTCGGCGCAGGCGGGCTCGAGGGGCGCCCGCTCGGAGAGGCGGCCATGGAAGCCGCGCTCCAGGCGCTCGCCCGATTCAAGCGGCTCGCCGACTCCAGGCGGGTCGAGGACATCGTGGCGGTGGCGACCAGCGCCGTGCGCGAGGCCCCGAATGGCGGCGATTTCCTGGCCGCCGTCGCGCGCGCCACCGGGATCGAAGCCCGCGTGATCAGCGGCGCCGAAGAAGCGCGGCTCATTCACGCGGCCGCCGTGCACGGCATCGACGTCGGCGCGGATGCCGCCATTGTCGTGGACATCGGGGGCGGCAGCACGGAGATCACGCGCGGCACGGCGGAGGGCGCGCGGGAGGCGCGGAGCTTCCACCTCGGCGCCATCCGGCTCGCCGAGCGGTTCGTCCACGGCGATCCGCTCCCGGAGGACGACGAGCGCCGCATGGTCCGTCACATCCGGCACGAGCTCGGCGACTGGCTCGGCCAGGTCCGGCGCGGGGGCACCGCCCGCGTGATCGCCACGTCGGGCACGGCGCTCGCCCTGGGCAGCCTCGCCCTCGGCGCGCCGCCCGACGCCGAGATGCATCACCGCCGCGTCGCCGCCGAGGCCATCCGCCGCCTCAGGCGGAAGCTCGTCGCGACGTCGCTCGACGAACGCCTGGGCATGCGGGGGCTCGACGCCAGGCGCGCGGACCTGATCGTCCCGGGGGCCGTGCTCCTCGACACGATCCTGCGTCAGCTCGGCGCGGCCGACGTGACGCTCTGCGAGCTGTCGCTCCGCGAGGGTGTCGTCCTCGATTACATCCGGCGGAACCGCGGGAGCATCGAGCGCGCCGAGCGGTTCCCGGACGTCCGGAGGCGGAGCGTGCTCGAGCTCGCCGAGCGCTGCCGCGCCGACTCGGACCATGCCCGGCACGTCGCGTGTCTGGCGCTGGCCATCTTCGACGGCACGCGCGACGTGCACGGTCTCGACGACCGGGCGCGGGAGTGGCTGGATCTCGCCGCGCTGCTGCACGACGTCGGCGAGCACATCGGTTACGAGAGACACCACCGCCACTCGTACTACCTCGTGAAGAACGGCGGCCTCAGGGGCTTCGAGCCCGACGAGGTCGAAGTCCTCGCCCTGCTGGCCCGGTACCACCGTCGCGGCGCGCCCCGCAAGGCCCACGAGCCGTTCGCCGAGCTGCCCCGCGCCGTGCGCCGGGCCGTCCGCTGGCTCGCGGCCATGCTGCGGGTCGCCGAGAGCCTGGACCGCAGCCGCGCGCAGCTCGTCGAACGCCTCACGCTCCGCCGGCGCGGAACCGAGTGGGTGCTGCGGGTGGCGGCGGCGGGAGACGTCGAACTCGAGCTGTGGGCCGTACGGCGCAATCTCCAGCCGATCGAGGACCGGCTCGGCCTGCCCGTCAGGGTCACCGCCGGTCGCGCGCGGGCATCACGCTCGCCGCGGGTATACTGAAAGCCGAGCCATGTCCGTCCACCTCCCGTCCGCCCGAGCCCGCACCAGCGTGATCGCGTCGGTGCTGGCCGTCCTCGCGGCCTGCGCCGCGCCGGCCATCGCGCTCGATCCCCCGGCGTTCGACGGCGGCAAGGCCCTCGAACACCTCCGCCGCATCGTCAGCTTCGGCCCGCGCCCGCCGGGCTCGGCCGCCGCGGCCGAGACACGGCGCTACATCGAGGCCCAGATGGTTGCGATCGGCGTGCCCGTGGCCGCGCAGGCGTTCGAGACGCCGACGCCAATCGGCCCGGTCAAGATGGTGAACCTCCGGGCGACGATCCCCGGCTCGAGGGCGGACCGCATCGTCATCGGCGGTCACTACGACACCAAGCTGTTCAGGAATTTCCGGTTCGTCGGCGCGAACGACGCCGGTTCCAGCACGGCCTTCCTCATCGAGATGGCCCGCGTGCTGAAAGCCCGGAAGAACCCGCTCACCGTCGAACTGCTGTTCTTCGACGGCGAAGAGGCGTTCGTCGACTGGTACCTCGGCGAGGATCACACGTACGGGAGCCGCCACTACGTGCGCGAGGCGTCGCGCACGGGCGACCTGGCTCGCATCAAGGCCATGATCCTGGTCGACATGATCGGCGACCGCGACCTCGTCATCAAGCGCGAGTCCAACTCGACGGCGTGGCTCACCGATCTGATCTGGTCGTCGGCCCGATCCCTGGGACACGGCGCGCACTTCGTGACGGAGCCGTTCGCGGTCGAGGACGATCACATCCCGTTCCTGCAGGCGGGCGTGCCGGCGGTCAACCTGATCGACATGGACTACCCGCCGTGGCACACGCCGGACGACACGCTGGACAAGGTGAGCGCCCGGAGCATGGAGGTCGTCGGCCGCGTGCTCACGGCCGCGCTGCCGAAGATCGAGGCCCGCCTACTCGGCCGGGCCCGCTAGCTCGGCCTTCCGCCGGCGCGTCGCCAGCCAGATGCCGAAGGCCCCGCACGCGGCGACCGCACCTCCGGCTTCCGTCGCGCGCCTCGCGCCGAGGGCGATGCCTCGAGACATGACCTGGGGAATCGTGACCGGCGGTCCGAGGCCCTGCTGGTGCAGGGCCTGGCGCGTCAGGTAGTCGCGGCCGGCGCTCAGGACGGCGCCGTCGAAGACCACGTTCCAGACGACGATGGCGAAGACCGCCCACGCGCCAGCCGCCGCCCGGCGCCTGGCGCGGAACGGCGCGTCCACCGTCCCGGCCGGCTCACGCCGCGCCATAGCGGACGACCAGCACGGTCATGTCGTCGCTCTGAGTCGCGCCCGCCGCGAAGGCCCGAGCCGAAGCCAGCAGCGCCTCGCGCATGGCGGCCGGCGACAAGCCGCGGTTCGACTCGAGGCACGCGATCAGCCGGTCGTCGCCGTACTCCTCGCCGGCGGGGTTCTGCGCCTCGGAGATGCCGTCGCTGAACACGACCAGCGTGTCGCCTGGCTCCAGCGTCAGCGCCGCCTGGTCGTAGGACGCGAAGTCGAACATGCCGAGAATCATGCCCCCCGTCTCGAGGCGGGCCACGCCGTTGCGCCGCACCAGCACCGGCGGGTTGTGCCCGCCGTTGCTGTACACCAGTTGCCCGTCCGGCGAGAGCACGCCGTAGAACATCGTGACGAAGCGCGACTCGACGTCGCGGCGCTTCAACCCGCGGTTGATCCCTCCGAGCGTCCCCGCGGGACCCTCCGGGTCGGCCGCCTCGACGGTGAACATCCCCTGCACCAGCGCGGTCAGCAGGGCGGCCGGCGTGCCCTTGCCGGACACGTCGCCCAGGGCCACGCCCAGGCGCCCGTCGCCGAGTTCGAGGTAGTCGAAGAAGTCGCCGCCGATCGCCCGGCACGGGATGCTCGCGCCCGCCACCTCGAAGAACGCGCCTTCGTGCTCGCCTCTGGGCATCAGCGACTGCTGGATCACGGCGGCGATGCGAAGCTCCTGCTCGAGCCGCGCCTTCTCCGTCGATTCCCGGTACAGCCGCGCGCTCTCGATGGCCACCGCCGCCTCGCCCGCCAGCGTCTCGAGGGCGTCTCGGGTCACCTCCGACAGCGTCGAGCCCCGCTCCCGGCTGTCCATGTACAGCACGCCGATGCGCTGCTGGCCGCTGTCCGCCTCGGCCTGATCGACGTACCGCACCAGCACGAGGGGCACGCACACGACCTGGCGGATCCCGATGATGATGGTGCCCTGGTGGGCATCCGCCATCTCGCTGTCCGCGATGTTCTGGACGACGAGCGGCTCGCCGCTGGCGAAGACCTGTTCGGGAATCTTGCGGCTGGTCTCGAACGTGCGGCCGGGAAGCGTGACCCGGCCCCGGCCCCGGCCCATCTTGAATTCGAGCGTGCCGTCGGGCGTGGCGAGCATGATGAAGCCGCGCTCGGCGCCGGTGAAGTCGATTGCCGAGTCGATCACCATCGTGAGCACGTCGTCCAGGACGCGGGCGGAGCCGAGGGCGCGGAGGCCATCGAGGAGGCCCGCCATCTGGCGGATGTCACCGGCGGCGGACGACAGCCGCGACACGGTGCTGGTCGAAGCGCCCTCGAGCAGGAAGACGAACTGGCCCTCGGGACTCTGACCCAGGCGGACCGTGTCGCCGTGCCGCAACTCGTGCTCGGTGACCTTGAGGCCGTTCACGAAGGTGCCGAATGACGAGTGGCGGTCACGCAACACGAAGCCATCGCCTTCCGCCGTGATGTCCGCGTGAAGGCGTGAGACGTCGTTGCCGCCGAGGCACAGATCGCACCCGCTGCGCCGGCCGATGGTCATGACCGGCACCTTCACCAGTTCCAGGCGCGCGCCCGTCGGCCCCTCCACCTTGAGGTACGCGGCGTTCATACGCGCCCTCTCCTCGCGATGCGCCAGACGAGCACCACGGCGGCCAGCGCGGCCACCGCATAGGACACGGACGAGGGCACCTGGCCCGCTGCCGCCCTGGCCATGAACAACGCCGCGGCCACCAGCACGAGGAGCCCGGTCAGCGCGACAGCCCAGCCGGGCCGCCCCCCTCGGCGGGCCGGGGCGAGAGGTGCCGCAGGTTCGGCGGTCGGCTTGCCGCAGCGGAAACAGACCAGGGCCTTCTCCGAGATGTCGGTCCCGCAATGTCGACAGTTCACGTCGTGGACTCCGGAAGCGCCAATTATATACTGCACCCATGATCCCGATCCGGGACGTCGTGCCGACGCGCACGCGGCCCGCGGCGACGCGGCTCCTCGTGGCGGGGATGACGGCGGCCCTCCTGTCGCCCGCGGTCCGCCAAGGCTGGTTCCCCTGGTGCGTGACCATGGCGGCGTTCTGGCTGTTCGGCAGAACGGTGGAGGACCGGTGCGGTCACGGCCGTTTCGCGGCGCTCGTCTCGGGGGGCGCGGCGGCTGCGGCGGCGGCGTCCTGGGGCCTCGGGGCGCTGCCGGGGCCGGGACCCGTTTCCTCCGGCGCGGCGGCCGGCGTGCTGGCCGCGTACTTCCTGCTCTTCCCGAGATCGAGGATGCTCACGCTCATCCCGGTCGTCGTCGGCATCGAGGTGACCGACGTGCCCGCCTGGGTCGTCGCCGCGATGTGGGGCCTCGTTCAGGCCGCCGACATCTGGTCGCGCGCGGCCTGGTCGGGCTCTGCCCACGCGCTGCCGGCGGCGGGCGCCATCGCGGCCGGCGCGGCGACCGGCGCGCTGGCCAGATTCCTGCTCACCAGGCCCGAGCGCATGCGCGTCGACTGGTGGGACACCAAGGCGCGTTGAACCCCGAGTCCCCGCCTTCGCTGAGCCGCCTGCCCCTTGCCCCTTGGCCCTTGCCCCTGCTGCCGCCCTGCGTCTAGATGAACTCCCGCAGCGTGAAGAAGAGGGACGCGCCCCAGCCCTGGAACAGCGCGAACGCCGCGAGCCATGCACCCCGGTGGCGGGCCGGCACGGCCGCCGCCAGCCAGATGAACACCGGGAACATCACCGACGTGAGGCGGCCGATCGAGAGCAGCCCGCCCGCCGCGAGCGGCGGCACGAGGGTGATCGCGACGAAGACGCCGTAGGCCGCGCCGAGCCGCTTCGTGACCGGCCAGATCGCCGCCAGGCCGCCGAGAGCCGCGGCGAGATTGAGCGCGTCGATGGGGCGCGTGCGCACGAATCCGTACAGGCCGTGATACTGCAGTTCCTGGATCGGCCCAGCCGAGAGCCAAGCCCCGAAGATTCGCCCCCAGGCTGCGTGCGCCTCGAGCCAGGCGAGCGGACGCCCCGTCAAGGCCATCACGAATCCCGAGAACGCGAGCACGCCGGCGACGGCCGCGCTCGACGCCAGCATCGCCGGTACGGCTGCCCGGAGCGCTCTCGCGACACGCGAACCGAGGCTGGGGGACCCGGCGGAGGCCTTGGCCTCGACGAAAGCCGGCCAGAACACGATGAGGGACAGCGGCAACGCGATCAGAAACCCGTTCGGTCGGGCGAGCCCGCACAGCAGCGAGAAAGCCGCCGCCCGCCAGTACTCCCGGCGCGTGACGTGGTAGAACGCGCCGGCGGCGCCCAGCAGGAAGATCGACTCCGTGTAGACGGCGCTGTAGAACACCGCGAAGGGGTACGCGGCGAGCAGCGCGACGGCTGCCGCCGCTTGCCCCTCGTCACCGAGCGCCGAGCGCGCCAGCCTGAACACGTACACGAAGCCCCAGAGGCTGGCGGCCAGCACGAGGATCTGTCCCGCCCAGAGCGGGTGGCCGCCGATCAGTCTTCCGCCCACGCGCATCAGGAGCGGAAGGGCCGGCATGAACGCGATGTTCTGCTGCGCCGTCGTGCCAGGATCCCAGACGTAGCCGCTCGCAGCCACGTCGAGGTACCAGCCGGCGTCGTACCGCGCCGGCAGGTTCAGAATCTCGGCTTCGTAGATCACGCTCGGCGCCGTGTGCTCGCGGAAGCCGAACGCCCCCATGGCGAGGATCCCGACGACGAGGACGCCGAACCGGGACGCGGCCCACACGGGAACGGCAGCGCGAAGAGACGGCGAGCGCCACGCGCCCTTCACCCGGTTCCAGAGCGCGCCAAAGGCAGGCGCGCGCCGGCAGAACAGGACGCGCAGCGCGAGAATGGCCGCCGCGATCGCCAGCAGGCGCGTCCCGGATGTCACCGACACCCGAAGGCCGGCCACCTGAAAGCGGAACCCGCCGGAAAACGCGACGAGGGCGCCCGCCGCAGCGACCGCCGCGGCCAGCACGTCGGCAGCCCTCGCCCAGAGCGGGGGCGGAGCCGGACGCGGCGCGTGGTCGGTCATGGGATCGGGTCCGCCCGCGAGTATATCTCACGGCCGGGCCGCCACCGCGCAGCCCGTTTCCGCTACGATGGAAGGTGTTCCTCATACCGCAGCGGGATCTCGCATGAAGCTTCGTGTCCTCGCCTTCGCCCTCATTGCCGTCGCCGCCGCGCCCGGCTCCGCGCGCAGCCAGTCCGCGCCGGCGGCCCTCTCGGACACGGCGCCGCGCCATGTCATCCACGCCCGCCTCGACCCGGCGGGACACCGGCTGGCCGTGCGCGACGAGATTTCCTGGACCGGCGCGGCACGCCCCGCGCCGCTGACTTTCGTGCTCAACGCGGCGCTGACCATCAGCCGATCCGAGCCGCCCGTGAGGGAGGTCCCTCTCTCGGAGGCCTTCGACGGCGCCGGTCCCGGCGCGGCCGGCCGCGTGCCGCTCAAGGCGTACCGCGTGCAGGGTGCCGGCCCTGTGGCCGCGCTCCGCTTCGAGTACGAGGGCAAGATCGCCGTGCCCGTTTCCGATCCGAGGGAGCAGTACACGCGCGGGTTCCGCGAGACCCCTGGCTTCATCGGAGCCGAGGGTGTCTACCTGTCGGGAGCGACCGGCTGGTATCCGCGCTTCGGCCCGGAACTGGTCACGTTCTCGGTCACCGCCGCGGCGCCCGACCCGTGGCACGTCATCAGCCAGGGCCAGGGGAATTCCAGGGGGACGGACGGGAGCGCGACGTGGGAGTCGGGCGGCCCGATGGACGAGATCTACCTCGTCGGCGGCCCGCTGCACAGGTTCGCCGACCGCGCGGGGCAGGTCGAGACACTGGTCTACCTGCACGAGCGCGACGCGCCGCTGGCCGGCAAGTACCTCGCGGCGACCGCCCAGTACCTCGAGATGTACCGCACGCTGCTTGGCCCGTATCCGTACGGGAAGTTCGCGCTCGTCGAGAACTTCTGGGAGACGGGCTACGGCATGCCCAGCTTCACGCTGCTCGGCCCGCAGGTCATCCGCTTCCCCTTCATCATCAACTCGTCGTACCCGCACGAGATCCTGCACAACTGGTGGGGCAACTCGGTCTTCGTGGACTACGCGGCCGGCAACTGGTGCGAGGGCCTGACCGCCTACATGGCGGACCATCTGATCCAGGAGCAGCGCGGCACGGGGGCGGAGTACCGGCGCGCCGCGCTCCAGAAGTACCGCGACTACGTCCGGTCGGGCCGTGACTTCCCTCTCGCCGAATTCCGGGAGCGCGAGAGCGCCGCCACGGAAGCCGTCGGCTACGGCAAGGCGATGATGGGCTACCACGCGCTCCGCCTGCACCTCGGCGACCAGGCGTTCCGCGAAACGGCCGCCAGGTTCTACCGCGAGTACCGGGGGCGCCGCGCGAGCTTCAGGGACTTCCAGCGCGTCGCGGAGGCGGTCGGCGGGAAGCCGCTCGGGTGGATCTTCGACGACCTGGTCACCCGCGCCGGCGCCGCCGAGTTCGAAGTGAAGGCCGGAGCCGGGAGCGTCCGCGAGGTTGGCGGCCGCTTCGTGGTGGACGGCCTGCTCAGGCAGGCCCAGCCCGGCTCCCCGTTCGCCCTCGACGTGCCCATCGTCGTCCAGACGGAGGGAGGCGGAGAGCAGACGACCGTCGTCCGGTCGGCGGTGTTCGAACAGCCGTTCCGGATCGAGACCGGCCGCCGGCCCGTCGCCCTGTCGGTGGACCCGCGCTTCGACGTGTTCCGGAAGCTCGATCCCCGCGAGACGCCGCCCTCGATCGGGCAGATCTTCGGCGAGCCGGCGATCCTGGCCGTGCTGCCAACCGACGCGAGCGACGCGGAGCGTGCGGGGTACCGCCAGCTGATCGAGAGCTGGCGGAGCGATGCGCACCGGATCGAGATCGTGGCCGACACCGCGGTGGCGTCGATTCCCAAGGACCGCGCGGCGTGGATCGTCGGCCGCACCAACCGGCTCGCGCGGGAGATGTTCGGCCGCCAGGCCGGTCTCCGCGTCGGGCCCGAGGCGGCCGAGATCGACGGCGAGTCGATGCCGATGACGGCGCACACGCTCGTGGCGGTCTTCCGCCATCCGGCCAACCTCGAGAAGGCGGTCGGCTGGATCGTGGCAGACCCGATCGCGGCGATGCCCGGCCTCGGGAGGAAACTCCCCCACTACGGCAAGTACTCGTACCTGGGCTTCGAGGGCGACGAGCCCGTGAACGTCATCAAGGGCGAATGGCAGCAATCCGACTCGCCGCTGCGCATCGACCTGAGGCCGGACGGCCAGCGCGCCTCGAAAGTGCCGCCGCTCGGTCCAGACCGCCGGAAGGCCCTCGCCGAGTTGCCGCCCGTGTTCTCGGGCCAGGCCATGCAGGATCACGTCGCGTTCCTCGCCGCTCCCGGCCTGGAAGGGCGCGGGCTCTGCAGTCCGGGCCTGGCGACAGCCATGGACTACGTGGCGGGACGGTTCAAGGAGTACGGCTTGCTGCCGGGAGGCGACGCCGGCACCTTCTTCCAGCGCGTCGCGGTCCCGCGCGGGCCGGACGGACGCCCCTGCGAGGCCTCGAACGTCGTCGGCATCCTGCCCGGGTCGAACCCGGCGCTCGAGGGCCAAAGCGCCGTCCTCGGCGCCCACGCCGATCACCTGGGGCGCGGGTGGCCCGACGTGCACGCCGGCGACGAGGGCAAGATCCATCCGGGCGCGGACGACAACGCCAGCGGCGTCGCGGTGATGCTGGAACTGGCCCGCGTGCTCGCCGCGGGCGAGAGGCCGCCGCGCACGGTCGTGTTCGTCGCGTTCACCGGGGAAGAGGCGGGGCGCCTGGGTTCGAAGCACTATGCCGCGCATCCGGCGCGGCCGATGGCCGGAGTCGAAGGCATGATCAACCTCGACACGGTCGGGCGCCTGGGATCGCAGCGGCTCACGGTGCTCGGCGCCGGCACGGCCACGGAGTGGCCCCACATCTTCAGGGGCGCCTCCTTCGTCACGGGCGTCGAGAGCCGGAGCGTGTCCGAGTCGATCGAGTCGTCCGACCAGGTCAGCTTCATCGAGCAGGGGGTGCCAGCCGTCCAGATCTTCACGGCCCCACATGCCGACTACCACCGGCCGTCCGATGCGGCGGACAAGATCGACGCGGCCGGGCTCGTCAAGGTGGCGGCGTTCGTGAAGGAGGGCATCGGCTACCTCGCCGAGCGGACGGAGCCGCTGACGAACACCATCAAGCCGGCGGCGGGCGGCGCGGCATCCGGCGGGACCGGACCGGCGCCGCAAGCGGGTCCGGCGGGAGCGGGGGCGCCGAAGCCGCAGGCGGAGCGTCGGGCGTCGCTCGGCACGGTCCCCGACTTCGCGTTTGCGG
This sequence comes from uncultured Vicinamibacterales bacterium, assembly GCA_964491885.1. Taxonomy (GTDB): domain Bacteria; phylum Acidobacteriota; class Vicinamibacteria; order Vicinamibacterales; family JAKQTR01; genus JAKQTR01. The sequence continues at coordinate 11,444 of CAZBIP010000019.1, forward strand.
GCCCCGGCGTGCGGGTCTCCGGCGTGGTGCCAGGCTCCCCGGCCGAGAAGGCCGGCCTCCGCGAAGGCGACATCGTGCTGCGCGTCGGCGAGCGGCCGGTCGGAAACCTCAAGGAGTACGCCGAGGCGCTCCGCGCGGTCGCGCCGGGCCAGACGGTCGTCGTGATCGTCCGGCGCGGGTCGGAAGACGTCACGGTGCCGGTCACGCCCGGCGAGCGCTGAGACGCGAGTGGAGAACGGCTAGAATCGGATCAGGAAGGATGGCAAGCATGGCCAGACGGTTCATCGCCGCCGGCGTGGCGGCCCTCGCGATGGCGGCGCCTGCCGCGGCGGCGGCCCAGGAGCCGACGTGGACGCTCGCGATCGGCGACCCCGCGCGCAAGGACCGCTCCGTGACGCTCGTCCTCGACGGGATCGTGGACACGGCCGCCAACGCCACGATCACGTCCGGCGACCTGGGCGCGCGGCTGGACGGCGTGAGGCTGCTGTTCGTCGGCGAGAGCCACACGGACATGGCGTTCCACCGGGTGCAGTTGCAGGTGATCCGCGAACTGCAGCGTCGGGGGCGCGACGTCATGATCGGCCTCGAGATGTATCCGTACACCGAGCAGGCGGCGCTGGACCTGTGGAACGCGGGTTCCGTGAGCGAGGACGAGTTCGTCGCGACGTCGCAGTGGTACAAGAACTGGGGCTATCACTGGCACTACTACCGCGACATCTTCCTGTTCGCGCGCCAGCACGGCATCCGGATGTTCGCCGTCAACACGCCCCGGGAGGTCGTATCGGCGGTCCGCCGCAAGGGGCTCCAGAACCTCTCCCCCGAGGAAGCCTCGCGGATCCCGCCGAAGATCGACACCGCCAACGAGGACCACAAGACGCTGTTCCGCGCGTTCTTCGCCGGCGAGGAAGGCGTGATGCACACGATGAGCACCCAGATGTTCGACGGCATGTTCGCCGCGCAGTGCACCTGGGACGCCTCGATGGGCTACAACGCGGTGCAGAACCTCCAGAAGTCGGGCGGCCCGAACGCCATCATGGTGGTGCTCATCGGGTCCGGCCACGTCGCGTACAACCTGGGCATCCAGCGCCAGGCGGGCCTCTGGTTCGACGGGAAGATGGCGTCGATCGTGCCGGTGGCGGTCGCAGACACCAAGGGCCGCCCGGTGACGCGCGTGCAGGCGTCGTACGCCGACTTCCTCTGGGGCCTGCCGCCGGAGGAGCCGCCGCTCTTCCCCTCGCTCGGCCTCTCGACCCGCGAAGGCGCCGGCGAGTTCCCGCTCGAAGTCATCGACGTCCAGAAGGACTCGGTGGCCGCCGCGGCGGGCGTCATGGCTGGCGACGTCTTGCGCGCGATGGACGGGACGCCGCTCAGAGACAGGGAAACGCTCAACCGCCTCCTGTCGGAGAAGCGCTGGGCGGACGCCGCCGTGCTGAGCTTCGTCAGGGGGGGAACGCCGATCACGGCCACGGCCGTCTTCAGGCGCCAGCCTCCGCCGGCGAAGTAGGACCGACATGCCCGACCCGCTGCTGACGCCGCCTCCGCCGCTGCCGGACCGCCTGCCCGTGCTCCCGTTGCGCGGCACGGTGGTGTTGCCGCTGACGCTGCAGCCGCTCGCGGTGAACCGGCCGGCGTCGGTGGACTCCGTCCATCGCGCCCTCGGCGGCGACCGCCTGGTCGTGCTCGTGCAACAGGCCGGCGATGCGGAGGATCCCGGCCCCGGCGACCTTCGGGGCGTCGGGACGGCCGGCATCATCCGCCAGATGGCGAAAACGCCGGCCGCCACCCAGGTGGTGGTCGAAGGCCTCGTCCGCGTGCGCGTCTCGGACGCCGTCCGGTCCGGCTCGGCGTTCGACGCGGCCGTGGAGGCGATCCCGGACGACGAGCCGCGCGACCTCGAAATCGACGCGTACGTCCGGCGCCTGCGCGATCTCGGCGGCCGCGCGCTGGCGTTTTCGCCGGGCCTGCCGCAGGACCTGAAGGGGCTCCTCGCGGGGATCGACCGGCCCCTGCGCCTCTGCTACCTCATCGCGAGCATGCTCGACATGAGCGGTGACGACAAGCAGCGGCTGCTCGAGGAGGACCGCCTGCTCGAGAAACTGCAGGCGGTGGCCGCGGGCCTCGCGCGGGAAGTCAGCCTGCTGGAGCTGAAGGGCAAGATCGAGTCGGACGCCCGCCAGGAAATGAGCGACGCGCAGCGGGAGTACTTCCTCCGGCAGCAGCTCAAAGCGATCCGCGAGGAACTCGGCGAGGCCGACGGCGCGGAGTCGCGGGAGATGGCCGAGCGGATCGAGCAGGCGCACCTCCCGGATCACGTCCGCAAGGCCGCGGACCGCGAGGCCGCCCGTCTCGAGCGGATGCCCTCGTCGTCGCCCGAGTACCAGATGATCCGCACTTACCTCAGCTGGCTGCTCGAGGTGCCCTGGTCCGTGACGACCGACGACCGGCTCGATCCCGTCGAGGCGCGGCGCGTGCTCGACGACGACCACTACGATCTCGAACGCGTGAAGGACCGCATCGTGGAGTACCTGGCGGTCCGGAAGCTCAAGGGCGACCTGAAGGGCCCGATCCTGTGCTTCGTCGGGCCGCCGGGCGTGGGCAAGACGTCGCTCGGGCAGTCGATCGCGCGGGCGATGAACCGGACGTTCGTGCGCATCGCGCTCGGCGGCGTGCGCGACGAGGCGGAGGTCCGCGGCCACCGCCGCACCTACATCGGCGCGATCCCGGGGCGCATCGTGCAGGGCCTCAAGCAGGCGGGGTCGATGAACCCTGTGGTCATGCTGGACGAGATCGACAAGCTGGGCGCCGGCCACCAGGGCGACCCGTCGGCCGCGCTGCTCGAGGTGCTCGACCCGGCGCAGAACCACGGGTTCCGCGACCACTACCTCGAGGTCGCGTGCGACCTGTCGCGGGTGCTGTTCATCGCGAACGCGAACCAGCTGGGAACCGTGCACCGGGCGCTGCTCGACCGCATGGAGGTCATCGAACTGGCCGGCTACACGGACCTCGAGAAACGCCAGATCGCCCGGCGGTTCCTCATCCCGCGGCAGCTTTCCGAGCACGGCCTGCCCGCCGCCTCGGTGGACGTCTCGGACGCCGCGCTGGGCCGCCTGATCGGCGAGTACACGCGCGAGGCCGGCGTCCGCGGCCTCGAGCGGCAACTCGGCACGATCGCGCGGAAGGTCGCCGCGCGCGTCGCGACGGCGGCCGACGGCCCGGGCCCGATGGAACCGGGCGTCGTCGTCGCGACGGTCGGCGCGGACGATCTCCAGCCGATGCTGGGCCCTCCGCGCTTCCGGCGGGACCTGCAGTTCCGCGCGTCGCGCGCAGGCGTGGCCACGGGCGTCGCGTGGACCGAGAGCGGCGGCGACGTGCTCTTCATCGAGGCCACCATGCTGCCGGCGGGCCACGGGCAGATCACGCTGACCGGTCACCTCGGCAACGTGATGCAGGAATCGGCCCGCGCCGCGGTGAGCCACCTGCGATCGGCGGCGGCCGAGCTGGGCCTGCCGCCCGACCTGTTCAAGAAGCACGACTTGCACGTGCACGTGCCGGCGGGGGCGATTCCCAAGGACGGCCCGTCCGCCGGCGTGACCATGGCGACGGCCATCCTCTCGGCGATCCGCCGGCAGCCGGTCCGGGCGGACCTCGCGATGACCGGCGAGATCACGCTGAGCGGCGCGGTGCTGCCCGTCGGCGGCATCCGCGAGAAGGCGCTGGCGGCGCGTCGGTACGGCGTCACGACCTTCGTCCTCCCGGACGCGAACGCGGTGGACCTGCAGGACCTTCCCGAGGAGGTCCGCGCCGAGATGACCTTCGTGCCGGTCAAGACGATCGACGAGGTGCTCGCCCTCGCGCTGCCCCCGGCCGGCGCGGGCGACGCAACGTGAGCGCGGCCGCCACGCTGGGCCGCGCCGATCCCGTGATCGTGGTCTACGTGTCGGGGCACGCCTTCGGGCACGCCTCGCGCGTCATCGAGATCGTCAACGAGATCCACGCGCAGCGGCCCGAGACGACGGTCATCGTCCGCACCGGGGCGGCGAAGTGGCTCTTCGACGTCACCGTGAGGGGCCGCGTCGAGTTTCACGCCTGTCCGTGCGACACGGGGGTCGTGCAGCGCGACAGTCTGAACCTGGACATCCCGGACACCATCGCCCGGGCATGGGACTTCACGTCGAGGCTCGGCGCCATGGCGGACGCGGAGGCCGCGTTCCTCCGCGCCTCGAGCGCGACGCTCGTCGTCGGCGATATCCCGCCGCTGGCCTTCGCCGCCGCGCGCGCCGCCGGCCTGCCGTCCGTCGCCCTCGGCAACTTCACCTGGGACTGGATCTACGCTGCGTACCGCGAGGCCATCGGCGCGGCGCCCGCGCTCGTGCCAGCGATCCGCCGCGCGTACGCGTGTGCCACGCACACGCTCCGGCTGCCGCTCTGGGGCGGGTTCGAAGACTGGGCGTCTCCGATCACCGATCTCCCCTTCGTCGCGCGCCATTCGCGGCGGCAGGCCGGCGAGGTGCGCCGCGTGCTCGGCGTGGCGGACGGGACGCGCGTGGTGCTGACGTCGTTCGGCGGGCTCGGGATCGCCGGGCTCTCACTGGCGCAGCTCGGGCGCCTCGACGGCTACACCGTGGTGACGACCGGCCACGGCCTCGGCCCGCAGGCCGCCGTGCCCGCGAACGTCCGGCTGCTCGAAGACCGCGAGGTCTACGCCCGCGGACTTCGTTACGAGGACCTCGTGCGCGCCGCCGACGTCGTCGTGACGAAGCCGGGCTACGGCATCATCGCCGAGTGCCTGGCCAACGGCGCCGCGATGCTCTACACGTCGCGCGGGCGCTTCGCCGAGTACGACGTCCTCGTGGCCGGCATGCCGGGTCTTCTTCGCTGCCGCTTCATCGGCCACGACGACCTCTTCGCCGGCCGCTGGCAGGCTCATCTCGACGCCGTGCTGGATCAGCCGCCCCCGCCCGCGCTCCCGCCGACCGACGGCGCCTTTCACGCCGCCCGGTTCCTCCTCAATCTCGCCTGAAAGAGGGGGCCAGGCCCCATTTCGGTGCGATCGCCGCCCCACGCGGCCACAGAACCCCTCATTGCAGGCCCATTCCTGGGTTTTCGGTCAAATGACAAGGGGGCCTGGCCCCTGTATCGAGCGACGGAGGGGCCTGGCCCCTATCTCAGTGGCGGCGCCAGGTGAGGATGTGCGCGGGAGGAACGTTCCGGATGACGAGGCGCGACTGCGGAGGCGAGCCCATCCGCTCGCTCAGCTCACGGCGGAACGTCACGGCCGGAGGCAGGCGGTAGGCGTGCACGTACTGGAACGTCGTGAAGGTGCCGCCGACCCGGAGCACGCTCCTGATGCCGTCGAGGATCTGGAGGGTGACGGCGGCCGGAAGCGTGGCGAACGGCAGCCCCGAGACGATGTGATCGACGCCGTCCCACCCGCGCGATGCCGCCAGTTCCGGCAGCGCCTCCGCCGACGCGCACACGGCGTCGAGTTCGGGCCAGTTCCGCTGCAGGCGATCGATGAAGGCCCGGCTCGTGTCCACGGCCAGCATCGCGCCGGACGGGCCGACCCTCGAGAGGACGGCCCTGGTGATGACGCCGGTGCCGGGCCCGAGTTCCACGACGCGCGACGCCGGCTGGACGTCCTGGGCCATGTCGGCGGCCAGGCGCGCCGAACTGGGCGCGATCGCGCCGACCGACCTCGGGTTGCGGACCAGCGCGCCGAGAAAGACCAGGTGATCGAACAGCGGCGACTGGGGGTCCAGGAGCGGGCTCACGAAATCGCCTCGATCACGCCCAGTAGGGACGAGAAATCGTGCCCGCCCGTTCCAATCTGCACGCCGCTCACGAGCGGGCGCACGGCGGCGATGAGTTCGCGGGCAATCGCCACGCCCTCCGCCGCGGCGCGGCCCTTCCGCTCGGCGCGCCGCATCCGGTCGACGAGCGCCTGGGGCACGCGGATGCCCGGCACCTCGTTCGCCATGTATTCGGCGTTGCGCAGCGAGTCGAACACCCAGATGCCCGCGACGACCGGCAGGCGCGCCTGCCCGATCCTGGCCAGGAACGTGCGCAGCGCATCGACGTCGAAGACGGACTGCGTGACGGCAAACTCGGCCCCGGCCTCCGCTTTGAACCCGAAGCGCCGCACCTCCAGTTCGAGGTCCAATGCCGTCGGGTTCACCACGACGCCCAGGTGAAAGCTGGTCGGCGCGCCGAGCGACGCGCCGCCGATATCCAGCCCGTGATTGAGCCGCGTCACGACGTTGGCCAGGCCGATGGAATCGACGTCGAAGACGCCGGTCGCGTGCGGGTAGTCTCCTTCGAGCGCCGGGTCTCCGGTCGTGATGAGGAGGTTCCGCAGCCCCATCGCGTGAGCGCCGAGCAGGTCCGACTGCATCCCCAGCAGGTTGCGATCGCGGCAGGTGTAGTGCAGCAGCGTTTCGACCCCGGCCCGCTGCTCGATCAGGACGGAGGTGGCGAGGGCGCTCGTCGCGGCGCGGATCCTGGGCGTGTCCGGCACGTTGATCGCGTCGACGCCCCGGATCTTGAGCGTCCGCGCCCGATCGAGGAGCGCGCCGCAGTCGTGCCCTTTCGGCGGCTCCAGTTCCACGACCGTCACGAACGCCCCGCGCGCGATCTCGTGCGCGAAGCGCGACTTGTGCTCGCGCGGCACCGGCGCCGCCACCGGCGCGTGCGGGACCGCGGCGGGGCCGGGCGCCACGGGCGCCACCGCGATCCGGCCCTGGCCCGGCGACATCGCCCGCACGGCGCTCTTCACCTGCCGGATGTGCGCCGGGGTCGTCCCGCAGCAGCCGCCCACGAGCCGGACGCCCTTTTGGACGAACCGCCGGGCGTAGGACGCCATGTACTCGGGCGAACTCAAGTAGATCGTCCGCCCCTCGATGTCCCTCGGCTTGCCGGCGTTGGGCTGCGCCGACAGCCGCGCGCGCGTCACGCTCGCCATCCGCTCGATCGACTCCAGCAGCGGCGCCGGGCCCACGCTGCAGTTCAGCCCGATGACGTCGGCGCCGGTGGCCTCGAGGGCCGGCGCAAACTCCTCCGGCGGCGTCCCGTCGAGGCTGCTGCCGTCCTCCTCGGTGGTCATCTGCGCCACAACGGGCAGCGCGCACACGCTCCGCACCGCCGCCACCGCCGCCCGGATCTCGTTCAGGTCCCGGAAGGTCTCGACGATGAAGAGATCCACGCCCGCGTCGGCGAGGGCCTGGGCCTGCTCGCGGAACAGTTCCTGAGCCTCGTCCACGCCCATCCGGCCCCACGGCTCGATTCGGATCCCCAGCGGGCCAATCGCCCCGGCCACGTACGCGCGGTCCCGCGCCGCGCCCCGGGCGATCGTCGCCCCTTCCATGTTGATGGCGCGCACCTGCTCGCCCAGCCCGAAACTCGCCAGCTTGATGCGGTTCGCCCCGAACGTGTTCGTCTCGATCACGTCCGCCCCGGCGCGCACGTACTCGGCGTGGGCCTCGGCCACCAGGGCCGGCTGGCTCAGGTTCAGGCCGTCGAAGCACCGGTTGATGAACACGCCCTTGGAGTACAGCAGCGTGCCCATCGCGCCGTCGCACACCAGCACGCGTTCGTCCAGGGCTTCGAGGAAGGGACGCAGCGCCACTGTGCTCGGATCTCTCGTGGTTCTCGGGGGAGGCGTCAGCGTCCGGCGGCGGCCGCCGCGCCCGCCGGGACGAGCAGGTCCTGCTTGTCCCAGATGAAGTCGTCCTTGCTGTAGACGGCCAACTCGTAGTCCTTGCCCATGAAGATGGCCGCCACCGGGCACGCTTCCTCGCAGTACCCGCAGAAGATGCAGCGCGTCTTGTGGATCTGGTACGTCTTCGCGTAGCGGGGGCCGGCGGCGACCGACCCGTCGTTCTCCGCCGCCTCGAGGTAGATGGCGTCAGCCGGGCACGCCACCGCGCACAGCCCGCACGCGACGCACTTCTCCAGCCCGTGCTCGTCCCTCATGAGCACCTGCTTCCCGCGGTACTTCGGGAAGACGGGGACCTTCTCCTCGGGGTAGTTGACGGTAATCGGCTTCCTGAAGACGTGCTTCAGCGTCGTGGCAAAGCCGGTGATGAAGGGACGAATCATCCGTCACTCCTCCGCGTTCCGCCATCTTAACACGTTCACCGTCAGCGGTTTGACAGGCTTCCGAGCCGGCCGCTATAGTCAGGCCGTGGCACGCGGCGGCACGACTCTCACTGCGCAGCAGCTGCTGTTCGTCACGCTCGTGTTCCGCATGCTGCTGATGTCCCTGCTGGCGGTCATGCTGGTCCGCTACCACCGCTTCCGGGACCTCCTGATCCACGAACACCGCGGCTGGCCGATGAAGACGTTCTTCGCCGTCGGCCTCGGCGCCCCGCTCGCCGCGGGGGTCGGCGCGCGCCTGCTCCTCGGCTACGACGGCCTCGACGTCACCCTCGAAGGCGCCTACCTGGCCGGTCTCGTCACCGGCCCGTGGGGCGGCGCCCTGGTGGGCGCCATGCTCGGGCTGCCCGCCCTGCCCGCCCGCGAGTGGCTGGCGCTCCCCTTCGCCGTCGGCTGCGGCTTCGCCGGAGGCGGCATCCGCAAAGCCTGCCCGCAGGCCGCCATCTGGCAGTTCTCCCCGTTCGTCCTCCAGAGCGTCCACCGCTACGTGTGGCGCATCTTCCGCAATTTCAGCGTGGACTGGCAGGTCGTCCTGCTCGCCGCCCCGGTCGCCCTCTCGCTCCTCCAGCAGGCCGTCATGCGGCGCTGGCCGGGCCTGCTCTACGGGCCCGAGCCCCAGACGCCGCTCGAATCGGCGGTGGTCGGCCTCGCCGCCGTCGTCACCGTCGCCGTCCCGATGAAGATCTGGAACGACGCCCGGAACGAACACCGCGTCCAGGAACAGGAGCGGCTCCTCATGAAGGCGCGGATCGCCGCGCTCTCGCAGCAGATCAACCCGCACTTCCTCTTCAACACCCTGGCCTCGATCTCGTCGCTCATCCGCACGAACCCCGAGTCCGCGCGCACGCTCATCCTCAGGCTCTCGACCATGCTGCGTCGGCGGCTCCGCCAGGACGACGACGTGATCACGCTGCGCGAGGAGCTGGCGTCGGTGGACGAATACCTCGCCATCGAGGCCATCCGCTTCGGCCCGCAGCTCGTGCTCGAACGCGCCATCGCCGAGGACGTCCTGGACCGGTACGTGCCGAGCATGATCCTGCAGCCGATCGTCGAGAACGCCATCAAGCACGGCATCGCGCCCAGCATCGGAGGCGGGCGCGTCGCCATCCGCGCGCGGCATGAGGACGGCCGGACCATCGTCGAGGTGGAGGACTCCGGCCCCGGTGTCGAGGCCGGCCGCGCCGGGCCAGCCGTGGCCGGGGGTGCCGGGCTCTCGCCAGGCATCGGGCTCCGGAACGTCCGCGAGCGGCTCCAGGTCATGTTTGGCGACCGGGCCGGCCTTGAACTCGCGAGCGCGCCCGGACGCGGCACCATCGCCCGTCTCGAGATTCCGGACGTCGATACCAGGAACGGAGGGCTGCCGTGACGACCCCGGTTCGCGCCGTGGTGGCCGATGACGAGGCGCCGGCGCGCGAGGAACTCTGTTTCCTCCTCGAGGGCATGGAAGGCGTGACGGTGGTCGGCCGCGCGGAGAACGGACCCAGGGCCCTGGCGATGGTCGGCGAACTGACGCCGCACGTCGTGTTCCTCGACGTGCAGATGCCGGGCCAGACGGGCTTCGACGTGGCCCGCGCGCTCATCGAGGGCCGCTCGGACGCGCACGTCGTCTTCGTGACCGCCTACGACCAGTACGCCGTCGAGGCCTTCGAGGTGAACGCCGTCGATTACCTCCTCAAGCCGCTGGAGCGGCAGCGCCTCGAGCAGGCGGTGGAACGCGTGCGCCAGCGGGTGGCGGCCGGGCTGCCGCGCGACGAGCAGGTGGACCGTCTGATCCAGGAGATGGCCTGGCGCCGCGAGCGGCGCGGCCAGCTGGCCATCCGGGTGGACGACCGCGTCCTGCTGGTCCGGGCCGAGGACGTCGTCTTCGCCTCGCTGGACGGGGACACGGTCGTCGTCGCAACCGAACAGGTCGCAGGGACGTCCAATTATCGTACACTGGACGAGTTGCAGGCCCGGCTGGACCCGGACGTCTTCTGGCGCGTCCACCGCTCGCACCTGGTCAACATCGGGAAAGTGAAGGAGATCGTTCCTTGGTTCAGCAGGAATTACATCCTCAGGATGAGGGACGGGAAGAGTTCCGAGATCCCGGTCAGCCGGTCGCAGACGAAGCGCCTGCGCCAGTACCTGAAGCTGTAGTCGCCGCCGGCCCGGCCGGCACGACTGAGTTCGCTGCCGCGGCGCCGGTGGCCGCGAAGCCTCGCGCGAATCCCTGGGGCGTCGTGCGCGCGGAACTGGTCGCCTGGCTCAAGACCCTGGGCTCGGCGGCCGTTTATGCGACGCTCATCGTGACCTTCGGCTTCCAGGTGGCGCGCGTCGAGGGGCTCAGCATGGCGCCGACGCTCGAGGACCAGGACCGCCTGATCGTCAACAAGGCCGTCTACCGCCTCAGTTCGCCGCAGCGCGGCGACATCGTCATGCTGTATTACCCGGTCAACCCCGAGAAGTCGTTCGTGAAGCGCGTGATCGCGGAAGAAGGCGACACCGTGCGGATCTCCGACGGCCGGGTGTACGTGAACGACCTCCCCGCCTCCGACGATTACGTGCCGGCGGAGTACCGCAGCCACGACGACTGGGGTCCGCAGGTCATCCCCGACGGCTACTATTTCGTGATGGGCGACCACCGCAACAACAGTTCCGACAGCCGGCACTGGGGGATGGTGCCCAAGCGGTACATCATCGGCCGGGTGCAGATCCGGTGGTGGCCGATTCCCGAAGCCAGGCTCTTCTAGATCTTCTGGCTCTAGGCCGGCACGGGCTGGTGCGCGTAGAGGCGCTCGACGATCTCGGCCCACTCCTGCTCGACGACGCGGCGCCGCACTTTCATGGTGGGCGTGAGCTCGCCGTCCTCGATCGACAGTTCCTTCGGCAGGAGCGCGAAGCGCTTGATCTTCTCGAACTGGGCCAGATCGACGTTGAGGGCGTCGAGCAGCGCCTGGTAGAGCGCCCGGACGTCCGGCCTCGTCACGAGTTCGTCGCGGCTGCCCGATCCGAAGCCTGACCCCCGCAGGCGCTCCTCGAGCGCCGCGAAGTTCGGGATGATGAGCACCGCAGGGTAGTTCCGGCCCTCGCCCACCACGACCGCCTCGGCCACGAGCGGGCTGTTCTTGAGCCGCTGCTCGATGGGCGCCGGGGCGATGTTCTTCCCGCCCGACGTCACGATGATGTCCTTCTTGCGATCGGTAATCGTCAGGTAGCCGTCCGCGTCCAGGCGCCCGATGTCGCCCGTGGAGAACCACCCGTCGCGGAGCACCTCGGCGGTTTCGTCCGGCCGGTTGTAGTAGCCCTGCATGACGTTCGGCCCGCGGACGAGGACCTCGCCGTCGCCGGCGATGCGGATCTCGACGCCGGGGATGGCCGGGCCGACCGTGCCGGGGCGCGGCGCGTGGCGCGGGTTGGCCGTCACGCCGGGCGAACACTCGGTGAGGCCGTAGCAGTTGTAGACCGGGACGCCCACCGCGAACAGGAACTCCTCGGTCGCCCGCGACAACGGGGCGCTGCCCGACACCGCGATCGCGAGCCGGCCGCCGAGCCGGGCCCTGATCTTGCGAAGCACGAGCGCGTCGGCCAGCGGCCGCTGGAGCGCCGCCCACGGCGGCGCGGGACGCCCTTCGAACCGCGCGGCCGTCACCGCCTCCGACACGCGCATCGCCCACCAAAACAGGCGCTGCCTGAGCGGCGGCGCGCCGGCGATGGCGTCGAGCACCGCCGCGTGGAACTTCTCGAACACCCGCGGCACGCCGGTCATCGCCGTCGGCTTCACGCGGCCGAGGTCGCGCGCGATCGTCTGCAGGTTCTCCGCGAACGTCACCGTCGTGCCCACGAGCAGGAAGAGGTACAGCACCACCCGCTCGAAGACGTGGCTGAGGGGGAGGAACGAGAGCGGCGCGTCGTGCTCGCCGATGCCGAACACCCCGTTCGCGGCCCACAGGTTCGACAGCATGTTGGCGTGCGTCAGCACGACGCCTTTCGGGTGGCCCGTCGTGCCGGAGGTGTAGATGATGGTCGCCACGTCGCCCGGCCGGATGGCCCGCGCCGTGGCCTCGTACCGCGCGGCGAGGGCGGGATCGCCGGCCACGCGCGCCTTGCCCTGTTCGACCAGATCCGCGAGCGTGTAGATGGACGGCCCGCCCGGCCCCGCTTCCGGAAGCGGATTGCCGGGCGCGATCACCACGATCGACGCCACGGCCGGCAGCGACGGCGCGATGTCCATCAGCTTCGCCAGCTGCGCATCGTCGGACACGATGACGGCCTTCGCCCCGGCGTCCGCGAGGATGTACTCCGTCTGCGAGGCTGCCAGCGTCGGATAGACCGGCACGTTGATCGCCCCGGCGGTCAGGATGGCGAGGTCGGCGATGGACCACTCGGGCCGGCTCTCGCACACGATCGCGACGCGGTCTCCGCGGCCGACGCCCAACTCCTGGAGCCGGAGGCTCAGCGCCCGGACCTGCTCAACGAACTCCCGGGTCGAGAACTCGTGGAAGCCCTCCGCGAGGCAGCGCCGCAAATGGACCGGCCGGTCGTACCGTGCGGCAAGCAGGAACGGCAACTCGGCGAACGTGCTGACGTCGGCTGGGCCCATCTCTGGTGGAGTCATGGTTGGACGGGTCTACGGTACGCGAGCCGGCCCCGTCAGTCAACGCAAAAGGCTGCTTCTCCGCCAATTCAAGCCTCGCAAATGCCACTTCAGCTAATATTCAGCCGCTTTATCGATAATATTCGCCAGAGTTTCGCCTTTCAGGTATCGGTCGAGGTTCTCGGAGAAGAGCCCGACCGCCGCCTCCCAGTAATCGGCCCTGAAGCCCCCCACGTGCGGCGTGACGATGACGTTCGGCAGCGACCAGAGCGGGCTGGCCTCGCCGAGCGGCTCGTGCTCGACGACGTCGAGGGCCGCCCCGGCGATCTCCCGCCGTTCAAGTGCCTCGATGAGGGCGGATTCGTCCACCAGCTTCCCTCGGCCGACGTTGACGAGGCGGGCCGTCGGTTTCATGAGCCGCAGTTCCGCCGCGCCGATGAGGCCCCGCGTCTCGGCCGTCAGCGGTGCCGCCAGGACGACGAAATCGGCCCGGGGCAGGACGAGCCGAAGGTCGTCCGGGCCGAAGGCCTCCGACACGCCATCCGGCAGCGGCTCGCCCGTCTCCCTGCGCGTGCCGATGACGGTCATGCCGAGCCCGGCGGTCATCCGGGCCAGCTCGCGCCCGATCGCGCCGAGGCCGACAATCGCCACGGTGAGGCCGCGGAGTGTCGGCAGGCCCGCGAGGTCGTTGCAGATCCACCGCCGGCCGGCTTGCGCGAGGATGGCTTCGGGCAGCCGGCGTGCCGATGCCAGCATCAGCATCAGGGCGTGCTCGGCCACGGCCGCCGCGCTCATGCCGCGCGAGTTGGTCAGGAGGACCGGGCTCGCCTTCATCTCGGGAAACAGCATGCCTCCGACGCCGGCCGCCGGACTGTGCACCCAGCGGAGGGCGCGCGCGGCGGCGAAGGTCCTCGGACTCAGGCGTGACGTGAACGCCACTTCGGCCGTGCCGATGAGGCGGGCCATCGCATCCTCGTCGCCGGCGTGCAGGAACGTCAGGCCCGGGAACCGCCCGCGCAGCTCCTGCAGGGACTCCGCCGGGATCGTCCACGCCGGCACCTCGCTGAAGATCGCGACGAGCACGTCCATGATCACGCTCGCCTCGTCCACTCGCCCGAGCGCCCGCCGCGCTTCTCCATCAGCCGGATCTCGCCGACCTCGACGGCCCGATCGACCGCCTTTACCATGTCGTACACCGTCAGGCCCGCGACGGCCACCGCCGTCAGCGCCTCCATCTCGACGCCGGTCGGCCCGGTCGTCCGCGCGCGCGCCTCGATCTCGTAGCCGAGGCGCCGCGCCGTCAGGCGGACGTCGCAGTGCGAGAGGGCGAGCGGGTGGCACAGCGGGATGAGGTCCGCCGTCCTCTTGGCCGCCATGATGCCGGCCAGCCTCGCGACCTCGAGCGGGTTCCCCTTGGCGAGGCGCCCGCCCCGGATGAGCCGGATGGTCGCTGGCGCGAGGCGGACGAAGCCTTTCGCCACGGCCTCGCGCGCCGTGTCCGGCTTGGCGCTGACGTCCACCATGCGCGCGCGTCCGCGCGCGTCGACATGAGAGAGCCGCGCGGCCCGTCCTGCGGCCGGCGGCTGTTGCGTGCGTGGCATGTCACCTCCTGGCGGCGGCCCACCCCCGGAGGAGCCGCCGGACTTCACTCAACTCGCCGCGGGTCACGACGCCGGATCGGAGCAGCAGAATCGCGTAGGCCGCCAGCGAGGCCGCCAGCATGAGGGCCTTCCCCCACCACGGCCCTTCGATCAGCGCGGCCGGCACGAAGACGACGGCCAGCGCCACGGCCCGGACCGCGGCGGCGAACGAGTACGGCAGCGCCGGCCGGGCCCGCCACGTCAGGAACGCGGCGTACAGCGCTGAAGCCGCGAGGGCGGCCGTCGCGGCGCCCAGGCTCCCCGCCCGCGAGGCGAGCGGAAGGCCCAGCGCCCAGAACGCCGCGAATTCGATGGCCGCTGCCGCCGCGATCAGGTGCGGGCGATCGACGGCCAGCGACAGCAGGCGCCCGATGTCTCCAACCCCGTGAACGAGGATCGCCGCCATGAGGGGCACGACGGTTGCCGCGACCGGCGCGTACGGGCCTCCGAGCACGAAGGGGACCAGGTCGGGGCCGACGACCACCGCCGCGGCCAGACCCGCGGCCCCGGCGATGACCGTATAGGTCAGCAGGCGCTCCAGCCAGGCGGCTGCGTCCGCCCGGCGGCCGCGTTCGATCGATCCGACGATGAACGGCACGCACGCGAAGGCGGCGTTCCCGAGCGCGAAGCTCACCGTGAGATGAATAGCGTAGGCGGCCCCGAAGAACCCCACTTCTTCGTACCGGCCCGTCGAAAGCCGCACGATGACTTCGCCGCTGCGCTGCGTCAGCGCCGCGAGCAGCCCGCCGGCGGCGAAGCCCGAGCCGAGGCGGAGCACCGGTCCCAGGTACCGGCGGCTGAGATCCAGGGCGCTCCGCTGAAGATACGGCCTCGCCCACCACAGCCCTGCCCCGAGCACCACCGTCTCGGCCGCGACGACGCCGAGGCAGGCGCCCCGCAGGCCCGCCACGGCGAAACCGGCCGGGACGAAGGCGAGCGTTGCCCAGCGGCGGATGAGTTCGCCCATCCCCCACCGGCCTGCGTCGTTCAGGCCGAGGAACAGACAGAACGGTACGTTGGCGGCGGTCCGGAAGACGATGGCCCCCGCCACGAGCGCGCTGGCCAGCCGGTCGGGCTCGCGCAGGACGAACGCGAGGATGCCGAAGCAGGCGGCGGCGGCAAACGGCCCCGTCAGGGCCCGCAGGGCCGTCAGGCTGGTCGTGAGGCGGCGGACGCCCGCCTCGTCGCCCTCCGCGACGAGCTTCGGCACCGCCCGCGTCATCACCGACAACGCGCCGAGACCGCTCAGCAGCGCGAACCACAGGGACACCGACACCAGCAGGGCGTAGCGGCCGAAGATCTCCGGCCCCAGCAGGCGCGGCACGAAGGCGGCGAAGAGCAGGGCAGCGAGGACGTGCAGCCCCCGCTGGGCCACGACCACGCCGACGTTCCGGATCGTGCGGTCCGCGTCGGCGTCGGCGGCACCGCCCGACCCGGGCGCGGGGGGCAGCGCGGCGGATCGCATCTCCATGAGCGGGTGGCATTCTATCCCGAACCGTCCGGCGGCAACCGGCGCGGCCGCGTGCGTCGGGGTCCCGGCGGGCCGTGCTAAGATTCGCCGCTATGAGTCACCCAGCTTCCACCACCCCGTCGTCCGGCGGCCACGTCCCCTACGTGCCCGATTCGTCCGACCAGCGCGAGTTCACGCTGCGGGCGCTCATCCTGGGCCTGTTGATGTGCGTCATCCTCGGCGCCGCCAACGCGTACCTGGGCCTGCGCGCGGGCATGACGATCGCGGCCACCTACCCCGCCGCCGTCATCGGCATGGCGGTGCTCCGGCTGTTCAAGAACAGCACGATCCTCGAGGAGAACTTCTCCCGGACCGTCGGCTCGATCGGCGAATCGGTGGCGGCCGGCGCGATCTTCACGATCCCGGCCTTCGTCATCCTCAACCTTTGGAAGTTCGACGCGGCGCACCTCTGGCAGGAATACCTGGTGTCGTCGTCGCTCATGATCCTCGGCGGCCTGCTGGGCATCATGTTCGTCACGGTCCTGCGCCGGGTGATGGTCGAGGACCCGTCGCTGCAGTTCCCCGAGTCGGTGGCGGCGAGCGAGATTCACAAGGCCGGCCAGAAAGGCAGCGAGGCGGCGCTGCAGCTCTTCCGCGCCATGGGCGTGGGCGCGCTGGTCCGGATCGTGTCGAGCGCGGGCTTCGGCTTCTTCAAAGACCAGAACGAGTTCACGCTCCCGGTCGGGCGGCTGCGCGAGAGCTTCGTACGCCTCGGCCTCACCGACCAGTCGGCCAAGGTCACGGCCGGCGGCGTGACGACGTTCTCGGCCCCGGATGTGACGCCGGCCTACCTCGGCGTCGGCTACATCATCGGCCCGGAGCTGGGCGCCCTGAACTTCGCCGGCGGCCTGCTGGCGTGGGGCCTGTTCGTGCCGCTGCTCGTCTTCTTCCTCGGGCCCGGCCTCATCGATCAGTACATGGCCGAGAGCGGCGGCAACGAGGAAGCCGCGTGGGCGTCGATGGTCGTGGCGATCTGGAAGTACATCGTCCGGCCGATCGCGGTGGGCGGCATGCTCGTCGGCGCCACGTTCACGCTCTACAAGATGCGCAAGAACCTCATCGGCGGGATCAAGCGCGGCGTCGCCGACGTGAAGAAGTCCGCGGCGGCCACGGCCACCACGAAGCGGACCGAGCAGGACCTGTCGCTGAAGGTGGTGGGCCTCGGCATCCTCGCGATCTTCGTGCTGATGGTGGCGCTCTACTCGTACTTCACCGGCGCGGTCGGATCGGCGCTCACCGCGGCCATCGTGATGATCGTCACCGGGTTCTTCTTCGCGGCCGTGTCGGGCAACCTGGTCGGCCTGATCGGGTCCTCGAACAACCCGCTCTCGGGCCTCACCCTCGCCACCACGATCATCGCGGCGCTGACGATGGTGATCATCGGGGCGACCGGGGCGCAGGGCGTCGTGGCGGTGCTGGGCGTCGCGGCGGTGGGCTGCGTGTCGGCGGCCGTGGCCGGCGAGATGCTGCAGGACCTCAAGGTCGGGCACATCCTCGGCGGCACCCCGTGGAAGATGCAGGTCGGCGACATCTTCGGCGTCGTCGTGGCCGGCCTCGTGATGTTCTTCCCGCTCTACATGATGCACAACTCCGACCTGGCGCAGTTCGGCGCCGCCGGGGGCTTCGGGGGCAAGACCTACAGCGCCCCTCAGGCCGGGCTCATGGCCGCCCTCTCGCAGGGCATCGTCGGCGGCGAGATGGCCTGGCCGCTCGTGTTCGTCGGCATCGCGATGGGGATCTCGCTCATCCTGATCAAGGTGCGCAGCCCCATGCTCTTCTCGGTGGGCATGTACCTGCCGCTCGGCACGACGTTCGCCATCTTCTGCGGCGGCGCCATCCGCGGCATCGTCGACAAGATCCGCGACAAGCGGGGCTACAACGCGGCGCAGAAGGCGCGGGTGGAGAACGCGGGCGTGCTCGCGGCGTCGGGCCTGATCGCCGGCGAGGCGCTCGTCGGCCTGTTCATCGCCGGGGTCGTCTACGCGCGCGACTCGCACGCGTTCTGGAACTGGCGCGAGCTCTTCCAGAGCGCCGCGCTCGAGTCGATCGTCTCGTGGACGTCGCTCGCGGCGGCGGCCGTGCTCGTGTGGTACCTGATCGCGGTGCCGCTCAGGAAGGCCGGCGACGCCGACGAACCCGCGCCGCCGACGGCGGTCATGTAGCAGGCGCTAGGGGCTTGGCGCTAGGCGCTAGTCAGCCGGCGTGTCACGCTGACACGCCACCAACGCGGCGACAGCCGCGTCAGACTAGCGCCAAGCGCCTAGTCCGACTTTGACACATCTCGGGGATTCCTCCGCGCGGCGGGGGGATCGCGA
>CAZBIP010000020.1:0-29565 GCA_964491885.1 uncultured Vicinamibacterales bacterium
CAGCGACGCGGCGCTCGTGCGGTTCGACATGTCGGAGTACATGGAGAAGCACGCGGTCGCGAAGCTCATCGGGTCCCCGCCGGGATACGTCGGTCACGACGAGGGCGGCCAGCTCACCGAGCGGGTCAAGCGGCACCCGTACTCGGTCGTGCTGCTGGACGAGATCGAGAAGGCGCACCCGGACGTCTACAACATCCTGCTGCAGGTGCTCGAGGACGGGCTGTTGACCGACGGGCTCGGCACCCGGGTGAGCTTCAAGCACGCCGTCGTCATCATGACGTCCAACATCGGGGCCCGTTTCATCCAGAAGCGGGCGTCGATGGGCTTCCAGTCGCCCGGCGCCGAGGACATGGCCCGCAGCATGTCGGACACGGTGATGGCGGAGGTGCGGCGCACCTTCAACCCCGAGCTCATCAACCGCATCGACGAGATCATCGTGTTCGACGCCCTGACCGACGCCGACCTCCGGCAGATCCTCCAGTTGCTGGTCAACCAGCTGAACGCCAACCTGGCGGACCGGCGGCTCTGGGTGACGGTGCGGCCGGAGGTGCTCGACTATCTGATCGACGCGACGTGCCGTGACCGGTCCTACGGGGCGCGGCCCCTGCGGCGGGCCATCCAGCGCTACATCGAGGACCCGCTCTCGGAGGAGCTGATCCGCGGCGCGCTGCAGGGGGGCGAGATCGAGGTGTTCTTGGACGGCCCGGCGTTGCGCTACCGGGCGGCCGGGGGCGCGGACGCCGGCCGGGCGCTGGCCTGAGACGTCGAAAACCTAGTAGACTAGCCCGATCGCGTGGTGCCGCCGTTCCCGCCGGGCCGGGCCGGGGCGGCACCGGGCGGCCGCCGGCCGCCGAGGTCTTCTTCAGGAAAGGGACAGGACGAATGAAAGCCTTCACCGTTGCACTCCTCGCCGGATGCCTCCTCGTGCCTGCCGCTGCGTTCGCGCAGCAGGCTCCGGCGCAGCCTCCCGCGCAGCAGGCGCCTGCCGCCGCGGCCGCGCCGCAGGCGACCGCTCCCGCGGCGCCGGCGGTGAAGTTCCTCGAGGGCGCCAAGTACGCGTTCATCAACATCCAGCGCATCGCCGCGGAGTCGGCTGACGGAAAGTCGTCGAGTTCGCGAATCGAGGCCCTCCGGGCGAAGAAGGCCGGCGAGCTCGCGGAGAAGAACAAGGCGGTCGAGGCGCTCCAGGCCAAGCAGCGCAGCGCCGTCATGAGCGAAGCCGCGGCGGCCCAGGTCCAGCGGGACATCGACAAGGCGCAGGTCGAGATCCAGCGCCTGACCCAGGACGCGCAGTCCGAGCTGCAGGACCTGCAGAACGAGCTGCAGCTCGACTTCCAGCGCAAGGTGGGCCCGGTCATCGAGGCCGTGGCGCGCGAGAAGGAACTGCAGCTGCTGTTCAGCCAGGCCGATTCCGGCCTGGTGTGGGCCGACCCGGGCCTCGACCTGACCGGCGAGGTGATCCGCCGGCTCGACGCCGCCGTCGCGGCGAAGCCGGCCGCGCCGAAGAAGTAGCCATGGCCGACGCCGGCCAGGTGATGGACGTCGCCTCGGTCCTCGACCGCCTGTGCCACCGCTACCCGGCGGTGCTCGTGGACTCGGTCACCGACATGGACCCGGGGCGGCGACTTTCGGCCGTCAAGAACGTCTCGGTGAACGAGGAGTTCTTCCAGGGGCACTTCCCGGAGGCGCCCATCATGCCGGGCGTCCTGCTCCTGGAGTCGCTGACGCAGGCCGCGACGGTGCTCCTCCTGTCCGAGGCGGACGAAGCGCTCAACGCCCGCACGGTGCTGCGGCGCGTCACGGGCACCAAGTTCCGGCGCCAGGTCGTCCCGGGCGACCGCCTGACGCTCGACGTCGCGGTCCGCCGGCGCCGCGGCCCCGTGGTGCGGCTCGCCGCGCGGGCGAGCGTGGCGGGCCAGCTGGCGGCCGAGGCCGAACTCCACGTCGTCGTGCTGCACGACGCGGTCAGCATCCATCCCACCGCGATCGTCCACCCGATGGCCGTCATCGGCGCGGGGACCGTCGTGGGCCCCAACGCCGCGATCGGCCCGCGGGTGAAGCTGGGCCGCAACAACCGGATCGGCGCCTCCTGCGTGATCGAGGGGGACACCGAGCTCGGCGACGGCAATGTCCTGTACCCGTTCGGCTCCTACGGGATGGAGCCGCAGGACCTGAAGTACCGGGGCGAATCGACGCGTCTCGTGATCGGCAACGGGAACGTCTTCCGCGAGTTCGTGACGATCCACCGCGGAACGGGGGGCGGCCGGAGCGAGACGACCATCGGCGATCGCAACTACCTGATGGCCTACACGCACGTCGCGCACGACTGCCTCGTCCGGAACGGCGCCATCCTGTCGCACGGGACGACGCTGGGCGGTCACGTCGAGGTGGGGGATTACGCCACCCTGGGCGGGTACGCGGGCGTGCACCAGTTCTGCCGGATCGGGCACTACGCCTTCGTCGGCGGCTACTCGGCCTGCACGAAGGACGTCCTGCCGTACTCGAAGACGGTCGGCAACCGCGCGTACAACTACGGCCTCAACACGATCGGCCTCGTGCGCAGGGGCTTCCATCCCGACACGCTGCGCAAGATGAAGACCGCGTACCGGTACCTCCTGGTGTCGAAGCTCAACACCACCGAGGCGCTCGAACGGATCGAGCAGGACGCGTCCATCGACTGCCCCGAAGTGCGGAGCCTCGTGAGCTTCATCCGGGAGTCCGCGCGCGGCGTCATCCTCAAGCGGCCTCCGCGCGGCGCCGCCGCGGGCGCGTCGGACGACTGAGGGGCGGCGGATGCGTCTCGGCCTCATCGCCGGCAACGGCAGCTTTCCGCTCCTCGTGCTCGACGCGGCCCGGCGGCTCGGCCACGAGGTCACGGTCATCGCCGTCGAGGGAGAGGCCGCCCGGGACGTCGAGGCGGCGGCGCTGGCCCGGCCCGGCGCCACGGTGCACTGGGTGCCGCTCGGGTCGCTCGGGAGGGCCATCGACCTGATGCGCGGCGCCGGCGTCACGCACGCCGTCATGGCGGGCCAGGTGAAGCACGTCAAGATCTTCTCCGGCGCCGTCCCCGATCGCCTGCTGCTCTCGGTCCTGTTGAAGCTGCGCTCGAAGAACACCGACGCCATCATCTCGGCCATCGCCGACGTGCTCCGCGATCACGGCATCGACCTCATCGACTCGACGGCGTTCCTGGCACCGCTTCTCGCGCGTCCTGGCGTGCTGACGGCGCGCCAGCCGACAGAAGAGGAGCGCGGTGACGTGGCCTTCGGGTACCGGATGGCGGACGAGATCGCCCGATTGGACATCGGCCAGACGGTCATCGTGAAGAGCGGCGCCGTCGTGGCCGTCGAGGCGATGGAGGGCACCGACCGGACGATCGCGCGGGCAGGTCGCCTGGCGGGGCCCGGCACGCGGGTGATCAAGGTGGCGAAGCCCAATCAGGACATGCGGTTCGACGTGCCCGTCGTCGGCCTCGCCACCGTGGAGGCGATGCAGGCGGCCGGCGCGACGGCCCTGTCCGTGGACGCCGGCCGGGCGCTGCTGCTCGACGGCGACGAAATGATCCGCGCCGCCGATCGCGCGGGCATCAGCATTGTCGGGCGGCCGGCCGACGCGCAGGCGGGAGGCGGACGTGGGTAAAGCGGGACTGAGGGCGGCGGTCGTGGGGGTGGGCCACCTGGGGCGGCATCACGCCCGCATCCTGTCGTCGGTGGAAGGCGCCGCGCTGACGGCCGTCGTGGACGTGAACGAACCGCGGGCCCGGGAGATCGCCGCCGCGACGGGGGCCCGCGCGCTGACGGATGCCGGGGACCTCGACGGCCAGGTCGATCTGGTGTCGATCGCGACGCCGACCGAGACCCACGCGGCCATCGCGTGCCGGTTCCTCCGCCGCGGGATCCCCGTGCTCGTCGAGAAGCCCCTCGCGCGGACGGTGGCCGAAGCCGACGCCATCATCCGCGCCGCCGAGGAGGGCGGGGCGGCGCTCGCGGTGGGGCACACCGAACGCTTCAATCCCGCGGTGATCGCGGCGCGGCCGGCCGTGAAGGACCCCAGGTTCGTGGAGGTGCACAGGCTGGGCACCTTCCCCGATCGCAGCCTCGACATCGACGTCGTGTTCGACCTGATGATTCACGACCTCGACCTGGTCCTGTCGATCGTCGGTTCCGAGGTCGAATCCATCGACGCGCTGGGCGTGCCGGTGCTGACCGACCGGTTCGACATCGCGAACGCGCGGATCCGGTTCGCGTCGGGGTGCGTGGCGAACATCACGGCGAGCCGCATCAGCCGCGACCGGACGCGCAAGATCCGCTTCTTCCAGCGGGACGCGTACGTCTCGATCGACACCGGGTCGAAGGAAGCGGAAGTCTACCGGCTGGTCAGGTTCCCCGACCGGCGGCCGGCCATCGAGGGCGGCAAGATCGCGGTGCCGGACGGCGAGCCGCTCCGCAACGAGCTCCAGGACTTCGTGGACGCGGTCCGGTTCGGGCGCGCGCCTCTCGTCGGCGGCGCGGACGGACGGCGCGCGGTGGCGCTCGCGGCCGAGATCACCGAGCGGATGTCGGCGCACGCGGTCCTCTGACGGCGGGGGCGCGCGTGCCGGATTTCATCGCCTACCTCGCGCTCGGCGGCGGCCTGGGCCTCGGCGCCTCGCTCCAGCCCGGTCCCTTCCAGGCGTTTCTCCTGTCGCGCACGCTGATGTCCGGCTGGCGGCGCACGCTCCCCGTCTGCCTCGCGCCCCTGCTCAGCGACCTGCCCGTCGCCCTGCTCGCCCTGCTCGTGCTGGGGCAGCTGGGCGGCACGGCGCAGCACGTGCTGCGGACCGGCGGCGGCCTGCTGCTCGTCTACCTGGCGGTTCGCGGCGTTCGTGTGCCCGGGACGCGGCCGGCCGAGCCGCCAGGCGGCGCGACTCCCCGGTCGATCGTCGAAGCCGCGCTCGTCAACCTTCTCAACCCGAATCCCTACATCGCGTGGGCGCTCGTGCTGGGACCGGCGCTCGTCTCGGCCTGGAGCCGCGGTCCCGGGCACGCGGCCGCCTTCGTCGTGTCGTTCTACGCCGTCATGTTCGCCGCGAACGCCGTGTTCGTCCTGCTCGTCGGCACGGCCCACTTCCTCGACGCTCGCTGGCAACGCCGCCTGGTCGTCGCGTCGGCGCTGCTGCTCGGCGTCCTCGGCGCGATCCTGCTCGCGCTTGGCGTGCACGGGCTGTGGAGGATGAGATGAGCGAAGTCGACACGGCGGTGGACCTCTTCCGGAACGGGTGCGCGTGTTCGCAGGCCGTGCTGGCGGCCTTCGGTCCGCGATACGGGCTGGACGAAGCGGCGGCCCTTCGCGTGGCCTCCGGATTCGGTTCCGGCATGCGGATGGGCGACACGTGCGGAGCGGTCACCGGGGCGTTCATGGTGCTCGGCCTCGCGTCGTGCCGGTCATCGTGCAGGACGGCCGATGAGCGGCAGCCGGCCTGCGATGCGGTGACGTGCTTCGCGGCGGAGTTCCGGCGGCGCCAGGGCGCGCTCGCGTGCCGTGACCTGCTCGGGTGCGACGTCAGCGTGCCCGAGGGCCGCGCAGAAGCGCGGGCCCGGAATCTCTTCAAGACCCGCTGCGTGGACCTCGTGCGCGCGTCGGCCGAGTTGCTCGAGGAGAGACTCGGAGGCCCCTGACCGCGTGCGCGCGGCCGCCGCCTGATCGATCGTCCAGCGAGATAAGATACCGGCCGGGCCCGATCGGCGAGGGCCCCGGAGGGCGTCGTGGCATCGGTGCTCATCAGGAACGGCACGGTGGTGACCGCGGAGGGGCAGTCCGCGGCGGACGTCTGCGTGGAGGGCGGGATCATCGCCCGCGTCGGGCCGGCCCTCGACGTGCCGGCCGACTCGGTCATCGACGCGTCCGGGCTGCTCGTGCTGCCGGGCGGGATCGACGCGCACACGCACCTCGACATGCCCGCCGGCGACATCAGGTCGACCGACGACTTCGAGACGGGCACGGTCGCGGCCGCCTGCGGCGGCACCACCACCATCGTCGATTTCGCGACACCGCTCCCGGGACAGCGCCTCCGCCCCGCCCTCGACGAGTGGATGCGACTCGCTGACGGGCGTGCCGTCGTCGATTTCGCCTTCCACATGGTCGTGTCCGAGTGGACGGACGGCACGGCAGCGGAGATGGATCGCCTCGTGTCCGAGGACGGCGTCACGTCGTTCAAGCTCTTCATGGCCTATCCGGGCCGTCTGATGCTCGACGACGGGGCCATCTTCCGCGCGCTGCGGCAGACCCGCGAGAACGGCGGCCTGGTGATGCTGCACGCGGAAAACGGGGGCGTCATCGACGCGCTGGTCGACGAAGCGCTGCGCCGCGGAGATACCGCCCCGCGGTTCCACGCGCTGACGCGTCCGCCCGCCACGGAAGGGGAGGCCGTCGCGCGCGCGATCGCGCTGGCGGACATGGCGGGCGCGCCCCTCTACATCGTGCACGTGTCGTCGGCCGAAGCCGTTGCCTCGATCGCCGGGGCCAGGGAGCGCGGGCAGAAGGTGCACGGAGAAACGTGCCCGCACTACCTGTTCCTGTCCGACGCCGAGTACCGCCGGCCGGGTTTCGAGGCGGCGAAGTTCGTGGTTTCTCCGCCCCTTCGTGCGCCGGAGCACCAGGACGCGCTGTGGCGTGGCATCGAGGCTCGCGCGCTCGAGGTCGTCGCGACCGACCATTGCCCGTTCGGCATGGACAGCCCGCCGCACAAGCAGCGCGGACGCGAGGATTTCTCGAAGATCCCGAACGGCGCGCCCGGCATTGAAACGCGCCTGCCCCTGCTCTGGGACGGCGGCGTGCGTGCCGGCCGCATCACGGCAAGCCGGTTCGTCGAACTGACGGCGACCGCCCCGGCGAAGATCCTCGGCCTCTGGCCGCGCAAGGGCGCCGTCGCGGAAGGGGCGGACGCGGACCTCGTCGTGTGGGACCCGCTGAAGCACGTCACGTTGTCTGCCTCGACGCACCACATGCGCGTCGACTACTCGCTGTACGAGGGACGCGCCGTCACGGGCGCGCCCGCCATCGTGATGTCCCGCGGGGACGTGATCGTCGAAGACGGGGCGTTCGTCGGCCGCGCGGGCCGAGGCGTCTTCCTCCGGCGCGGCCCGCGTGCGTCGTCCGGGGACCGGGTGTGACGGCGCCGCCGGACGCGCTGGGCCGGGACCAGGCCCCGGGCCGCATCGCCGCCATGTTCGACGACATCGCGCCGCGGTACGACCTGCTCAACCACGTCCTGAGCGCGGGCATGGACCTGCGCTGGCGCAGGCGCGCCGTCCGTGCGCTGGCCCTCCGGGGCGGCGAGACCGTGCTGGATCTCTGCACGGGCACGGCGGACCTCGCCATCGGACTCGTTCGCGCGGCGCCCCCGGCCGGCGCCGCCGTCGGCGTCGACTTCTCCGTCGAGATGCTCAGGGTCGGGCGCGCCAAGGTCGCCCGGCGGAGGCTGGACGGCCGGGTCCGGCTGCTGCAGGGCGACGTCACGCGGCTGCCGATCGCAGACGCGTCCGCGGACGCGGCGACGGTGGCGTTCGGCATCCGGAACGTGGTGCAGCCGGCGCAGGCGTTCGCTGAGGTGCTGCGCGTGCTGCGGCCCGGCGGCCGTTTCGCGATGCTCGAGTTCAGCACGCCGCGCGTTCCCGGCGTGCGGCAGCTGTACCGATCGTACTTCACGCGCGTGCTGCCGCGCCTCGGGGCCGCCCTCTCGGGGCATGCCTCCGCCTACGCCTATCTTCCTGCCTCGGTCGGCGCGTTCCCAGAACCGGGCGAGGTCGCGGGGCTCCTGACTGCCACGGGATTTTCACAGGTCAGGGCCGACCCGCTCACGCTGGGCGTCGTCTATCTCTATAGTGCGACCAAGCCTCGGCCGCTGTGACCCTTCCAGCCCGCCTCCGCGGCCCAGCCCGGCGCGAACCGGATGTTATAATCGAATAAGTTCTTGATGTACTTCAACTTCGACGACAGGGAACCGGATCGCCCAGGCATCGAACGCGCCATCTCCTGGCACGAAGGTCTGCTGCTGTCTCTGCTCGTCCACGCGCTTGCCGTCCTGGCGTTCATCTTTCTCCCCGACATGATGCCGGGCGTGTTCAAGGTGCTGATGCCGGACACGAGCGAGGCGGAGCAGCGGCTGGCCGTGATGCGTGAGCGGGAGGCGAACGAGCGGCGGTTCGTGTTCGTTCAGCCCCGGGCCGAGTTCGAAGCGGCGCGCCCCCCGGAGAACCCCGAACTGTCGGACCGCGACCGCACCGTGATGACGCCCTTCGAGGCGCCGCCTGATCCGCAGAACACGCTGCCGTACTCCAGGGGCAACACGCCCGATCGCATCGATCAGCCCGGCACGGAGGCGCCCCCGTCTCCGCGCGAGGAGCCTGCCGAGCGCAGCGGGTCGGCCGCGGAGCCGGGTTCGCCGGCGCCGGGGCCCCCTGCCGAACGGGAACAGCCCCCGGACGACCCGGTCCTGCGCGGCTTGCGGGGCCCGCAGCCACAGGCCAGGTCCGGAAACGACGGCACCGGGACCGGAGGCGGGGTCCTCGGGGAGGCGCTGCGCGACGTGACGCGGTACGTGCCCCAGCAGATGTTCGACAACTCGCAGGGCGGCGGACAGTTCGGGTCGGCGATCCAGTTCGACACGAAGGGCGTGGAGTTCGGGCCGTGGGTGCGGCGGTTCATCGCCCAGATCAAGCGCAACTGGTTCATCCCGTACGCGGCGATGTCGCTGCGCGGACACGTGGCCATTTCTTTCAACGTGCACAAGGACGGCAAGATCACGGACCTCGGGGTCGTCGCCCCGAGTTCGGTCGACGCCTTCAACAACTCGTCGTTCAACGCGATCGCCGCGTCGAACCCGACGCAGCCGCTCCCGCCCGAGTACCCGGCCGACCGGGCCTTCTTCACCGTCACGTTCTACTACAACGAGGTGCCGCCCCGCTGATGGCCATGCCCACCCGCTCGCAACGGCTCGGATGGCTGATCCTCCTCGGCGCGCTCGTCGTCTGGGCGCTCATCGAGCTGGCCGGAGCGCCATGACCGCGGTCTCGTGGCCTCGTGCGGTCGTCGCGGTCCTGGGCCCGACGGCGAGCGGGAAGAGCGCGCTCGCTCTGGCGCTGGCCGAGCGGATGAGCGGCGAGATCGTCGCGTGCGACTCGACGGCGGTCTACCGCGGATTCGACATCGGCACGGACAAGGTCACGCCGGACGAGCAGCGCGGCATCGCGCATCACTGCGTGGACATCGTCGATCCGGAGCGCGACTACACCGCGGCGGACTACGCGCGCGACGCCATGGAGGCGATCCGGTCGATTCACGCGCGGGGCCGGTTGCCGGTGATCGTCGGCGGCACGGGGTTCTACTACCGCGCGCTGGCGCGGGGCCTCTTCCCGGGCCCGGGGAAGGACGAGGGGATCCGCGGGCGCCTCGACGCGCTGGTGGCCCGGCGGGGTCCGGAGCGCCTGCACCGGCTGCTCGCGCGCATCGACCCGCCTTCGGCGGCGCGCATTCGCGC
Source organism: uncultured Vicinamibacterales bacterium (assembly GCA_964491885.1). Classification (GTDB taxonomy): domain Bacteria; phylum Acidobacteriota; class Vicinamibacteria; order Vicinamibacterales; family JAKQTR01; genus JAKQTR01. The sequence continues at coordinate 9,518 of CAZBIP010000020.1, forward strand.
GCGCGACGCGATGCGGGTCGTCCGGGCGCTCGAGGTGTACTACCAGAGCGGCCGGACGCTGACCGACCACTTTGCCGACACCCGGGCCCCGCTCGCGGGCTGGACCATCGCCGCGGTCGCGGTGCGGCCGCCGTGGGACGAGATCGCGGCCCGCATCGCCGCGCGCGTGGACCGGCAGTTCGAGCGGGGGATTGCGGGCGAGGTGCGCGCGCTGCTGGACAGGGGCGTGCCGCCGACGGCCCGGCCCTTCTCAGGCTACGTCTACCGGAGAGTCCTCGAACTGGTGCGCGGCGAGCGCGACGAGACATCGGCGCGCGAGCTCATCGTCCGCGAGAACCGGCACTACGCGCGGAGGCAGTTGATCTGGTTTCGCAAAGAGCCTAATCTAGTCTGGATTCAGCGAGCGGGCGATCGGGCGGCGACGGTGCGCGAGGCCGAAGAGATCGTCGCGGCGCGGCTGCAGGCTCCACCGGCCGCGCGCCCGCCAGGGGAGCATCCCACGCATGTCCCAGAGCCCTGATACGAGAACGCCGGGCGAGCCGAACGTCCAGGACGCGTTTCTCAACGTCGCCCGTCGCGAGCACCAGCCGGTGTCGGTGCGCATGATGGACGGCTCCGAGGTCGAAGCGCGCGTCAAGAGCTTCGATCGCTTCGCGGTGCTGCTCGATCGCGACGGCGCGGACCAGCTCATCTTCAAGCACGCGATCGCCTCGATCCGCGTGTCGCGTCCGGTGGCCGCGCGCTAGCGCCGGCCGCGCCCGGCCGGGCGCCGCGCGCCCCGGCCAGGTCCCATCATGACTGCTTCACCATTCCGGCGCGTGTTCGTCGTCGTGCTCGACAGCCTCGGCGTTGGGGCGTTGCCGGACGCGGGAGACTACGGGGACGCCGGCAGCAACACGCTCGGCAACATCGCGGCGCGGGTGCGGCTGCGGATCCCCGTCCTCAGCGCGCTGGGCCTCAGCCGCGTCGTCGCGCTCGCCGGCATCCCCCCGGAGCCGGCGCCGCTCGGCGCGTTCGGGCGCCTGGCCGAACGCTCGCCGGGCAAGGACTCGGTCACCGGGCACTGGGAACTGATGGGGCTGCAACTGGACCGGCCGTTTCCGACCTTTCCCGGCGGCTTCCCGGAGCCCTCCATCCGCGAATTCGAGCGCCGCATCGGCCGCCGGATCCTCGGTAACGTCGTGGCGTCCGGCACGCAGATCATCGAGGACCTCGGCGCCGAGCACCTGCGCACGGGGCAGCCGATCGTCTATACCTCGGCCGACAGCGTCTTCCAGATCGCCGCGCACGAGGACGTCATCTCCGTGCCCGATCTCTACCGGATCTGCGAGATCGCGTACGAGATCTACGTGAACGGCATGGGCCTGGGCCGCGTCATCGCGCGCCCCTTCGTCGGCGGTCCGGGGACGTTCGTGCGCACGGCCAACCGCCACGACTACGCCGTGCCGCCCCCGCGGGACACGCTGCTCGACCTGCTGACGGCGGCCGGGATTCCCGTGCATGCCATCGGCAAGATCGGCGACCTGTTCGCCGGGAAGGGCATCGCCACCTCGAGCCGCACGCGGTCCGACGCGGACGTGATGGACGAGATCGGGCGGGCGGTGAAGGAGGCGCCGGCGGGGCTCGTGTTCGCCAACCTGGTTGACTTCGACGCGCAGTACGGGCACCGCAACGACGTCGAGGGCTACGCCGCCAACCTCGAGCGGTTCGACGAACGGTTGGCCCGGCTGCTGCCGATGCTCGGCCGCGACGACCTCCTCGCCCTCACGGCCGACCACGGCAACGACCCGACGACGCCGAGCACCGACCACTCCCGGGAACACGTGCCGATCATCTTCTTCGGCGCGCGTGTCACGCCCGGGGTGGACCTCGGCACACGCCCGACCTTCGCCGATCTCGGCCAGACGCTGGCGGACGTGTTCGCCGTCGGACCCCTCACGTGCGGGACGAGCATGCTCGGCGCGATTCAGCAGGCGGCGGCGTGACGCGGCCGGAGCGGGTATGAGTACGATCCGGGAAACCCTCGAGCAGCGGGAAATCGACACGCTGGCCCCGCAAGCCGCCAGGAGCGTCGAGACGCGCGGGCGCCTCCACCCGGAGCCCGAGGACGATGTCCGGCCGGCGTTCCAGCGGGACCGGGACCGCATCATCCACTCGAAAGCCTTCCGCCGCCTCAAGCACAAGACCCAGGTGTTCTTCGCGCCGGAGGGCGACCACTACCGCACGCGCCTGACCCACTCGCTCGAGGTCTCGCAGATCGCTCGGACGATCGCGAAAGCGCTCTTCCTGAACGAGGAACTGGCCGAAGCCATCGCATTGGGCCACGACCTCGGCCACACGCCGTTCGGGCACCAGGGCGAGCGCGTGCTCGCCGCCCTCGTGCCGGGGGGCTTCGAGCACGACGTGCAGAGCCTGCGGATCGTGGACGTGCTGGAACGGGACGGTGCGGGCCTGAACCTCACCTGGGAGACCCGCGACGGCATCTCCAGGCACTCCAAGGGCAAGCGGGGCGCGCCGGTCGGGCCGGACGTGGCGGTGAAGGCGGCGACGCTCGAGGGGCAGATTGCCCGCGTGGCCGATCTCATCGCCTACGTGAACCACGACATCGACGACGCGATCAGGGCCGGCGTCATCCGGGCCGCCGACCTGCCTGCGGCTCCGCTCGCGGTCCTGGGGGAGACCCACTCGTCCCGGATCGGCCGGATGGTCAAGGACGTGGTCGTCGAGACCAGGGAGGCGGGCCTGGCTGAGGTGGCGATGAGCGGGCCTGTGCTCGAGGCGCTCCTCGACCTTCGCGCCTTCCTGTATGCCGCGGTCTACGAGAACGAGGTGTCCACGGCCGAGTTCAGGAAGGCGGCTGGCATTCTCGGTGGACTGTGGGAGAAGGTGCGGGAGCGCCCCGCCGACTTCCTCGATCCGCGCACCGTCGGTGCGGAGGGAGTGGACGCGGCGGCGCGGGATTTCCTGGCAGGGATGACCGACAGGTACGCCGTGGCCCTCTACGAGCACCTGTTCATCCCGAAGCCCTGGGTCGACCTGGCTGGGCGCTGGTCCTGACCGCCACCACGCCCGGCTCCCGGGAATCACGGGTGCTCGTGCTCGCGCTGGCGCCCGAAACCCCGTGATATACTCGAAGTTCTGTGCCTGAGTCATGGATGCCGCCAGATGAGTGATCTCCTGCTGGACGTCGGCCAGATGCGTGGCCCGGAGGCCCGGATCGACCGCCGGTTCGCGGCCGGGGTGCTGCCGGCCGACCCGGGCGTGTTCCGGGTGTCGGCGCCCGTCGAACTGGGGGTGCTGGTCCGCAAGAACCGGACCCAGTTGAGGCTGATCGGCCGCGTCAAGACGACGATCGAGCTGACGTGCAGCCGCTGCCTGGAAGGCTATGAGTTCGGGGTGGACGAGCCGTTCGACATCCTGTATCTGCCCCGCGACTCGTCCGGCGACTCCGACGAGCGGCAGGTCGAAGACGACGACCTGTCGACCGCGTTCTACTCCGACAACGTCATCGACCTCGGCCATCTCATGCAGGAGCAGTGTTACCTGGTCGTGCCGATGAAACCCCTGTGCAGCGAGTCGTGCCGGGGGCTGTGTCCGGAGTGCGGGGCGAACCTGAACACCGCCTCCTGCACCTGTCAGCGCGCGTGGGTGGACCCGCGGCTGGCGGTGCTGGAACAGCTGCGCAAGGACAAGTAGCGATGCCGAATCCCAAACGACGACACTCGAAAGCCCGCACCGCCAAGCGCCGCACGCACGACGCCTTGAAGCCCGTGCCGTTGGGGCGCTGCCCGCACTGCCACGAGGCGAAGCCGCCGCACCAGGTTTGCCCGCACTGCGGGTACTACCGCGGGCGGCAGGTGCGGGAAGTCAAGGAAGCCTGAGTCCGGAGAAGCCTGCGTCCGGCAGGACGGCTCTCGTGCTCCCGAGAGGGGTGTCTGCGTGATCGCTTTCCTCTTTCCTGGGCAAGGTTCGCAATCCGTCGGGATGGGCCGGGCGCTCGCCGAGGCGTTCCCGGTCGCGAGGGAGACCTTCGCCGAAGCCGACGAGTCGCTCGGCGAAAACCTGAGCGGCCTGTGCTTCGAGGGGCCCGCGGATCGGCTCGTCCTCACCGAGAACACGCAACCGGCGATCCTGGCGGTGAGCGTGGCCTGTCTCCGCGTGCTCGCGTCGATGGGGCTGAAGCCCGGCGCGGTGGCGGGCCATTCGCTCGGCGAGTACTCGGCCCACGTCGCGGCCGGGACGCTGTCCTTCGCGGACGCGCTCCGGATCGTGAAGCGGCGCGGCCGCTACATGCAGGAGGCCGTGCCGGTGGGGGAGGGCGCGATGGCGGCCATCCTGGGTCTCGATGCCGCGAAGGTGGCGCAGGCCTGCGAGGAGGCTGCCCAGGGCCAGGTCGTCAGCCCGGCGAACCTGAACGCGCCCGGGCAGGTCGTAATCGCGGGCGCCCGGGATGCCGTCGCCCGGGCCTCGGACGCAGCGAAGCGCCTGGGCGCGAGGCGCGCGATATCTCTCTCGGTCAGCGCGCCGTTCCACTGCGCCCTGATGAAGCCCGCCGAGGACCGGCTGGCGCCCGACCTGCGGGCCGTCCCGGTCGCGAATCCCGCCGTGCCGGTCGTCGCCAACGTGGACGCGGAGGTGAAGCGTACGGGCGCGGAGGCGGTCGACGCGCTCGTCCGGCAGGTGTCTTCGCCGGTGCGGTGGGAGGACGTGATGCGGCGGCTTGCATCGGAGGGCGTCCGCAAGTATGTTGAAGTGGGTCCAGGGGCGGTGCTGACGGGTCTCGGCCGAAAAATCCTGCCGGACGCGGCATTTACGAGCATCGAGGATCCCTCGGGGATCGAGGCCGTGGCCGCCCTGTTTGCGTAATCTGCCATGTTCGATCTGACTGGAAAAGTCGCCGTCGTGACGGGTGCCGGACGGGGCATCGGCCTGTCCATCGCCCGGGCGCTGGCCTCGGGCGGGGCGCTGGTCGTACCGGCCGATGCCGTGGTTCCCGAGCCGGCCGCCGCCGACGCGGTTGCGGGTCCTGGCCGGGTGGCGGCCGTCGTCCAGATGAACGTCACGGACGCCCCGGCGGTCGAGGCCGCCATCGCCGCGGTGCTGGCCGAGCACGGCCGCATCGACATCCTGGTGAACAACGCCGGGATCACCCGCGACCAGTTGCTCATGCGGATGAAGCGGGACGAATGGGATCGCGTGCTGGAGGTCAACCTCACCGGGGCCTTCGTGTGCTCGCAGGCGGTGCTGCGGCCGATGATGAAGCAGCGCGCCGGGCGGATCATCAGCATCAGTTCCGTCGTCGGGCAGATGGGCAACGCGGGCCAGTCGAATTACGCGGCGTCGAAAGCCGGGCTGATCGGGTTCAGCAAGTCGCTGGCCCGGGAGGTCGCGGCCCGGAACATCACCGTGAACGTGGTGGCGCCCGGGCTGATCGACACCGACATGACTCGCGCGCTGCCGGAGGCGGTGCAGGCGGAATGGCAGTCGAAGGTGCCGCTCGGGCGCTTCGGCACGCCCGCCGACGTGGCCGCCGCGGTCTGCTTCCTGGCGTCGGATGAGGCGTCGTACGTCACGGGTCAGGTTCTCGCCGTCAACGGCGGGATGTACACGTAGGAGGACGAATGGCTGGAGTGGCTGACAAGGTCAAGAGCATCATCGTGGAGCAGCTCGGGGTCGACGAAGAGGAAGTGACCATCGACGCGTCGTTCGTCGACGACCTTGGCGCCGACTCGCTCGACACGGTCGAACTGGTCATGGCGTTCGAGGAGGAGTTCGGCATCGAGATCCCGGACGAGGATGCCGAGAAGATCACTCGAGTCAAAGAAGCGGTCGAGTACATCGAAGCGCATTCCAAGAAGAAGTAGGCTGAAGCTGACGGAGGCCGCGTGAACAGGCGCGTCGTCATCACGGGCATCGGGCTGGTGTCGCCGCTCGGCATCGGCACCGGGGAGACGTGGGAAGGGCTCTGCGCGGGGCGCAGCGGCGTCGGGCGCATCACGAAGTTCGACGCGTCGGCGTTCGGCGTCCAGATCGCCGCGGAACTCAAGGGGTTCGACCCCCTGCAGTTCGTGGACAAGAAGGACGTCAAGAAGATGGACCCCTTCATCCACTACGCGGTCGCGGCCTCGCACTTCGCGGTGTCCGACGCCGGCCTCGAGATCGGGCCGGCGAATGCCGCGCGCGTCGGCGTCTTCATCGCCTCCGGGATTGGCGGTTTCAGCACCATCGAGCGCGAGCACAAGGCCTACCTCGAGGGCGGGCCGCGGAAGATCTCCCCCTTCTTCGTCCCTGGGATGATCATCAACCTGGCGGCCGGCCAGATCTCCATCCGGCTGGGCGCGAAAGGGCCCAACCTCGCCACCTGCACGGCGTGCGCGGCGTCGGCCCACGCCGTCGGCGAGGCGTACGAGATCGTCAAGAGGGGCGCGGCGGACGCCATGATCGCGGGCGGTTCGGAGGCCGCGATCACGCCCATGGGCGTCGGCGGGTTCACCGCGATGCGCGCCCTCTCGACCCGCAACGACGCCCCCGAGCGGGCGAGCCGGCCGTTCGACGGGGAGCGGGACGGGTTCGTGGTCGGCGAGGGCTCGGGCGTGGTCGTGCTCGAGGAGTACGAGGCGGCGCGGCGGCGCGGCGCGCGCATGTACGCCGAAGTCGCCGGGTACGGCGCGACGGGGGACGCCTTCCACATCACCGCGCCGTCCGAGGACGGCGACGGCGCCGTCCGGGCGATGGCCGCCGCGATCGCATCCGCCGGGGTGACGCCGGGTGACGTGCAGTACATCAACGCGCACGGCACCTCGACGCCCTACAACGACAAGCTCGAGACGCTGGCCATCCGCGCGCTGTTCGGCGAGCACGCCGACCGCGTGGCCGTCTCGTCCACGAAGTCGATGACCGGGCACCTGCTCGGGGCCGCGGGCGGCGTGGAGACCGGCATCACGGCGCTCGCGGTTTACCACCAGATCATGCCGCCGACGATCAACCAGGACACCCCCGACCCGGAGTGCACGCTGGACTACGTGCCGTGGAAGGCGCGGAAGGCGCCGATCACCTGCGCGCTGTCCAACTCGTTCGGGTTCGGCGGGACCAACGCCGCGCTGCTCCTGCGCCGCTGCGAGGGCTGACGCGCTGACCGCTCCGCCATGAAGATCGCCGTCTGTCTCAAGCAGGTTCCGGCCCGCGACTGGGCCCCGCGCGTCGACGAGGCGGGCACGTGGGTCCGCGACCAGGACGCGTCCTTCGAGCTCAACGAACCCGATGCCTACGCCCTCGAGGAGGGACTGCGCCTCAAGGAGAAGCACGGCGGCGAGGTCGTCGTGTGCTCGGCGGGCCCGGCCCGCGTGTCGCAGGCGCTCCGCGAGGCGCTGGCGAGGGGGGCCGACCGCGCCATCCACGTCGAGGACGATCGGCTCGCGACGGCCGACCCGTTCGTCGTGGCCGGGGCGCTCGCCTCCGCGATGCGCGACGAGGCCTTCGACCTGGTGCTGACAGGCCTGCAGTCGGACGACCAGGGCAGCGCCCAGACCGGCGTCACGCTGGCGGCGCTGCTCGGCATCGCGTCCGCCACCATCGTCATGGAGGTGGACGTCCAGGCGCCCGAGGTGCACGTGAAGCGCGAACTGGAAGGGGGATGGTTCCAACGCGTGACGCTGCCCCTGCCCGCGCTGCTCGCGATCCAGAGCGGCATCAACCAGCTCCGGTACGCGACGCTCAAGGGCATCATGGCGGCCAAGAAGAAGGAGATCCGGAAGGTGGCGCCCGCGCCGGGCCTCGCGTCCCGGCAGCGCATCACGGCGCTCTACGTCCCGGAAAAGCGCAAGCAGACGCAGATGATCGGCGGTGCGCCGGCCGATGCCGCCAGAGCGCTCGTCAAGGCCCTGCGCGACGAAGCCCGGGTGATCTCATGATCCTGGTCATCGCGGAGGAGCGCGGCGGCACGCTGAACCCCGTGAGCTGGGAGGCCGTTGCGGCCGCCCAGCAGGCCGGAGGCCCCGTGACGGTCGCGGTGGTCGGCGCGGACACGTCCGGGTCGGCTGGCGCGCTTGCGTCGGCCGGGGTCGCCGAGGTCATCCGCCTCGAAGCGCCGGCGCTCGCGTCGTACACGCAGGACGGATTCGTGGCGGCGCTCGCCGGGCTGATCGACGCCGAGGCCCCCGGCGACGTGTTCCTGTCCCACACGTACCAGGCCCGCGACTTCGCGCCGGCCCTCGCCGTGCGTACGGGACGCCCGCTCGTCACCGACTGCGTCGGCATACGGGCGTCGGCGGGCGGCCGCGTCTTCGTGCGTCCGGTCTTCCAGGGACGGCTCCTGGCCGACGTTGCCGCCGACGGCCCGGCGATCGCGACGTTCCAGGCCGGTGCCGTCAGGGCGGACTCGCTCGTGCGGGCGGAGACCGCCGCGCCGATCAGAGTCGTGGAGGCCGCCGTGGAGGCCTCGGCGATCAGGCAGAAGCCCGAGGCCCCGTACCGGGAGTCCCGGCAGGCCGTGGACCTCAGCCAGGCGGAGCGGATCGTCGCGGTGGGCCGGGGCATCAAGGATCGGGAGAAGGTCGGGCTCGCCGAAGCGCTGGCGGCCGCACTCGAGGCCGAGGTGGGCGCGTCGCGCCCGATTTGCGATGCCGGGTGGCTGCCGATGGATCGCCAGATCGGCAGCTCGGGCCAGACCGTCGCGCCCAAGCTCTACGTGGCGCTCGGCATCTCGGGGGCGATCCAGCACCTGGTCGGCATGAAGGGGGCACGCACCATCGTCGCGGTCAACAAGGACCCCGAGGCGCCGATCTTCGAGATCGCCGACTACGGCATCGCGGGCGACCTGTTCGAGGTCGTCCCGGCCGTCATCAAGGAACTCAAGGGGTAGGAGTGCACACCGCCGAGACCTGGATTTTCCGCATCCTCGTCCTCGGGTTCCTCGCGGCCTTCGCGGCGCAGGTCTGGGTGCGCGTTCGCCTCGTGATGCGGGCGCGGGACAACATCCGGATCGCCGACGGCGAGACCGGGCCGCGGCTGCTCCGCGTCCTCACCGAGGTCGTCTTCCAGTCGCGCACGATCGCCGGGCGCCCCCTGGTGGGCGTCGCGCACCTCGCGGTCTTCTGGGGCTTCGCGGCGTTCGCCGGCTACACGCTCCTGGAGTTCCTCGCGGGACTCGGCGTCGCCGACTGGACGGACTCGCGGGCGTTCCGGGTGTACGCCCTGGCGCTCGTGCCGTTCGCGGTGGCGGTCAGCGTCGGCATCGCCGGGCTGGTCGTCCGGCGGGCGGTGGTGCGGCCGCCGGCTCTCGGCGACCGCGTGTCGCTGGAGTCGGTGGTCATCGGCGTCTTCATCCTGACCCTGATGGTGACCTTCCTGCTGGGGTTCCGGCTGGAAGAGGGGATTGCGGCGCGCGTCAACTGGTGGGTGCACGTCCTCGTGATTCTCGGGTTCCTGGTGCTCATCCCGGGGTCGAAGCACTTCCACCTCCTCGTCTCGCCGCTGACCGTCTACCTGCGTTCGGCCGGCCTCGGCACGGTCCCGGCGCTCGACCTGGAGGCGGAGGACGTCGGCCTCGAGACGCTGAAGGACGTCGGGCGCAAGCAGGTGCTGGACGCCTTCACCTGCGTCGAGTGCGGGCGGTGCCAGGACAACTGCCCGGCGCATGCGACGGGGAAGCCGCTGAACCCGAAGTCGCTGGTGCTGCGCGCCGAAGACGCGCTGCTCGCCGGACGCCTCGACGTGAAGCTCGCCGGCGTGCTGGGGACCGCAGAACTGTGGCAGTGCACGACCTGCGGCGCGTGCGAGGCGTCGTGTCCCGTGGGGGTCGAGCACGTGCCGCTCATTGTCGGCGCGCGCCGCGGCCTCGTCTCGAACGGGGAGGCGCCGGACGCGCTGGCCGCCGTCTACAACCACCTCGAGCGCCGCGGCAACATCTGGGGTCTCGGCGCGGATCTCAGGGAGAAGTTCGTGGCGTCGTCCGGCGCGGAGATCTTCGACGCCGCCCGGCACGAGTACCTGGTGTGGCTGGGCTGCGCCGGCGCCTTCGAGGCCGACTTCCAGAAAGGCCTGCGGTCGCTGTTCGACATCCTCCGCGCGTTCGGCGTCACCTTCGGCGTGCTCGCCCGGGAGCGTTGCACGGGGGACGTGGCGAAGCGGACGGGCAACGATTACCAGTTCCAGGAACTGGCGCGGGCGAACCTCGAAGCGTTCGCGAACGCCGGCGTCACGAAGATCCTGACGTCGTGCCCGCACTGCCTCAGGACGCTCGACGTGGATTACCGCGAGTTCGGCTTCACCGCCGCGGTGACCCACTCGGCATCCTTCGTCGCGGAACTGACGAGAGGCGTGCACGTGCCCGGCCACGACGGCCCGGTGGTGCTGCACGACCCGTGCTACCTCGCCCGGTACGCCGGCGTGACGGACGCGCCCCGGGATCTGCTCGCGCGCTTCGGCCTGGAGGCGGCCGAGCCCGACCGCCACGGCACGAACCCCTTCTGCTGCGGGGCGGGAGGCGGCCTGCTCTTCGAGGAGCGCGAGGAGGGGACGCGCATCAGCCAGGCGCGGCTCGATCAGCTCCTGAGGACCGGGGCGCGGACCGTCGTGACGGCCTGTCCCTTCTGCGCCATCATGCTGAAGGGCGCGCAGGCGAGCAGCGGCGCCCAGGCCGAGTTCGTCGACCTGATGAGCATCGTGGACGGAGGAGTGAAGCGCGCCGCCGCGGCGCGGGCCCGAGTGACGTGATCGCACCCGGCTGGCAGGAATCCCGGCTCAAGCGGTTCCAGGTGGCCGCCATCGCGGCGGTGCTGTACCCGGTTTTCGCGGCGCTCGGCTGGACCTATCGCTGGCGGGTCGAGGGCCGCGAGCACCTCGACGCGCTGACCGCGGGCGGTCGACCCTACGTCCTCAGCCTCTGGCACGGACGCATCCTCCCGCTCATGCTGTTCTTCCGTGGGCGGGGCCTCGTCGTGCTCACGAGCGAGAACTTCGACGGCGAGTGGATCGCCCGGGTGATTCGGCGGTTCGGGTACGGGACCGCCCGGGGATCGAGTTCGAGCAACGCCCGCGCGGCTCTCCGGCAGATGCTCAGGGACGTCAGGGCGGGGCATTCGACGGCATTCACCCTGGACGGCCCGCGCGGTCCCGCGCTCGTGGCCAAGCCCGGCGCGGTGTGGCTCGCCGGCGCGACAGGGGCGCCCCTGCTGCCGTGCCATGCCGAGAGCGCCCGCTTCTGGCAGGTGCACAGCTGGGACCGGACGCAGATCCCCAAGCCCTTCAGCCGGGTTGCCCTGGTGATCGGGCCGCCGGTCTACCTGCCGCCGCGCCTGGAGGCGGCTGGGCAGGAGTCCGCGTGCCGGCGCCTCGAGGCCGGACTCGGCGCGCTCGGCGACCGCGCGTCGGCGCTCGCGCGCGGCCAGGCCTCCCGGCCGGCGCGCCTGCGTGGGCTATAATCGTCCGGATATGACCGAGTACAACCCGCAGGCCATCGAGAAGAAGTGGCAGGAGCGGTGGCGGGCCGGCCGCGTGTTCGAAGTGACCGAGGACCCGTCCAAACCGAAGTTCTACTGCCTCGAGATGTTCGCATACCCCTCTGGGCACGCGCACGTCGGCCACGTCCGCAACTACATGATCGGCGACGTGATGGCGCGCCTGAAGCGGATGCGCGGGTTCAACGTGCTGCACCCCTTCGGCTGGGACGCCTTCGGCCTGCCGGCCGAGAACGCGGCCATCAAGAACGGCATCCACCCGGAAACCTCCACGCTGGCCAACATCGCCCACATGAAGGGCCAGCTTCAGCGCCTGGGCATCAGCTACGCCTGGGAGCGCGAGATCGCCACGTGCCTGCCCGACTACTACAAGTGGAACCAGTGGCTGTTCGTCCGCATGTTCGATCGCGACCTCGCGTACCGCAGGCGGTCGACCGTGAACTGGTGCTCGTCGTGTCAGACGGTCCTGGCGAACGAGCAGGTCGTCGACGGCGGGTGCTGGCGCTGCCACACCCCCGTCGCGAACCGTGACCTGGAGCAGTGGTTCCTCCGCATCACCCACTACGCCGAAGAACTGCTCGCAGCCATCGATGGCCTCGACGACTGGCCCGAGAAGGTCCTGACCATGCAGCGGAACTGGATCGGGCGGTCGGAGGGGGCCCGCGTCCGGTTCCCCCTCGTGGACCCGACCGGGGCCGGCGGGTCGGCCGACATCGAGGTCTTCACCACCCGCATCGACACGATTTACGGCGCGACGTTCGTGCTCCTCGCGCCCGAGCACGAGCTCGTGGAGCGGTTTGCCGCAGAGTCCGCCGACCCCGCGGCGATCCGCGACGCGGCGGCGAGGTTCCGCCGCCAGGATCGCAGCGCCCGGATGAAGGGCGAGGTCGAGAAGGAGGGCTTCGACACCGGCCGCCTGGCAATCAACCCGTTCACCGGCGAGCACGTGCCGATCTGGATCGCCAACTTCGTCCTCGGCGAATACGGCACCGGGGCCGTCCAGGCCGTGCCGGCGCACGACCAGCGCGACTTCGAATTCGCCCGCAAGTACGGGCTGCCGATCCGCGTCGTCATCCAGCCCGAGGGCGACGGCGCTCCCGTCCTGGACCCGGCGACGATGACGGCCGCCTGGGAGGAGCCGGGCCGGGTGGTCAGCTCGGGAGACTACTCGGGCCTGTGGTCCACCGAGGCCATCGAGGTGATGACGGGGAAGGCCGAGCGCCGGGGTGTCGGCCGCCGCACCGTGCAGTTCCGCTTGAAGGACTGGGGCATCTCGCGGCAGCGGTACTGGGGGACGCCGATTCCGATCGTGCACTGTCCGGCCTGCGGCCTGGTGCCGGTGCCCGACGAGCAGCTGCCGGTGGCACTGCCGGCGATGACCGAGTTCACCGGGCGCGGCGACTCGCCGCTGGCCAGCGTGCCGGAGTTCGTGAACGTGGCCTGCCCGCGGTGCGGAGCGGCGGCCCGGCGCGAGACCGACACGATGGACACGTTCGTCGACTCGTCGTGGTACTTCTACCGGTTCTGCGACGCCGCGAACGGCGACCGGCCGTTCGATCCCGCTGCCGTGGCGTACTGGGCGCCGGTGGACTTCTACAGCGGCGGCGTCGAGCACGCGATCCTGCACCTCATCTACTCGCGGTTCTTCGCGCGGGTCTTCCGCGACCTCGGCATGGTGAACCACGGCGAGCCCTTCGCCCGCCTGCTCACGCAGGGCATGGTGCACAAGGACGGCGTGGTCATGTCCAAGTCGAAGGGCAACGTCGTCGATCCGGACGACATGATCGCGAAGTACGGGGCGGACGCGCTGCGGCTGTACGTCATGTTCGTTGCGCCGCCCGAGAAGGAAGTCGAGTGGACGGACACGGGCCTGGACGGGGCGTTCCGGTTCCTGACGCGCGCGTGGCGGATCGTGCAGCAGTGGCGGGAGGCGGTTTCGGGCGTGCCGCCAGCCGGTGAGGCCGGCGCGCTGTCGGACGCGGAACGCGCCCTTCGGCGGAAGACCCACGACACGATCCGCCGGGTGACCCAGGACCTGGATCCCAGGGTCCACCTGAACACGGCCGTGTCGGCCCTGATGGAGCTGGTGAACGAGATCTACCTGTTCTCGGAGCCGCTCGCCGCGGGCGCGGAGGCGCCCGCAGGCCGGCAGGCTTCGCTCGCGGTGCTGAGGGAGGCCCTCGAGGCGCTCGTGCTGATGCTCTCGCCCTTCACCCCCCACATGGCCGAGGAGCTGTGGGAGCAGCTGGGCCACGAGGGGGGACTGGCGTTCGAGCCGTGGCCGTCGTTCGATCCCGCCGTCGCGAAAGCGGAGGAAGTCGTGATCCCCGTGCAGGTGAACGGCAAGCTCCGGGGGCGCGTGGTCGTGCCGGCGGACAGCCCGGACGAGGAGATCCAGGCCGCGGCGCTGGCGGACCCGGGCGTGGCCGCGCACGTGGCGGGGAAGTCGGTCGTGAAAATCATCGTGGCCAGAGGGAAGCTCGTCAGCCTCGTGGTCAGATAGGAGCGCCGTGCGAGTTGCCGTCCCGGTTGTCGTGCTCGCGGTCCTGCTGGCGCTGGCGTCCGCCGGGTGCGGCTACTCGCTGGCCGGCCGGGGGTCGTTCCTCCCGGAGTCCATCCGCGTCATCGGCGTGCCGGAGTTCGTGAACCAGACCCCGTACCCGGACGTGGAGCGACGATTCACGGAGCGCGTGCGGAGCGAGTTCATCGGCCGCGGCCGCTACCAGGTGCTGCCGCAGGACACCGGCGTGGACGCCGTCCTGAGGGGGACGATCACGTCGATGTCGCTCGTGCCCGCGACCTTCAACGAGAGCCAGCAGGCCACGCGCTACACCATCGTCGTCAATACCCGGATCGAGTTCGTCGATCTCGCGGCGAACAAGACGCTGTGGGAGAACCCGTCGATGGTGTACCGCGAGGATTACGAGCTGCCGGCGGACACGCAGGCCGGCAACCCCGCGGCGTTCTTCGGACAGGGATCGAACGCGCTCGAGCGCGTGGCCAACGACTTCGCGCGGTCGGTGGTCAGCGCGATCCTCGAGGCCTTCTAGGCGCCGGGCGAACTGACGTGGCCGCAGCCGCCCTCACCTCCGCCCGCTTCCTCCAGGAGATCGCCGCCGGACGGGTCAGGCCGGTCAGCCTGCTGGTCGGGCCTGACGACCAGCTGAAGGCCGAAATCGTGGCGCGCATCGTCGGCACCATCGACGAGGAACTCCGTCCCTTCAACGTCGACAAGATCTTCCCGGCCGACAACCGGGAGGAGGCGCGGAAGCAGTTCTGGAACGTGATGCAGATCGTGCGCACGCCGCCGATGATGGCGATGCGCCGGGCCGTCGTCGTGGCGCAGACCGAGAAGCTGCTGCCCATCTTCAAGCAGGGCGACGGCGACGCGCCCGCGCCGGAGCCTCGTGCCGGCGCAAAGAAGGGCAGGCGGACGCCGGCGCGGGGCGCCGGTGAGGCGGAACTCGACGCCCTCTCGGCCTACCTCGACGCGCCGGCACCGGACTGCGCGCTCGTGTTCGTGGCGGGTGACAAGCTCAACGGCGCCCTCAAGGCGGCGAAACTGATCGAGGCACATGCTGCCGTGGTCCCGTGCGACCCGCTGGAGGGCGCCGGCCGGGCAGCGGCGTGGGTGAGGACGGCGGCGGAAGGCGAGGGCGTGCGGGTCGATCCCGCCGCGGCGGCCCTCCTCGCCAGCCTGTCCGGCGGGGACATCGGCCGGCTCCGTGCGGAGTTCGAGCGGGCGCTGCTCTTCGCCTCGGGCGGCGGCATCATCACCGAAGCCGCCGTGCGCGAGGTCGTCGGCGCGCCGACGACGCAGGACCCCTGGGCCATGACCAACGCCATCGAGCGGGGCGACGGCGCGACGGCCCTCCGGGAACTCGCGATGAAGCTCGACGCGGGCGAGTTCCCCTTCATGATCCTCGGCCAGATCGGGTGGTACGCGCGCACCAAGACCCGGGCGACGCGCGTGGCGCCGGCCGTGGAGGCGGTGTTCCGGACGGATCTCGCCCTGAAGACGTCCCGAGGCGACCCCAGGGTCCTCCTCGAGCGGCTTGTCGTCGAGTTGTGCGGGTAAGGCGAGGGGCGCCGGACGGCGCCCCGGGAGTGCTTACTTCGCCGGTGCCGCGCTGACGACCCGCTTCTGCAGCCGCGACTTGTAGCGCGCCGCGGCGTTCCGGTGGATGACGCCCTTCGTCACCATGCGGTCGATCAGCGAGATCGTGCCCTTCAGCTCGGTCCTGGCCTTGTCGAACTCGTCCTCGTCGATGAAGGCACGGACCGTGCGGAGCGAGCCGCGGAGCTTCGAACGCAACTGGCGGTTGCGCTCGCGGTTGGCGACGTTCTGGCGGTGCGCCTTCAGCGCGGAATCATGACTAGCCACAATATCCTCTGACCCAGTTGCTCCACGGGCGGACCCCATGCCAGCCCGTCGAATCCCCAATCATACCATCTTCACACGGCTTCCCGCGAGCCACAGGAAACGGAGGCGGGGCCACGCGTCCGGTAGCGCGGCCGCCCGGGGCGGCGGACGGGCCGGGGCTGGCCGCTGTGCCAATGCGCGCCGTCGTGTGCAGCCTCGCGCGGCTTGCGCGCCGCCAGCCGCGTGGCACCGTCCTTGCCAGGAGAGGGGCTGGCGTCCTGCCTCCCGCACGCTGCGGGGCTGGCCGCCGGACCGATCATGTTGCAGACGGAACTCGGCAGAACGGACACCGTGCTCGCGGCCCTCCAGCAGAGGCGCCCGGACGTCGCCGCGCATTGCCGGCGGGTGTCGGCGTTCGCCGTCCGGCTCGCGACGCAGTTCGGCCTGGCCGAGGACGTCATCGAGACCGTTCGAATCGGCGCGCTGCTTCACGACGTCGGCAAGCTGGTGACCCCTGGCCGCATCCTGGCGAAGCCCGGACGGCCGAACGCGCGGGAATGGCAGGAACTCAAGGCCCATCCGGAACTCGGGATGGAGATGTGCCACCGCTCGGGCTTCGACGACGACGTGTGCGCCATCGTCCTCCACCACCACGAGCGCATCGACGGGAAAGGCTATCCCGATCGCCTCGCGCATCCGTCGATTCCCTTCACCGCGAGGCTCGTCTCGGTGATGGACGCCTTCGATGCGCTCACGACCCCGCGAACCTACCGCGAGCGCCTGTCGATCGAGGCTGCGCGCACCCTCATCGCCCGCGGGGCCGGGACGCGGTTCTGCCCCTGGATGGTCACCGGCTTCCTCGCCTTGCCGCCGGCGATGCTGACGCCCGGGGCCGGCGAGGCCACCGAGGTGCGGCGCCATTCCGGGGGGCAGGTGTTCCTTTCCGCGGATGCCCTGGCCTCGCTCAGGCACACCGGGCCGTCGTCCTTCCAGCCCTCTCTCAGCTGACGCGGGCGCTGGTGCGCGACTCGTCGCGCGCGCGGGGCCGGCCCGCCGGCCGGACCCTCAGCGGACGATTTCGTAACTGCCCGAGGAGGGCTTGGTGTCGGAGTAGCGGGGCACCATCTCGCCGTCGACGAGCACCAGGGTCTTGTAGATGATGCGTCGGGCGAGGGCCACCGCGCCGGCGGGGCTGATGTTCCTGACCTTCTTCACGTACTCGCGTGTTTCACGGTAGGGCGGCACCGCGGCGCCGTGACGGTCCACGGCCCCGGGCCCGGCGTTGTAGGCCGCGAGCGCCAGTGTCTCGTCGCCGTAGCGCTCCAGCAGGGAGCGCAGGTAGGCCACGCCGCCTCGGATGTTCTGCGCGGGATCGTAGGGGTTGGTGACGCCCAGCGTCGCGGCGGTCGCCGGCATCAACTGCATGAGCCCCATCGCCCCCTTGGGGGAGCGGGCCCGCGGATTGAATCCCGATTCGACCTGGATGACCGCCCGGACGAGATCCGGCCGGACCCCGGCGCTGGCCGCCTCGTGATCGATGATGTTGTCGTACCGATTACGAAACTCGTCCAGGGCGGGGCGGGTCGTCCGGAGCGCCGACCCCGCGACGGCGAACGTCCGGTAGTCGCCGTTCGGAGCCCGGTCCGAGAACACCTGGTTTCCGTGGCTGTCCTTGAAGGAGTAGATCTGCGCCCAAGCCGGGCTGGCCGCGCCGGCGACGAGCGCGGCGCACACGAAGACACCGAAGGTCCTGGCGGCGGTCATGGCCTACCTTGGGGGTATCGGCTTCCCGGCCGGGCGACTTCAGGCCCCGAGCATCCGGCCGACGGCCTCGCTCGCGGCGGCCAGCAAGTCGTCCAGTTTCTCGGGCTGTTTGCCGCCCGCCTGGGCGAAGTCAGGCCTCCCGCCGCCGCCTCCGCCGACGATCGGGGCGAGAGCCTTGACGATCTTGCCGGCATGGAGCCTGTCGGTCAGGTCACCGCTCACGGAAACCACGAACTGCGCCTTGTCGCCCACGGCCGCGCCCAGCACGACCACTCCCCGGCCGAGTGACGCTTTCAAAGAGTCTGCCAGTTCTCGCAGCGCGGCGCCGTCGAGGTCGGCCACCTTTCTCGTCAGGAGCCGGACGTCTCCGAAGGCGACGACCTCACCGGCGGAGGCCGACCCGGCGCCGGTCGCGGCCTTCATCTTGAGCTGGGCGACTTCACGCGCGGCCCGCTTGACCTCCGCCTGCAGGCGGTCCACCGCCTCTGCCGCCTGGGGCGGCGCGACGTTGAGCCTGGCCACGACGGCGGCGAGCGCGTCGTGCTGCGCCTGCGCGTGGCGCAACGCGCCCAGCCCGGTGACGCCTTCGACCCGGCGCACGCCGGCGGCGATGCCGCTCTCCTGGACGATGGCGAAGGGGCCGATGTCGCCCGTGGCGCGGCAGTGGGTGCCCCCGCACAGCTCCATGCTGAACCCGGCGACCGACACCACGCGGACGGTCTCGCCGTACTTCTCGCCGAAGAGCGCGGTGGCGCCCGCGGCGACGGCCTCCTGCGTGGACCGCACCTCCGTGGCCACGGGAGTGTTCCGGCAGATCTCAGCCGTGACGATCCGCTCGACGTCCTCGACCTGCTGGCGCGTGAGCGCCGCGAAGTGCACGAAATCGAACCGGAAGCGCTCGGGGCTGACGAGCGAGCCCGCCTGCTTCACGTGGGTGCCCAGGACGCGGCGGAGGGCCGCGTGCAGGAGGTGCGTCGCGGTGTGGTTGCGCCGCGTCGCGTCGCGGAGCGCGTCCTCAACCTCCGCCGTCACCGCGTCACCGGTCCTGAGGGTCCCGTGCTCGACGCGAACCTCGTGGAGCCTGGGCCATCCCGCCAGCTTCACGAGGCCCGTGACGGCGGCCGCGACGTCGCCCCGCGCGGTGACGATCCGCCCCGTGTCCGAGACCTGGCCGCCGGATTCCACGTAGAACGGCGTCCGCTCCAGGACGGCGTAGCCGCTGGAGTCCGCGCCGAGGGTGCCGGTCTCCTTCCCCGTCTCGTCGAAGAGGGCGAGGACGGGAACATCCTCGACACGCGTGGTGCTGTATCCCTCGAACACGTCGGCGGCCGCCTCGAGCACGGCGCGCGTGGCATCGCTGGCGTCGAAGTGGCCGGCCTGCTGCGCGCCGAACGCGCTCTTCGCGCGGGCACGCACGCGCTGCCCCTCGAGCGCGCGCTCGAAGCCCTCCCGGTCGAAGCCCAGGCCGCGCTGCGCCGCCGTGTCCTCGATGAACTCCACCGGGAGCCCGTAGGAGTCGTAGAGCCGGAACGCGTCGTCGCCGCCAACCTGCCCAGACGGCGCGCACTCGTCGAGAAGCGCCTCGAGGCGGGGGAGGCCCGTGTTCAGCACCGCCTCGAAACGCTCTTCTTCGCTGGCGACCACTGTCGAGACGTACTCGTGCCCGGACTTCAGTTCCGGGTACGCGCCGCCCATCTGGCCGACGAGCACGTCGACGAGCGGGCCGAGGAACGGCTCGGTCAGCCCGAGGCGGTTGCCGTGCCGCATCGCGCGCCGCATGATCTTCCGCAGGACGTACCCGCGCCACTCGTTGGACGGCACCACGCCGTCGGCGATCAGGAACGTCATGGCCCTCGCGTGATCGGCGATGACCCGCGTCGAGACGTCGGCGGGGTCCATCCCTCCGCCGTAGTTGCGTCCGGCCATCCGGCCGATTTCGTCGAGCAGGGGGCGGAAGAGATCGGTGTCGTAGTTCGAGAGCGAGCCCTGCATGATGGCCGCGATGCGTTCCAGGCCCATGCCCGTGTCGATCGACGGCGCCGGCAGCGGCACCAGCGACCCGTCAGGCTGCCGGTCGAACTCCATGAAGACGTTGTTCCAGACCTCGACGAACCGATCGCACGAGCACTCGATCCCGCGGCACACGGGCTCCGGGCAGGGCAGGTGGTCGCCTCGGTAGTAGTGGATCTCCGAGCAGCGCCCGCACGGCCCGGTCTCGCCCATCGACCAGAAGTTGTCCGCCGCTCCCATCTCCGCGACGCGCGCTGCCGGCAGCACGCGCAGCCAGTGCCCGTAGGCGTCGTCGTCCCGGGGGATGCCGGCCTCGCCGGCGAAGACCGTGGCGTACAGCCGGTCGGCCGGCAGTTTCCACACGTCCGTCAGCAGGGACCAGGCGAACGCGATCGCCTCGTCCTTGAAGTAGTCGCCGAAGGAGAAGTTCCCGAGCATCTCGAAGAACGTGTGGT
>CAZBIP010000021.1:0-29206 GCA_964491885.1 uncultured Vicinamibacterales bacterium
GTGCCCGGCGTGTCCATCGAGAACCCCTCCTGCGTGTCCAAGACCTTCCCCTCGTTCTTCGACACGCTCGATCGGCTGCGCGCTCCGGGACGGCCGCTGACGGCAGAGAGGCGGGACGCATCATGACTTCGAGGCTCAGGTTGCTCACAGCCGGCGAATCGCACGGGCCGGCGCTCGTCGCGATACTCGAGGGCATGCCCGCCGGGCTGCCGATCGGCGTGCTCGATCTCGAACCCGACCTGGCACGGCGCCGCGGCGCGGGCCCTGGCGGCCGCCCCTACCCGGGGTCGAGCCCCCGGATGGCCTTCGAGCACGATCCCGTCGAGATCCTCGGCGGAGTGATGGGCGGCGTCACGACGGGCGCGCCGATCGCCGTGCAGATCCGCAACCGTGATCACGAGCACTGGAAGGGGCGGGCGATCGAGCCGATGACCGTGCCGCGCCCGGGCCACGCCGACCTCGCCGGCGCCGCCAAGTACGGCCACACGGACCTGCAAGTCGCCCTCGAGCGGGCGTCGGCGCGCGAGACGGCGGCGCGTGTGGCCGTCGGCGCGATCTGCCGGAAGCTCCTGGCGCAGTTCGGCATCTCGGTCGGCAGCTACGTCGTCGAGATCGGCGGTGTCGCCGCGGACCTGGCCGCGATGAGCGTTGACGACCGACTGGCGGGAGCGCTGCGATCCGATCTGTCCTGCCCGACCGACTCGGGGACCTCGGAGATGGCCCGCCGGATCACCGAGGCAGCCGGCGCGGGCGAGACCCTCGGCGGGGTGTTCGAGGTGGTTGCCGGCGGGCTGCCTCCGGGGCTTGGCAGCCACGTGCACTGGGACCGCCGGCTGACGGCCAGGCTCGCGGCCGCCCTGCTCGGCATTCCCGCGATCAAGGGCATCGAGATCGGCGACGCCTTTGCGAACGCGCGGCGGCCCGGCACGGCCGTCCACGACGAGATCGGCCTCGCGGACGACGGCGTGAGTCTCGTCCGGCGGAGCAACCGTGCGGGCGGCTTGGAGGGCGGGATCACGAACGGCCAGGCGCTCGTCGTGCGCGCGGCGATGAAGCCGCTTGCCTCCACGGCCGCGCCCGTCCAATCGGTCGATCTGGCGACCGGGGCCCCGTCGACGCCCCGCCGGGTCCGATCCGACGTCTGCGCGGTTCCGCGGGCCGCGGTCGTCGGGGAAGCCATGGTCTGCGTGGTGATCGCGGATGCGCTGATCGAGAAGCTGGGAGGCGACTCACTGGCGGAGATGACACCCCGCTACCGGGCGCTGCGCCGGCTGCGCCTCGACGAACTTCCGATGCAGCCCGAAGGCTCGGTCCTGTGGCCGTGAACGTCATCCTCTACGGGCCGCCAGGCGCCGGCAAGACGAGCGTCGGCCGCGCGCTGTCGCGACGGTTGGGACGCGAGTTCGTGGACGTGGACGAACTCGTCTCCTCACGCGTCGGCCGCTCCATCCAGGCCATCTTCGAGCGCGACGGGGAGGACGCGTTCCGCCGGCTGGAGCGCGGCGCCTGTGCGGAACTCGCGCCGGGCGGTCAACGGGTCATCGCGCTCGGAGCCGGCGCGCTCCTCGACGCATCGAGCCGGACCTGTCTGGAGCGGAGCGGGCCAGTCGTGTGCCTGCGAGCCGCTCCGGCGGAGTTATCGGCCCGCCTTGGAAGAGGAACGGGACGGCCGCTGATTTCGGGCGCCGACGCTGGCGGGCGTCTCGCGCATCTGCTGGAGGCCCGCCGGGCCCACTACGACTCCTTTCCGGAGCGGGTGGACACCTCCGGCAGAACAGTCGAGGCGGTCACCAACGACGTCGCGGCGCTTCTCGCGCCCCGCGGTCTGGAGGTGCGGGCTCCAGGCCTGAGCCACCGCGTGATGGTTGGCCATGGGCTGCTCGACGAGCTGCCCGCGCTGCTGGCTGCCGAGGGGCTCAGCGGGCCGTTCGCCCTGGTCACGGACGAGAACGTGAATCGCTGTGTCGCCGCCCGTCTGCCGGGTGATGCCCCCCGCGTCGTGCTCATCCCTGGAGAGGCGCAGAAGACGCCCGCCATGTGCGTAGGCCTGTGCGAGCGCTTCGCCGAGTTCGGCCTCGACCGGCACAGCACCGTGATCGCGATTGGCGGGGGCGTGACGGGAGACCTGGCCGGCTTCGCGGCGGCCACGTTCATGCGGGGCATCCGGTGGGTCAACGTTCCCACGACGCTCCTCGCGATGGTGGACGCCAGTGTCGGCGGCAAGACCGGCGTGAATCTCCGGGCGGGCAAGAACCTCGTCGGGGCGTTCCACCCGCCCGCGCTGGTCGTGGCCGATCCCCTCGCGCTCGCGACGCTGCCGACTGCCGAACACAGAAGCGGCATGGCCGAAGTGGTGAAGCACGCCGTTATCGGCGGAGCGGCGCTGTTCGAAGACCTCGAACGCCCCGCCGCGTTCGGCAGCGTCAGGCAGCTGGCCGACGCGATCGGCGTGAAGGTTGGCGTGGTCCAGGCCGACCCGTTCGAGCGGGGCGAGCGCGCCAGGCTCAACCTCGGGCACACCATCGGCCACGCGGCGGAAGCGGTCTCGGGCTACGCGCTGCGTCACGGAGAAGCCGTCGCCATCGGCCTGGCCGCGGAGGCGCAGCTGGCCGTGCGGATGGGACTCGCCAGCCCCGGCGTCGCTGTCAGGATCGGTGCGGTCCTGGAGCGGCTCGGCCTCCCGACGGCGTATCGCGGCGCCACGGCTCCGGGCCTGCGGGCGGCGATGGCGGCTGACAAGAAGAAGGTCGGCGCGGCCTTGAGGTTCGCGCTGCCCGCGGATATCGGCGACGTCCGCCACGGAATCGAGATCGACGAGGCGCTGCTGATGGAGGTGCTCGATGGCGTGGTGAACGGCGGAACGGCGGACGGCGGAACTTCCGCGCCGGGCCTCGGACTCCGGTAGACTGTGCGCATGAATCCGACCCTTCCTGCCGGCATCACGCTCGGCCCCGGCCGCGGCGGCCTCCAGCGCCTGACGATCGACACCGCCGCCTGCACGGCCGAGCTCTATCTGCACGGCGCGCACTTGTGCGCGTGGCAGCCGCGCAACGAGCGCCACCCGGTGCTGTGGATGAGCGGCGAGAGCCGCTTCGAGGCGGGCTTGCCCATCAGGGGCGGAGTGCCCATCTGCTTCCCGTGGTTCGGCGCGAAGGCCGGAGACCCGGCCTCGCCCGGGCACGGCGTGGCGCGCATCAGCCCGTGGTTTCTCGAGCACGCCCGCGCCGAGGAAGACGGCACCGCCGTCGTCCGCCTCGGCTTGACGCCGGACCTCTGCGTCCGGCCGGACCTGCTCGGCAGCCTCTCCCTGGCCTTCGAGGTGCAGTTCGGCGCCGCGCTGTCGATGACATTGTCGGTGACCAACCGGGGCGACGCGCCTGCCGCGTTCGAAGAGGCGCTCCACACGTATTTCACGGTTGGCGACGTGCGCCGAGCGTCCGTGGCCGGCCTTCAGGGCGCGACGTACCTGGACAAGGTCGACGGCGGCACGCGCAAGACGCAGGCTGATGCTCTCGTCACCGTGGCCAGCGAGACCGATCGCCTCTACCTCGACACCGAGGCGGACATCACCCTCTCGGACCCCGCCGTCGGCCGCCGGATCCGTGTGTCCAAGACCGGATCCAGGTCGAGCGTCGTCTGGAACCCGTGGGTGGCAAAGAGCCGGGCGATGCCGGATTTCGGCGACGACGAGTGGCCGGGCATGATCTGCATCGAGACCGCCAACGCGGCCGCCAACGCCGTCACGCTGCCGGGCCACGCGAGCCATGCGATGACGGCGGTGATCTCGGTGGCATCCGCCTGACCCGGCGGCAGTTCGGGACCGCGCTGCGGTTCAGAATCGCCGACGACGGGAGCGCTTGGCTGAGCCGCTCTCGGCTGCCTCGCTCCGCCGGCGCAGGGCCGCGCGTGTAGAATGCGGCGGTCATGACCCGCCACACCAGCGCGATGTCCACCGCCGGACTCCTCGTCTTCTTCCTTCTCGGCATCGCCGCCGCCGCGGGAGGAGGCCGGGCCCTTCAGGTTGCGGAACAGGCTCCGGCTCCCCAGTCGGCCGCTGCCCAGGACGATGACCCCGGCATCCTCACGCCTCCCGCTCCGCGCGAGCCGCGCATCAACGGGCCCTCGGTCTACGGCGCGAGGCCCGGCCGCCCGTTCCTCTACCGCATTCCGGCGACGGGCGACCGGCCCATGCACTTCGCTGCCCGGGGCCTGCCCGCGGGCCTGACCCTCGATGCGGGGACGGGCGTCATCCGGGGAACGATTGCCGACGCCGAGCCCCGGTCCTACGAAACGACCCTCGACGCCGTCAACGCCCGCGGCCGCGCAGCGCGCGCCTTCCGGATCGTCGTCGGCGACACGCTCGCGCTCACGCCGCCCATGGGATGGAACGACTGGTACACCTTCTACGAGAAGCCGAGCGACACCCTGATGCGCAGGGCGGCGAGCATCATGATCGAGTCGGGCATGGCCGATCACGGCTACCAGTACGTGAACATCGACGACGCGTGGATGGGCCGGCCGAGGACGGAGGACCCCGACGAGCAGATCCCCGCGCGCGACGAGCGCGGGATGATCAACGCCAACCGCCGATTCCCCGACATGAAGGCGTTGACTGGGTACATCCACGGGCTGGGGCTCAAGGCGGGCATCTATACGTCGCCGGGCCCGCTGACGTGCGCGGGGTTCCACGGGTCGTGGCAGCACGAGGCGCAGGACGCGGCGCGGTTCGTCGAGTGGGGCTTCGACTTCCTGAAGTACGACTGGTGCTCGTACAGCGAGACTCCGCGCCCGAGACCCGACCCCGAGCTCGAACGCCGGCAGCGCCCTTACCGCCTGATGGGCGCGATCCTGAAGGAGCAGCCCCGCGACATCGTCTTCAACCTGTGCCAGTACGGGATGGCCGACGTGTGGACGTGGGGCGCCGAAGTCGGCGGCCACTCCTGGCGGACGACGGGCGACCTCGGCCTGGAGAAGGACGCGCGGCTGCCGGGCTTCTACTCGATCGGGTTCAAGAACGCGGAGCACGACGAGTACGCCGGCCCCGGCCGCTGGAACGACCCGGACTACATCCTGATCGGCTACGTGGGCAACGCGCACAGCATCACGGACCCGCCGAAGCCGACGTTGCTGACGAGGCACGAGCAGTACTCCTACATGTCGATGTGGGCCCTGATGGCCGCGCCGCTCTTCTACTCGGGCGACATCACGCGCTTCGACCCGTTCACGCTGAACGTGCTGAACAACGCCGAGGTCATCGCCGTCGACCAGGACGCCCTCGGCCGCCAGGCGCGCATCGTCCGCAAGACCGAGGACGAGTTCGTGCTGGCCAAGCCGATGGAGGACGGATCGATCGCCGTCGGGCTGTTCAACCTCTCGGAGGCGCGGCGCCCGATGACCGTCACGGTGGAAGATCTCGGCGTCCGCGGACGGCAGCGCGTGCGCGACCTCTGGCGGTGGACGGACGTCGGCACCATCGCCGACACCTACACCGCGTCCGTGGGCCGCCACGGCGTAACGCTGGTCAGGATGTGGCCGGCGGAGGGAGCCAGGTGACCTCGCGCGATCGCATTGCCGCCGCGTGCGCGCACACGGAGCCCGACCGCCTGCCGGTCGACTTCGGCGGCGGCTTCCAGACCGGCATGCACGTCAGCATGGTCTACGCGCTCCGTCAGGCGCTCGGCCTCGATCCGCCGGGCACGCCCGTGAAGATCGTCGAGCCGTACCAGATGCTCGGCGAGATCGCGCCGGACCTGGCCGGCCGGCTCGGCGTGGACACCGTGAGCCTGCACGGCACGGGGACGATGTTCGGGTTCCCGCAGACGGACTTCAAGGAATGGGCGCTGGCGGACGGCACGCCGGTGCTCGTGCCGGTCGGCTTCAACACCACGTACGAGCCCGGCGGTGAGCTGCGGCAGTGGCCGGAGAACGACCGGGACGTGGCGGCGAGCGCGGTGATGCCGGACGGCGGCCACTTCTTCGACGCCATCATCCGGCAGGGGCCGATCGACGAAACGCACCTCGACCCGGCGGACAACGTCGAGGAGTTCACGCTCCTGGACGACGCCGAGCTGCGGCACTACGGCGCCCTGGCGGATCGGTTGTGGAGCACGACGGACCGCGCGCTCTTCTGCAGCGCCGGGGGCCTGACCTTCGGCGACATCGCCGTGGTTCCCGGCGTGGGCCTCACGCGGCCGCGCGGCATCCGCGACATCGAGGAGTGGTATGTCAGCACCGCCGCGCGCCCCGCGTACGTCAAAGCCGTCTTCGAGCGGCAGGCCGAGGTCGCGCTCCAGAACCTCGAGCGGCTGTACGCCGCCGTCGGCGACCGGGCCTCGGTGATCCAGACGAACGGCACCGACTTCGGCACCCAGAACGGTCCGTTCTGCAGCCCGGCGTCGTACCGCGAGCTCTTCCTGCCGTACCAGCAGCGGGTCAACGGCTGGATCCACGCGCACACGCCGTGGAGGACGTTCATGCACTGCTGCGGCGGCATCGCGCCGCTGCTCGACCTCGTCGTCGAGGCCGGGTTCGACATCCTGAACCCCGTGCAGTGCTCGGCGCGCGGCATGGATCCTGCCGTCCTGAAGCGGCGTTACGGGGGCCAGCTCGTGTTCTGGGGCGGCGGCGTCGACACCCAGCGGACGCTGCCGTTCGGCACGCCGCAGGAGGTGCGCGACGAGGTGCGGCGCCGGATCGAGACGTTCGCGCCGGGCGGCGGCTTCGTGTTCAGCTCGATTCACAACGTCCAGGCGCTGACGCCGGTCGAGAACCTGCTGGCCATGTTCGACGCCATCGCGGAGTACCGATGACGCCTCGCTACGACCTCGGCTACGTGTGGCGCATCTCGCTCGTCGCGGCGATGGGCGGCCTGCTGTTCGGCTACGACTGGGTGGTCGTCGGCGGCGCCAGGCCGTTCTTCGAGAGGAGCTTCGGCCTCGCGACCGCGGCGGAGGTCGGCTGGGCCAACTCCTGCGCCATCGTCGGCTGCCTGATTGGGGCCCTCGCGACCGGCGCGCTGTCGGACCGGTTCGGGCGCAGGCGGCTGCTGCTGGCGTCGGCGCTCGTCTTCGCCGGCTCGTCGATCCTGACCGGCTGGGCCGGGTCGTTCGCGTCCTTCGTGACGTGGCGCATCGCGGGCGGCGTGGCGATCGGCATGGCCTCGAGCCTGTCGCCGATGTACATCGCGGAAGTGGCGCCGGCGCACCTGCGCGGCCGGCTGGTCTCCGTCAACCAGCTCACCATCGTCGTCGGGATCCTCGGCGCGCAGATCGTGAACTGGATCATCGCGACCCAGCTGCCGGTGGCGCAGGCCGTCGATCTCGAGGCGGAGCGGCTCGCCTGGAACGTGACGTGGGGCTGGCGGTGGATGTTCACCGCGGTGACGGTGCCGGCGCTGGCGTTCTTCGTCGGCGCGCTGTTCGTGCCCGAGAGCCCGCGGTGGCTGCTGGCGGCGGGCGCCCGCGAGAGGGCGCGGCGCGTGCTGGCGCGGATAGGCGGCGAGGAGTACGCGTCCAGCCAGTCGATCGAGATCGAAGGGACGCTCGCCGGCGGCCGCGAACGGGCGTCGGACCTGAGGGCCCTGCTCGCGCCCGGCGTCCGGGCCGTCGTGCTGGTCGGCGTGGCGCTCGCGGTGCTCCAGCAGTGGAGCGGCATCAACTCGATCTTCAACTACGCCGAGGAGATCTTCCGCGAGGCCGGCTACGGCATCGGCGACATCATGTTCAACATCGTCATCACGGGGACGATTAACCTCGTGTTCACGGTGGTGGCCATCGCGATCGTCGATCGAGTCGGACGCAGGGCGCTCATGCTGGCGGGCTGCGCGGCCATTGGGGTCTCGCACCTCCTGCTCGGGGCCGCGTACGCGGCAGGGCTGAGGGGCCTGCCGATCCTGGTGTTCACGCTCTGCTCGCTCGGGGCCTACGCCGTCTCGCTCGCGCCGGTCACCTGGGTGCTGATTGCCGAGATCTTCCCGAACCGCGTGCGCGGGGCCGCCGTGTCGGTGGCCGTGTCGGCGCTGTGGACGGCCTGCTTCCTCCTGACGTTCGCGTTCCCGCTGCTGCAGCGGTCGGCGGGCATCGCCGCGACGTTCTGGATCTACGCGGCGATCTGCGTCGCCGGGTTCTTCTTCGTCCGCGCGAAAGTGCCCGAGACCAGGGGCCGCACGCTGGAACAGATCGAGCAGGACCTCGGGCTCCAGGTGTAGTGTCGCACCGGGGCGTCCGCCCGGCGGCGCTTGACGGCGGCCCCTGATCCCGGATACAAGCGTAGTTGAGAGTGACTCTCAATTTCCGGACCGACCCGTGCGCCCGTCCGTAAACGCGCCCCCCGACCCCGCGGCGGCCTTCGGGGCCTGCATCGGCAGGCGCGGGCTCAAGTCCACCCGCCAGCGGCAGGCGATCCTCAAGGCCTTCCTCGCCGCCGGCGGCCATCTCACGGCCGACGAACTGCTGGCGCGCGCCAGGAAGGCGGACCCCGGGGTGTCGCCCGCGACGGTGTACCGGACGCTGAGACTGCTGGCCGACTGCGGCGTCACCAGGCCGCAGCAGTTCGACGGCTCGCAGACGACCTACGAAATCCTCGCCGGCCGCGGGCACCACGATCACCTCGTGTGCACGCGGTGCGGGCGCGTCGTCGAGTTCGAGCACGGGCGCATCGAGGCCCTCCAGCTCGCCGTGGCCCGCGCGCACGGCTTCACGGTCACCAGCCATCGCCTGGAACTTTACGGCCTCTGCCGCCGGTGCCGGGACGCGGCGCGGGCCTCCCGGAAACGCGCCACTGAAAGGCAGCCGCATGCGCAAGGACGTTGAGGCGGCGTGCCTGGAGGTCGTGCTCGGCCTCACGCGCGGCGGCCAGCCGGCGCGCACCCGCGACATCGCCGAGAACATGGACGTGCGGCCGTCGGCGGCGGCGACGATGGTGCGCGACCTGCTGAGCGAGCGCCTGGTGGCGAAAACCGCGGGCGGCGGCATCACGCTCACCGAGGCGGGGCGGGCCCTCGCGCTCACCGTGGCTCGCCGGCACCGGTTGCTCGAGGCGTTCCTCGTGGAGGACCTCGGCATGGACACCCGGCAGGCGCATCGCGAGGCCAGGGCCGTCGAGCAGGACATCCCGGCGGAGGCCGCCGAGCAGGTCTGCGAGTTCCTCGCACGGATCGAGCCGCGGAAGCCCGGCAGCGGTCCCGATTCAGCGATGGCCTCCGGACCGGGTCCGGATGATCTGCTGCGTCCGCTCTCCGATCTCGGAGAGGACGAGACCGGGCGCATCCGGGTCGTGATCGCCGGCCGGGACACGAGGCACGACCTGATGTCCCTGGGGTTCCTGCCGGGCGTCGAGGTGATCGTCCGGCGGAAGCTGCGGACGGATAGCGTCCTGGTGCGCGTCAAGGACGCGGAAATCGCCATCGGCAGGAACGTGGCGCGCGGCATCCTGCTGGCGCCGGCGGGTACGCCATGAGCGGACGCGTCAACCGCGTGCTCCTCGTGGGCAACCCGAGCGTGGGGAAGAGCACGCTCTTCTCCGAACTGACCGGCATCGGGGTGTTGATCTCGAACTATCCCGGGGCCACGGTCGAGATCGCCCGCGGCCGCGTCCTCCACGACGAGTCCGCGCTCGAGTTGTGGGACGTTCCCGGCGTGTACTCCCTCGACACGGACGGGGCGGAAGAACAGACCGTCAGGCGGGCCCTGGCGGAGGAACCGCCCGACATCGTGCTCAACGTCGTCGACGCGTCGCGGCTGGAGCGCAACCTGTACTTGACGCTCGAGCTGCTGGAGCTTGGCCTGCCGGTGGTCGTCGCGCTCCACATGCACGAAGAAGCCTCCCGCCGGGGCATGAGGCTGGACATCGACCGCCTGGCCGTCCTGCTGGGGGTGCCGGTCGTCCCGGTGTCCGCGCGATCAGGCGTGGGCCTCGAGGACCTCGTGCACGCCCTGAGCGTGCCGCCGGATCCGGGCCGGCACCGGCGGGTGCAGTACGACCGCCATCTCGACGGCGCGTTGCGCAGACTGCAGGCGCGCGGCCTCTCGCGCCGCCAGGCCCTGGCCCTGCTCGTGAGTGGCGGGAGCGGGGACGAACCGCCGGAGACCGCCGCCGCCGCGGCATCTCTGCGCGCGGAGGTCGAGATCAGCCACGGGGCGTCCATCGCCGACCTGGTGGCGGGGAACCGGTACGGGGAGGCGGGCCTGATCGCCCGGGAAGTCACGAAACGGCGGCCGGACAGGCGCGAGGGACACGCGCGCCTGGACGACGTGCTCATGCATCCCGTCGCGGGTCCGGCGCTGGTGGCGGCCGTGCTGATGGGCATGCTGCTGACCGTCTTCTTCGTCGGCGGGTTCCTCGAGGACTGGATCGTCACGCGGCTGGATCAATGGCTCATCGTCCCCGCGAAGGCGGGGCTGACGGGCCGCCCCTTCGTGCAGGTCGTCGTCGAGTACACGCTCATCGGCATCCAGGCGGGCCTGGGCATCGTCGTGCCCTACATCATGACGTTCTACGTCCTGATGGCCTTCATGGAGAACTCCGGGTACCTGACCCGGGCTGCGTTCCTGCTCGACTCGGTGATGCACCGTCTCGGACTGCACGGCCGGTCGATGATCCCGCTCATCCTGGGCTTCGGCTGCACCGTCCCCGCGCTGATGGCCACCCGGTCGCTGCAGACGCGCCGCGAGCGCGTCGTCACCTCCGCCTTGGTGAGCCTCGTGCCGTGCTCGGCCAGGACGATCGTGATCCTGGGCCTGGTGGCGCACTTCGTGTCCGTCTGGGCTGCCCTGTCGATCTACGGGCTGCTGCTGGTGCTCATCGTGGCCGCCGGCTTCATCCTGGGCCGCACGGTCAAGGGCGAGCGGACCGGGTTCGTGCTGGAGATGGTGCCGCTGCGGGCGCCCACGGCCAGGGAGGTCGCCGCCAAGACCTGGATGCAGATGAAGGAGTTCGTCTTCCTGGCGTTCCCCCTGCTGATCGCCGGCAGCGCCACGCTGGGCGTGCTCCAGTACGCGGGCGTCCTGCGGGCCGTCAACCAGGCGCTGTCGCCGCTGACCAGCGGCTGGCTGGGCCTGCCCGACTACTCGGCGACGGCCCTGCTGTTCGGCGTCCTGCGCAAGGAGATGGCGCTCGAGACGCTGGCCGTCATGGGCGGCACCGCGGAGTTCGATCGGATACTCACCCCGCTGCAGATGTACGTCTTCGCCGTGTTCTCGTCGATCTACGTGCCGTGCCTCGCGTCGATGGCCGTGCTCAAGCGCGTCGTCGGCTGGCGCGACATGCTGTGGATCACGCTGCTCTCGGTGGGTCTCGCGATCCTGCTGAGCGGGCTCATCAACCAGACCTTCGCGTAGCCGGCCGCCTCGATCACGCACTGGTGCGGGAGATCGACCTCGCCTTCGCGATCCTCCACTGGAGCAGGCACCTGCACGAAGGCCGTGCGCTGGGCGGCCGGTTCGGCGCGAAGGCGGGCTATTCGTATTCGAGCCGTGAGGACACGGGGATCTTCTGGTCGAACGATCCCGCAAGGAGCATCGGCTCGATGACCCGCGAACTCGGTCTGCGACAGATGAGCGAGGAAGTCGAGCACGTGCGGGCCGGCACCGGACGAAGGTGAGGGGGCGGCTCTCACGAGACGTGCGATCGTCGCGGGTTTCTCAGCGGGTTTCGTTTGACACCCGCGAGGCCAGGGTCCAAGATGGCGCGCGTGCCCGGCGGCCCGGTCCCCACCGCCAGAGGGCAGGGGGCCGGTCCGACGCCCGTTCCGGACCCAAAGGAGGCGCGCCGTGAGACTCCCGCTTGCCGCGCTCGTCGTGCTCAGCGTGATCGCCGGATTGATCGTCGCTGGGGCTCCGTCAGTTGCCGGCCAGGACGTCAGGAAGCCCGCCGCAACGGCGCAGGCCGCCTCCGCCCAGGCAGGCCCCGCCCAGCCGATCAGGACGGACATCTCGATGCATTCGGTCGTCGCGGACGGGTGCCGCGTCTGGGTGGAGGTCAAGAACACGGGGAACGTCACGATCGACAAGGTGCTCCGGGAGCGGATCACGGTCAACGGCGTGGTGAAGGACCAGTCGCAGACGCACTACGTCCTGAAGCCCGGCGCCACGTTCGCGCACGCCGTGGGAGCGGACCCCGATGGAGTGCGGGTCACGGGCCTGAACCAGACGGTCAAGGCCGTGATCGATGCCGACAACGTGCTGGCCGAAGCGAGCGAGTCGAACAACGAGAAACAGGTGACGCTGTCGTGCCGCATGGCCAGCGCCGCGCAGCCAGGCGCCGTCGGTGCGCTGCAGGCCATGCCCGACCTGACGTGTCCTCAGGCGAACATCTTCTTCGAGCCGGCCGGCGAATCGCGCCATTACTACATCAGGGTGACGGTGCTGAACGGCATCCACGACGGCAAAGGCCACGACGCCGGCCCGTTCAGGGTTCGGGCGACGTACGAGGACCGGACCGTGAATCCCTGGGTGATGCGGACGGCGGTCTTCTCGGTCGACGGCCTCGGCATGGGCCTGACGCACGTCGAAGACCACATCTCGATCGGGGTATATCCTCCGCAGGCGTACTTCAGGCTCGAGAAGGTCGAGGTCGACATCGACAAAGCCGTGAGCGAGTCGAACGAGGGGAACAACACGAAGGTGTTCTGACCCCAGCGTGCGGGCCGCTACAGGTCGGTGCCCGAGTAGCTCAGGTTCAGCGACTTGTTGCAGAGCGGGAAGTCCGGGACGATGTTGCCCGGGCCGAGTTCGCCGAAGAGCGGCCAGTTGCAGAACGACGGGTCGCGCACGACGGCGCGGTCGATGACGCCTCCGCGGAAGCGGACCCAGTCCAGGATCTGGCCGCGCCAGCCTTCGGCCCAGCCCAGCGCCTCGCCGTCGTCCGGGTGGCAGGGGACCGACCACCGCGCGCCGCTCTCGCCGCGGCGGCACGCCGCGATCGCGGCCGACACGAGCGCCCGCGCGTGAGCCATTTCGTCGAGGCGCAACATCACCCGCGCGAAGACGTCGCCGTCCTTTCGGACGTGAACCTCGAGCGGGAGCGTGTCGTACGCGGCGTGCGGATGATCGCGCCGCGCGTCCCGATCCAGGCCCGAGGCGCGCGCCGCGAGTCCCTTCGCTCCGTACGCCCACGCCGCTTCGCGCGGCAGGATGCCGGTCGTTTCGAGCCGGTCGAGCAGCGAGTCCGACTCGAGCCCGGCCAGGAAGAGGCGCGAGGCGTCGGCCCACGCCGCCTCCACGGTCGCCTCGATGTCGTCGAGTTCCGGCGACCCGAGGTCCCGGGCCGTCCCGCCCGGCACCACGAGGCCGCGGAAGAACCGGTTGCCGAACACCCGCGCCGACAGCCGCTGCAGGCGCTCCTTGATGCGGAACCCTCCGGCCGCCAGCAGCGTGAACCCGGTGCCCATGCCGCAGATGTTGGCGACGTCGTGGAGGTGCATCGTGAACCGTTCCAGCTCCACGGCCAGCGCGCGCAGGAGGCGCGCCCGCCCGGGCGCCTCGCAGCCCGCCGCGGCCTCGACGGCCTGGCAGAACGCCAGCGCGTGCGAGGCCGACGAGTCGCCGGACACCCGCTCGATGAACGGCATGGCCGCCGCCGCCGTCCTGCCTTCGAGCAGCTTCTCGACGCCCTTGTGCGTGAAGAACAGCTTGCCTTCGAGGGTGATGATCCGTTCCCCGGCCACGCTGAAGCGGAAGTGGCCGGGCTCGATGATGCCGGCGTGAATCGGTCCCACGGGGACCTGGAACACGCCTTCGCCGGTCACCGCGCCCAGCGGGTGCGGCTCGCTGGCCACGGGCAGCTTCGCGTCCCACGGGAAGTCCTTGCGGAGCGGCCAGGTGCCGGGCGGGACGTTCTCGTGATGGACGAGCCGGCGAGGGTCGGGATGGCCCGTGGCCGTCAGGCCGAACATGTCCTGGATGGCCCGCTCGTACCAGTGGGCCGCCATCACGCGCGGCGTGATCGACGGGAACGCCGGGTCGTCCGGCGGGATCGCGGTGGCGAGTTCAATCCACTCGTGAGTGGCGTCCAGCGCGAACACGGCGTGCAGGCCGAACGCCCCGGAGCCGGCGCGATCGTCGGTGGCCCACAGCAGGTCGAGCGGGAGGTGATGGTCGAGGTGCAGGGACGTCGCGGCCGCCTCCCACCCGCCGGGCGCCACCGGGAGGACCAGCCGGCCCTCGCGCGAGCGCGACGGCGTGGCGCGGGGGTCAATCGCCCGGGCGATGGACTCGACGTTCATGGCCGCACCGTGAAGACCGCGGCGACGCGCTCGGCGGCCGCGTACCCGCTCGCCGTCAGGAAGAAGATGCCGCCGGCGAAGAGGAGCGCCAGCTGGATGCCCACGACCAGGTGAGTCACGGTGAACGGCTCGCGCGCCGGCGGTTCCGTTGCGGGGCCGGTCCGCGACGCCTCGCCGTGCTCGCTTCCGTAGAGCATCTCGAACACGTGGTGGAGCACGCCGACCGCGACAATGACCAGCGCGAGCACGACGGCGAGGGCGGCCGCGGGCGCCAGCCGGGCGGCGGCCATCAGGAACGTCAGTTCGCTCGCGAAGATGGCCGACGTCGGGACGCCGATGAGGCCGAGGAACCCCAGGAGGAACGCGAGAGAGGTTCGCGGCATCCGGCGCCGCAGCGCGCCGACGTTGGGGATCTTGGTCGAGTGGACCCTGAGCAGGATTTCGCCGGCCGAGAGGAACAGCGCGCTCTTGGCCAGCGTGTGTCCCACCATGTGCATGACCGCGCCGGCGGCCCCGGCCGGGCCCATCCCGAGCCCGAACGAGATGAGGCCCATGTGCTCGACGCTGTGGTAGGCGAGCATCCGCTTGTAGTTCTGCTGATGGAGCAGGACGAAGGCCGCGAACAGGACCGACACGAGCCCGAACGCCCAGAAGAACACCGACGTCCACGCCGCGCTGCCGAGCGCCAGGTCCACCACCGTCCTGGCCCGCAGCAGCGCGTAGAGCGCCACGTTCAGCAGGACGCCCGACAGCATCGCCGAGATGGGCGACGGCGTCCGGCTGTGCGCGTCGGGCAGCCACGGATGCATGGGGACGAACCCGACCTTCGTGCCGATCCCCACGAACAGGAGCACGAAGGCCCACCGCACGACCTGCGGGTCCAGCGACGCCGCCGCGCCGCGCAGGGCCGAGAGCGACAGCGCCGACGAGATCGGCAGGCCGCCACGGACGCCGGCGTAGGCGAGCAGCAGCAGCCCGAGCAGGCTCACGCTGATGCCGACCGAGCAGAGCAGCAGGTACTTCCAGGCCGCCTCGATCGCGCCGTCCTTCCGGTAGAGCGCCACGAGCGGCGTCGTCGCCAGCGTCGTGACCTCGAGGGCGACCCAGAGGACACCGAGGTGATCCGTGAGCAGCGTGACGAGCATGGCGGCCACGAAGACGGGCAGCAGCGCGTAGTAGAGGCGGACCTTGCGCAGCGAGAGGATGCCCGACGCGTGCTCGGTGCCGATGTAGCGGGTGCTCGCGGCCGCCGACGAAATCCAGACGAGCAGCACCAGCGCCACCATCATCGCCGCGAACCGGTCCAGCATCCAGTTCGAGCCGAACCATCGCTCCCCGGCGACGACCGCCGGCCACGCGGCCGCGGCCAGCGCCGCGGAACCCGCCAGGCTGGCGCCCACCGCGACGCGCCCGGCGGTCCTGGCATCACGCGCCGCTGCCCCGAAGAGGGCGGAGGCGACGGTGACGACGAGCGCGAGGAGCAGCAGCATGATCAGTCCGTCAGCTCCCGGAGCGTGTCCGTGTCGTGAGTAGCGTACAGCGCGTGGACCTGCCCGCTGAGGATGGCCATCAGCACCACGCCGCTGGCGATGACGGCGAAGATCCCCATCTCCATCAGGAACGGCACCCCGCCCAGCGCGACGACGGCGAACGCCGAGATGCCGTTCTCGAGGGTGAGGAAGCCGATGATCTGCGAGTAGAGATCGCGACGGACGATGAGGAGCAGGAACCCGAGGAGGATGAGCGCCAGTGCGACGAACAGCAGTCCGGCGAGCGGCACCTCTCCGCCTCCGGCGCGCCCCGACGCCGCCGACAGCGGCAGGCGCCGCGCCAGGAGCCAGGCGCCCGCCACGCTCGCGGCCGCCAGGCCGTAGGACAGCACCGGCCTCGTCATCGACGTGAGCCGCATCGAGTCGCCGAGCCGGCGGGCCGTGCGGAGCAGGCCGTACGGGATGAGCACCACCTTCACGACGATGGTCGCCGCCGCGCCCGCGTACTCGGCGGGGTGGCCGCTGACCGCCGCGCTGACCGCGATGACGCCCGCCAGGCACGCCGACGAGACGGCGTAGTGGCGCAGGAACGTCGTCAGCCGCGTGCGGCCGATCGAGAAGAACGCCGCCAGCAGCATGCCGCCGGTGAGCACGCTCGAGAGCAGCGACGGGTCCAGTCTCATTTGAAACCCGCCATCAGCCCGATACCCAGGCTCGTCAACCCGAGGAAGAGCGCGCCGAAGAAGAACTCCGGCAGCCCGTACAGCCGCATCTTCGCCATGCTCGATTCGAGCAGGGCGAGGACCCCCATCGCGGCTGCGAGCTTGGCGAGGGCCGCAGGCACGGCGAGCACGAGGGCCAGCGGCCCGGCGCCTGTCGTCAGCAGGCCGGACGGAGCCAGGAGGTTGGCCAGCAGCAGCGCGAACGTGGCCAACTTGACGGCGCTCGCCAGTTCCATCACGGCCAGGTAGGGGCCCGAGTACTCCAGGAGCATCGCCTCGTGCACCATGGTCAATTCGAGGTGGGTGGCCGGATTGTCCACCGGGTAGCGGGCGTTCTCGCCCAGCGCGACGAGCGCCAGCGCTCCAAAGGCGGGGAGGAGCCAGGGGTGCAGGAGCAGGCCCGGGCCGGCGACGCTCATCATGCCGTCGACGAGCGGCGACCCCGACGCGAAGGCGAAGGCGGCCAGCGAGACGACGGTCGCCGGCTCGAGGAACGCCGAGACCGTCATCTCGCGGCTGGCGCCCATCCCGCCGAACGCGCTTCCCGGGTCGAGTCCGCCCAGCACCAGGAAGACCGCCCCGATCATCCAGATGCCGGCCAGGGCGAGCAGGTGCGAGAGCGGCGCCAGCGCGCCGCCGCGCGTGACCAGGGGAAGGACGCACGCGGCGAGGAGCGAGGAGGCGAGGACGGCGAATGGCGCCGCGCGGAAGACCCACGACGCGGTCGGCGACAGCACGGCTTCCTTGCGCGCGAGCGTCGCGATCGTCCAGTACGGCAGGAGCAGCGGCGGGCCCTGCCGGCCCTGCAGCCTCGCCTTGAAGACGCGCACGAGGCCGGACGCGAGCGGGGCCAGCGCCACCACCACCGCGGCCTGGACGATGGTCAGCAGCGTCGTGCTCACAGCGCCACCCAGAGCGTCAGCATCAGCGTGAGGAGAATGAGCGCCACGTAGAACTGGATGACGCCGTTCTGCAGCAGCTTCAGCCGCGCGCCGACGCTCTCGATGAGTCCCGCGACCGGCAGATAGACCCGCTCCACGGTGCCGGCGGCCTTGCGGAAGTCCATCGACCCGCGCGTGATCCAGGGGTTTTCGGGGTGCACGCGGGAGAACACCAGGTGCTTCTCGGCCGTGACGATGTCGCGCAGGAAGAATCGGAGCGGGGCCGAGAAGCCCGTCGCGGTGTACTCCATGGTCGCGTCGATGGGCTGGCCGCAGTCCCAGGTCCGGAAGCGGCGGACGCGCCGTCCGGGCGCGAGCACCCGCGCGACGAGCCAGGCGCAGGCGAGCGCGCCGGCGATCGCGGCCCCGAGCGCGAACGGCAGCAGGGGCACCGGGCCGGCTGTCAAGGCGGCGCCCGCGCCCGCAGTCCGGGCGGGCGCCGTGCCGAGCGCCCAGGCGACCCGCGTCAGCGGGACGGGCAGCAGCGGCGAGGCCCACGGCGACGCCAGGCCGAGCGCGAGTACCGCGACGGCAAAGACGGCCACCGGCGCGCCGAGGGGCGCCGGCGGTTCGACCGCCGCCCGCGCCCCCGCCGAGCGCGGCTCGGCCAGGAACGTGAAAGCGAACAGCCGTACCATGGCGAAGACGGCCAGGCCCGCCACGAACGCGACGCCCGTCAGCAGGACGACGCCCGAGGCGACGAGGATCAGCCGCCCGGTGACGAACGAGGCGAGCAGCGACTCGACGAACAGCCACTCCGCGGCGAACGCGCCGAAGGGCGGCAGCGAAGCGGCGGCCAGCGCCAGGCCGAGCATGGCCGCCGACAGGCGCGGCATCCGGTTGGCCAGCCCGCCCAGGTCCTCGATCTTCGCCGTGTGCGTCCCGTGCACGATCGCGCCGGCCCCGAGGAACAGGCCCGACTTGAACAGCGCGTGCGCGAAGAGGTGGAGGAACATCGCGCCGAGGACGGCCGAGGCCAGCCGCGCCTGTCCCCTCGCGGCCGACAGCGCGGAGAAGCCGAACATGGCGAAGACGAGGCCGAGGTTCTCGACGCTGCTCCAGGCGAGGACGCGCTTGATGTCGCGGGCGATGTTCGCGTAGATCACCGCGACGACGGCGCCGCCGAGGCCGAGGGCCGCCAGCGCCAGGCTCCATCCGGACGGGAGCGTCGGCCAGCAGATCGAGGTGAACCGGAGGAGGCCGTACACGGCGACCTTCAGCATCACGCCCGACATCAGCGCGGACACCTGGCTCGGGGCCCGCGGATGCGCCTCGGGCAGCCAGGCGTGCATCGGGGCGAGTCCGGCCTTCGAGGCGAACGCGAACACGACCAGGCCCAGGGCCAGCGTCCGGCTTCCCGGAGGCAGCGCCAGCAGGCCGGGCCCGAGCCCCGCCAGCGTGACGCGGACGGAGCCTCCGCCGAGCACGCCGATGCCCACGAGCAGCGCGAGGGCGCCGGACTGGGCGACGGCGAGATACAGGAGGGCAGCCCGCCGCGACTCGCTCTGTCCGTCGGCCATCACCAGGAAGAAGGACGAGACCGACATCGCCTCCCAGAACAGCAGGAAACTGGCCGCGCCGCTGGCGAGCAGCACGCCGTGCATGCCGAGGCAGAAGGCCGCCGTGAGCGGAAGCACGAGCCGCGGCGGGTACTTCGCCGCTTCGTCCTCGCCGTAGCGCCACCCGAACCAGGCGGTCATGAGCGACACGCCGTGGAGCAGCACGAGGAAGAACCCCGACAGGCGGTCGACGGCGAAGGGCGCGCCGAAGAACAGCGGCGACGCCGCGAGCCTGAGCGGCGGCAGGCCCGAGAGTTGATAGGCGAGCGACGCCGCGAGCCCGGCCGCCGATCCGGCGGCCAGCAGCGCGTGCGCCAGGCGGCGTCCGCGGGACGTGCGCGCCGCCAGGCCGGCGAGGGCGGCGGCCCCCCAGAGGAAGGCGGCCCCGAGCAGTCCGGCCGCGATCGCCCGCTCGATCGTCACCGCGCCCCCTGCAGTCCAGCCGCGAGGCCGCGGATGATGTCGGCGGGAGAGGGCGGGTCGCCCGGGATCCGGATGTGGACCGGGATCACCTCGTCGACCGCCCCGACCACCGCGTAGGATCCCTTCCAGATGCCCCCGGTGCACGCGCCGTCGCCGACCGCCACGACGATGCAGGGGTGGGGCGCGGCGTCGTAGGTGGCCCGCAGCGCCGCGGCGAGATTCCGCACGACCGGCCCGGTCACCATCAGGATGTCGGCGTGGCGGGGCGAGGCGACGAACGACAGGCCGAACCGCTCGATGTCGTAGTACGCGTTGCCGAGGGCGGTCAACTCGATCTCCTCGGCGTTCGTGGAGCCGGCGTCGACGGCCCGGATGCGCAGCGACCGGCCGCCGTGGAGCGCGGAGACGATGGCCCGCAACTCGGCGCCGGCGGCCGTGAGCGCCGCGCCGGCGGGCGCGAGGAGGGACGCGGCGGGCTCGGTGACCCGCGGCTTCAGGACGGACGAACGGACGAGGCGGACGAACGACATGCTGGACGGGCCCGAGCCGACAACCGGCAACTATAGCACGCGGGTCCGGGGGGGCGCGCCCGGCGCCTTGACCCGGCCGCGGCGCGTCGGGTATCCTCATACGCTCGTTTGATACACACGTATGAGTCCGAAGGCCCAGGCCCACGCGCCCGACACCCGCGAGCGGATCCTCGACGCGGCGGAGCCGCTGTTCGCGGCGCGGGGGTTCGCCGGCACGTCCGTGCGTGACGTCACGGAGTCGGCCGGCGCCAACCTGGGCGCGGTCAACTACCACTTCCGGTCCAAGGAAGGCCTCTACGCCGAGGTCTTCGCGCGGCGGGCGGCGCTCTTCCGGGAGCCCGTGCTCGCGGCGGCGCGGGACGCGGCCGGCCAGGCCCGGACGGATCTCGACGGCGCCTTGCGGGCGATCGGCGGCGCCTTCCTGGCCCCGCACCAGGATCGCGAAGCGTCCCTGCGCCTGATCGGGCTGTTCGCGCGGGAAGCCGTCGAGCCCTGCCTGCCGCGCCGGTTCCTCGTGCGGGCGCTGCTCCTGCCGACGATCGACGCCGTGACCGACATCGTGCGGCGGGCACGGCCGGACCTGCCCGAGCCCGAGGCCCGTGGATGCGCGCACGCCTTCTTCGCCCAGCTCATGCACCTGGCGAAAGGCGTGGGCGCCGCGGCGGTCGACATCGACCAGCGGCTCGATCACGCCGTGCGCTTCACGGTGGCGGCCGTGCTGCACATCGACACCCGACCTCGATCGCGCGGGCGCCGCAAGGCGCCGCGCAAGCCGTCTTGATGGAGAGAGCGATGAACCGAGCGACACTCCCTGGCGTCCTGGCCGCGGCGGCCCTCCTGGCCGGCGGATGCGGCAAGCCGTCCTCGCAGGCGCCCCAGGCGGGGCAGCCGGGCCGGGGCGGCGGTTCCGCCGGGCCGGCCGAGGTCGGCGTCGTGACCGTGCGCGCCGAGCGCGTGCTGCTCACGACAGAGCTGCCGGGCCGGACCACCCCCTATCTGATCGCCGAAGTGCGGCCCCAGGTGAACGGCATCATCCAGGAGCGCCGGTTCGCCGAGGGGTCCACCGTGCAGAAGGGCGCGCTCCTCTACCAGATCGATCCGGCCCCGTACGAGGCGGCCTTCGAGCAGGCCAAGGCCGCGCTGGCCGTGGCGGAGGCCAACGTGCCTCCGGCGCGGTCGCGCGCCGAGCGGCTGAAGGAGCTCGTCGCCATCCGCGCGGTCGGCCAGCAGGAGTACGACGAAGCGACCGCCGCGCTGGCCCGGGCCGAGGCGGGCATCCTGTCGGCGCGGGCCGCCGTCGAGACCGCGCGGATCAATCTCTCGTACACGCCGCTGAAGGCCCCGATCACCGGCCGGACCGGCAAGTCGCTGGTGACGCCGGGCGCGCTCGTGAGCGCCTACCAGCCGGCCTCGCTCGTCACGATCCAGCAGCTCGACCCGATCTACGTCGACGTGACCCAGTCGAGCGCCGACCTGCTCCGGCTCCGCCGGAACCTGGCGAGCGGGGACGTGACCCGCGGCGGCGGCGGCGAGAACCGCGTGAAGCTCCTGCTCGAGGACGGCACGCCGTACCCGCGCGAGGGGCGGCTCCAGTTCCGCGACGTCACCGTGGACCCGACGACGGGCTCGGTGGTCCTGCGGATGGTGTTTCCGAACCCCGACGCGATCCTGCTTCCGGGCATGTACGTCCGCGCCATCATCGAGGAGGGCGCGGTCGACCAGGCGATCCTGGCGCCCCAGCAGGGCGTGACCCGTGACGCGCGGGGCAACGCGAGCGCCTTGGTCGTGGACGCGTCCGGCAAGGTCGCCGAGCGGCCGATCGTCGTGGGCCGCGCCGTCGGCAACCAGTGGATCGTCACCTCCGGCCTCGCCGACGGCGACCGCGTGATCGTCGAGGGGCTCCAGCGGATCAGGCCGGGGATGCCCGTGACGGCCGTGCCCTACTCGCCGCCGGCCTCGCCCGAGCCTGCCGGCGCCTCGACGGCTCCGGCCGCGCCCGCGCCCCCGGCCCCCGCGGCACCGGGAGCCGCGCCAGCGAAGTAGGGGGGACCGATGCTGTCCAGGTTCTTCATCGACCGCCCCGTCTTCGCCTGGGTCATCGCGCTGGCGATGATGCTCGGCGGCGGCCTCGCCATCTACAACCTGCCGATCTCCCAGTACCCGCCGATCGCGCCGCCTTCGATCTCGATCCGCGCCGCCTATCCGGGCGCCTCGGCGAAGACGGTCGAGGACAGCGTCGTCCAGATCATCGAGCAGAAGATGACGGGCCTCGACCGGATGCTCTACATGAGCGCGACGGCCGACTCGTCGGGCGGAGCGAACCTTACCCTCACGTTCGCGCCGGAGATCGATCCGGACCTCGCGTGGGCGAAGGTGCAGAACAAGCTCCAGCTCGCGCTGCCCATGCTGCCGGACGTCGTCCAGAGCCGGGGCCTGACCGTCAGCAAGTCCACCCGGAACTACCTGATGATGGTCGGCCTCACGTCGGACGATCCCGCCGTGATCCAGGAGGACCTGGGCGACTACGCCGTCTCTACCGTCGAGGCCATCCTCGCGCGCGTGCCGGGCGTCGGCGAGGTCGAGATCATGGGCTCGGGCTACGCGATGCGCATCTGGCTCGACCCGGACCGCCTCGCAAAGTACGGCATGACGGCCAGCGACGTGACCGCCGCCGTGCGCATGTACAACGCGGAGATCTCGGCGGGGCAATTGGGCGGCGCGCCCGCCGTGCCGGGCCAGCGGCTCAACGCGTCGATCCTGGTCCAGTCGCTGCTCGTGACGCCGGAGGAGTTCGCCGCGATCCCGCTGCGGACGAACGCCGACGGGTCCGTCGTGCGCGTGCGCGACATCGGGCGCACGGAACTCGGCACCGAGGCCGCCGACATCCGGGCCCACTACAATGGCCGGCCGGCCGCCATGATGGCGGTCCGGCAGGAGGCGGGCGCGAACGCCCTCGAGACGGCAGCCGGGATCAAGGCCGCCATGGACGACCTGGCGAAGTACTTCCCGCCGGGCATGCGGGTGATCTACCCGATGGACACGACGCCGTTCGTCCGCGTCGCCATCCGCGAGGTCGTCATCACGCTGCTCGAGGCGATCGTCCTCGTCTTCCTCGTGATGTACCTGTTCCTCGGCAACCTGCGCGCGACGCTGGTCCCGACGATAGCCGTGCCGGTGGTCCTCCTCGGCACCTTCGGCGTCCTCGGCGCGCTCGGCTACTCGATCAACATGCTGACGATGTTCGGCATGGTGCTCGCCATCGGCCTGCTCGTCGACGACGCCATCGTCGTCGTCGAGAACGTGGAGCGCGTGATGAGCGAGGAGGGGCTGCCGCCGAAGGCAGCCACGCGCAAGTCGATGGACGAGATCTCGAGCGCGCTCATCGGCATCGGCCTCGTCCTCG
This sequence comes from uncultured Vicinamibacterales bacterium, assembly GCA_964491885.1. Classification (GTDB taxonomy): domain Bacteria; phylum Acidobacteriota; class Vicinamibacteria; order Vicinamibacterales; family JAKQTR01; genus JAKQTR01. Next base: position 23,290 of record CAZBIP010000021.1, read on the forward strand.
CGGCCGTCTTCGGCCCGATGGCGTTCATTCCCGGCTCGACCGGCGTCATCTACCGGCAGTTCTCGGTGACCGTCATCGCGTCCATGCTCCTGTCGGTCCTCGTGGCCCTCATCCTGTCGCCGGTGCTGTGCGCGTCGCTGCTCAAGCCCGTCGCGAAGGGGCACGAGGCCGCGGAGAGCGGGTTCAGGCTCTTCCGGCCCTTCTTCCTGTGGTTCGACCGCGGATTCAACCGTGCGCGGAACGGGTACGCCGTCGCCGTCGCGCACATCCTGCGCTGGAAGCTCCCGTACGTGGCCGTCTTCCTGGTGATCGTCGCCGCCCTCGTCGTCCTCTTCTCGCGGATGCCCGTCGGGTACCTGCCGGACGAGGACCAGGGCAGCCTCATGGGGATCATCCAGCTCCCCGTCGGCTCGACGACCGAGCAGACGCAGGCGGTCGTGGCCGAGATCAGGCGCTACTTCATGGAGCAGGAGACAGAGGCCGTCGAGTCCTTCATGGGCGTCGTCGGCATCGGCCAGGGCGGGCGCGGCCAGAACCAGTCGATGGCCTACATCAGGCTCCGCGACTGGGACCTCAGGCGGAAGCCGGGCCTCGGCGCGAAGGAGGTGGCCGGGCGGGCGATGGCCGCGCTCTCGCGGATCAAGCAGGCCAGCATCTTCGTGGTGCCGCCGCCGCCGGTCATCGAGCTGGGGAACGCGACCGGCTTCGACTTCATGCTGCAGGACCGCGGCGGGCTGGGGCACGATGCCCTCTCGAATGCCCGAGACCAGCTCATCCGGATGGCGGCGTCGGACCCGCGCCTCGCGCGCGTGAGGCCCACCGGCATGCCGGACGTGCCCCAGTACAAGGTGGACATCGACTGGGAGCGGGCGGGAACGCTCGGCGTCCCGGTGAACGCGATCCAGGGCTATCTCGCCACGGCCTTCGGCAGCTCGTACGTCAACGACTTCGTCCAGGGCGGGCGCGTGAAGCGGGTCTACGCGCAGGCCGACGCGCCGTTCCGGATGCTGCCGGAGGATCTCAACCGCCTCTACCTGCGGAACGGCAAGGGCGGGCTCGTGCCCTTCTCGGCGGTCGCGTCCGGCCGCTGGGTGTACGGCCCGCCGCGGCTCGAGCGGTACAACGCCGTGCCCGCGATGAACATCCAGGGCGAACCCGCGCCCGGGCGCAGTTCCGGCGAGGCGATGGCCGCGATGGAGGAGTTGACCGCGAAGCTGCCCTCAGGCGTCGCGTACCAGTGGACCGGCCTCTCCTACCAGGAGAAGATGGCCCAGTCGCAGGCCGGCCTGCTCTACGCGTTCTCGGTGCTGGTCATCTTCCTGGTGCTCGCGGCGCTCTACGAGAGCTGGACCGTGCCGATCTCGATCCTGCTGGCGCTGCCCCTCGGCGTCATCGGCGGCGTCCTGGGGTCCACGCTGCGCGGGCTGCCGAACGACGTCTACTTCCAGATCGGCCTCCTGACCGTGCTGGGCCTGACGACGAAGAACGCCATCCTCATCGTGCAGTTCGCGCAGGCGCACCTCGAGCAGGGCATGGGCCTCGTCGAGGCGACGATCGCGGGCGCGAAGCTCCGGCTGCGGCCGATCGTCATGACCTCGCTCGCCTTCGGGTTCGGCGTCCTGCCGCTCGCGATCGCCGGCGGGGCCGGCGCGGGCGCGCAGAAGGCCATCGGGACGAGCGTGCTGGGTGGGATGCTCACCGCGACGTTCCTGGCCATCTTCTTCATCCCGCTCTTCTACGTCCTCGTGGTCCGGCTGTTCGGCCGGAAGATAGCGGCCGGGCCGACCCCGCCCGCCGCCCCGGCTGACGGGCCTTCTGCGGAGGGGTTCCGATGATGCGTCGATGCCGCGCCCTCGTTCTCGGCGGGGCGGTGCTGGCCCTGGCCGGCTGCTCGCTGGCACCGCAGTACGCGCGCCCCGCATCCCCCGTGCCGCCCGAGTTGCCGCGGATGGATGCCCCGGCCGGGGCGCCGCAGGCGCCCGACGTGCCGTGGGAGGCGTTCTTCACCGACGCCCGTCTCCGGACCGTGGTGGCCCAGGCGCTCGCCAACAACCGCGACCTGCGCGTCGCCATGCTGAACATCGACCGGGCGCAGGCCGTGTACCGCATTCAGCGGGCCGATCGCGTCCCGCCGGTCAGCGCGGGCGCCACGGTGTCGCAGCAGCGCACCCCGGGTACCGTCGCCCGCGACGGCGAGGCCTACACGTCGACGCAGTACAGCGTGGCGCTCGGGGTTTCAGGCTGGGAACTGGACGTCTTCGGCCGGGTGCGCAACCTGACGGCCGCCGCGCTGGAGCAGTATCTCGCCACCGAGCAGGCCGGCCGCGCGACGCATCTGGCCCTCGTGGCCGCCGTTTCCCAGGCGTATCTCCAGCGGGCCGCCGACGCCGACGCCCTCGCGCTCGCGCGCTCGACGCTCGAGGCGCAGCAATCGTCGCTCGCCCTCATCCAGAAGAGCCGCGACCTGGGCATCGCGTCGGACCTCGAGTTGAACCAGGTGCGGAGCCAGGTCGAGGCGGCCCGGGCCGACGTCGCCCGATTCACGGCGCTGGTGGCGCTCGATCTCAACGCGCTCCAGGTGCTCGCGGGCGGGCCCGTCAACCCCGGCCTCCTCCCCGATGGCCTGTCGGCCGTCAGCGCGCCCAGGCCCATCTCGGCCGGCGTGTCGTCCGAGGTGCTCCTCCGCCGGCCGGACATCCTGGCGGCGGAACACCAGCTCCGGGCGGCGAACGCGAACATCGGCGCCGCCCGCGCGGCCTACTTCCCGCGCATCTCGCTCACGGCCTGGCTGGGCATCTCGAGCAGCGATCTGTCCACGCTCATCGGCTCGGGCACGGGCACCTGGAGCTTCGTCCCGCAGATCACGCAGCCGATCTTCAACGCCGGCTCGACGGCCGCGAAGGTCAGAGTGGCGAGGGTGGACCGGGAGATCGCCGTCGCGCGCTACGAGAGGAGCATCCAGCAGGCCTTCGCCGAGGTCGCAAACGCGCTGACGCTCCGCCAGACGCTGGTGAGCCAACGCGAGGCCCAGGAGGCGCTCGTCACGGCGCTCGGCGAGACCTACCGGCTGTCGGAGGCGCGCTACAAGGCCGGCCTCGACGGCTATCTCGGCGTGCTCGTCGCGCAGCGGGCGTTCATCTCGGCGCAGCAGGGGCTGGTCGCCGTGCGTCTGGCCGAGCAGGCGAACCTCGTCACGCTCTACAAGGTGCTGGGCGGAGGCGTCTGACCCATCCACAGCGGCTGAGCATGGCCCGTGCCCCCGCTGCACACTCTGGTGCCGGAGTGTCTCTCCATCAGGGCCTTCGCCGCCGATAGCCGTTGACAGCGGCGCAGACGCGCCGCCGCGCTCCCAGGGCTGGAGCCGCGCCCGTGAAGTCGATCCCGAGGGGTGAAATGCGCGGCGCGCGGGCGGCGTATACGAGTTGAGGCGAACACGATGACGACGCCAAGACGACTTGCCGCAACCGTCGCCGTGTTGCTCTTCGGACTGGTGTCCGTGTCGGGTGACGAGCCCGACTTCGTTCTGCAGGTCGGCGACGCCTATGTCGCCCAAGACGAGACGAACCGCTCCTGGACGATTGGAAACCAGGACATCGGGTTCCGGGTCGGGCTCAACGCCTCGGGTGCCCTGGTCCCGCTCGGCCTCTGGCGGCCGGGAGCGGAGACGCCCTGGACCATCGAGCCGTCCCTCGGTTCGAGCTTCCAGCAGCAGGGCCGCCGCCTGATTCCCGGTCAGCCCGGGTTTCCCTTCCGGGCGGCGCGTGCCGAGGAATTCCAGGGAGGCGTCCGGCTCATGCTGACCTTCGACGATGTGACGGCCGGGCTCCGGATGACGAGGTCGTACCTCTGCTATCCACAGGCCCCGGCGATCGAGACGTGGTCTACATTCGAAGCTGTCGGCTCGACCAGCGGCATTCCCATCTCGGACATCGGCATCTGGCAACTCACCGTGCCGCTGCAGGAAGCGCACTGGGTCAGCGGCCTCGATTCCGGCGTCGGTGAGCGCGGCCACTTCACGAGACAGCGACAGTTGCTGTCGGTGGAGCAGCCCTTCGAGGTGGGTTCCGCCACGCGGTCGGCCACGCGGGCCGTCCCTACGTGGTGGTTCAGCGGCCCGAGCGGCCGGCTCTTCGGCGGTTCGCTCTGGTCAGGCGCGTGGGCGCTCTCGGCGACGAGCCAGGCGCGCCGCGGGCTGGTCTCGGTTCGCCTGTCCGCCGGCGCCACGGCGACCACGGTGCGGCAGGGGGAGCCGTTTGAGAGCCCACACGGCATGTTCGGCATCGCCCCGGACCGCGATATCGACATGACGGCTGCCCTCCAGCAGTACGTGACGAACGGGCTCCGCCAGGGGCGTCCCGTCCACCCGCTCGTCACGTACAACACCTGGTTCGCCCGCGGGACTGACGTGGACGACGAGACCGTCCGCGCCGACATGCGCAGCGCGGCCGGGCTGGGCGCGGAACTGTTCGTACTCGACGCCGGCTGGAACCCCGGACCGACGTCGAGGTCGGACTACTCCACGGGGCTCGGCCTGTGGACGGTGGACGCCCGACGCTTCCCTGCCGGCCTCGGCCCCCTCGGCGACTACGCGCGGAGCCTGGGCATGAAGTTCGGGGTCTGGGTGGAGCCGGAGCGCGTCGATACCGCGACAGTGAATCGTGCGGGTCTCGCGCGCGAGCGGTTCCTGGCGACGACCGGCGGGCGCTACAATTCCGGCGTCAAGAACGAACATGCCGGCGCGGCGCAGATCTGCCTCGGCGACGCCGAAGCCCGGCAGTGGGTCCTCGGCCAGCTCGTCCGCTTCATCGACACGGTACGCCCCGACTACCTCAAGTGGGACAACAACTACTGGGTCAACTGCGACCGCACCAGCCACGGCCACGGGACGCAGGACGGCAACTACGCGCACGTCCGTGGCTTGTACTCCGTGCTCGACGAGTTGCGGGCCAGGTACCCGGACCTGACTATCGAGAACTGCTCAGGAGGCGGCAACCGCCTCGATCTCGGCATGCTCCAGTACACGGACGCCGGCTGGATGGACGACGTGAGCGGCCCGTCGGCGCACGTCCGGCGGAACCTCCAGGGACTCGGCGCCGTGTTCCCGGTCCGCTACCTGCTGTCGTTCGTCATGGACGACCCGTCGGAGCCGATCCACCAGGCCGCCGACCTGCCGTTGTACTTCCGCAGCCGCATGGCCGGCGCGCTGGGCGTGAGCCTCATCGGGGCGGAGTTCGGCGATGACGAACTCGCGGACATGGCTCGGGAGATCGCGCTTTACAAGCGCCTGCGCGACGCCGGTCCGGACCCGGTTCTCGCGCTCTTGACCGGTCAGGTGGACGAACCAGCCGGCGCCTCGTGGGATGCGGTGCAGCTCTCGACGCGGGAAATCGGCAGCGGCGTGGTGTTCGCGTTCCGGGGAAGCGGCGCCGACGCGCACATGAGAGTCCGTCCGATGAACCTGTGGCCCGGCGTGTTCTACCAGCTCTCAACCCCCCGGGGGAGGGCGCTGGACCGCGTGGACGGCGCCGCGCTCATGGAAGATGGCGTCGAGATCGGCGGGTGGCCGTACTCCGCGGCCCAGGTGGTGATCTTCACGCCGATCAGCCAGTAGCGGGCCGTCCCTCGCGCCCGGATCCGGCTGCGGGCCGCCCCCGAAGCAGGTAACATGCCGCCGGAGGCCCCCGACTTCCCAGGGGTCCAGCTTCGGGACACCAGCCGATGAACGACCGAACCACCGTCTCCCGCCGTCAGTTTCTCGCGCTGTCAGCCGCCGCCGCCTCCGCTCCCTTCGTGCCCGCGCCGGTTCGCACCCGGGCCGCGCCGCGTGCCGAGGTGCTCGAGACGAAGATCATCAGCCTCGATGCGGCGCACTACCACGGCTGGCCGACGGTCGCGCGCCGCGCCAGCGGCCAACTGC
>CAZBIP010000022.1:0-28463 GCA_964491885.1 uncultured Vicinamibacterales bacterium
ACTCGATTCGGCGCGGAGATTGGCGCTCTTGCCGCGGCGCGCGGCCTGGCCGTCGTCGCCATGACCGCCGACGCGGCGTTTGCGCACGCAGTGGCGGGCCGTGTACTCCGGCTCGACGGCGCGACGGGGCGGCTGCAAGACAAGGCCGGCTGGCGCGGCTGGTTCGGCCGGTAGACTGCGAGGATCGAGTGAGGCTGTTGCTCTTCGACGTGGACGGAACGCTGCTCCTCTCGGGCGGCGCGGCGGTGCGCGCCATGGACGACGCGTTCCACGAGGTGTTCGGCGTGCGCGGCGCGTTCGACCAGGTGGCGCTGGCGGGGCGGACCGACGGGTCCATCCTGGCCGACGCGATCTCGCGTGCGGCGCCCCAGTCGCACGTGCTCGCCGAGGCCATGGCGCGCGCCGGCGTGCATCCCGCCGACGGCGAGGTTGCCCGCTACAAGTCGGCCTACTTCAGGCTGTTCGCCGACGAGATCCGCCGCCCGGTGCCGCCCGATCCGTCGACGCCCGCGTGGCGGCGGTTCAAGGGCGTCTATCCCGGCGTGCGGGAACTGCTCGACGCCCTGCGGCGGCGCCCGGACGTCTTCCTGGCGCTCCTGACCGGCAACTACGAGGAAGGGGCGCGCATCAAGCTCGGCCACTTCGGCCTGTCACACTATTTCGCGTGCGGCGCCTTCGGGGACGACAGCGTGGACCGGCCGGCCCTGGTTCCGGTGGCGATCGATCGCGCGCGCGCGTCGGGCTGCCCGCCCGTCACGCGCGACGAGGTCGTGATTGTCGGCGACACGCCGCTCGACGTCGCGTGCGCGCGGACGGCCGGCGTCCGGTGCGTGGCGGTGGCGACCGGCGGCTCCAGCGTGGATGCGCTGCGCGCCGCCGGCGCCGATGTGGTCTTCGAGACGTTCGCGGACACGGACGCGGTCATCGCGGCGCTCGTCGGACCCGGGGCCTGCCTGCCCTGAGCGCAGCCGAAGGGAAGACCCCGGGCTCCATCCGACCGTTACCCGCCTCGTGCTCCGTGTACCGTGTATCTTGTCCCTAGCCCCTAGTACCCCGTCTCAGGGGTTTCGATCGATTGAACCGGCGGCTCTCTGAGCGGCGGCAAGTCCTCCGGGGAGACGAGCAGTTCGATGGTGCGGGGCTCACCGGGGCGTCGTTGGATCAAGCCGCGATCGGTCAGGGTGACGATCATCCGGTGGGCGGTCGGCGGGGTGACTCGGAAGTAGGCCTGGAAGTCGGTCTCCGCCGGCGCACGGCGGTGCAGCTTCCTGTAGGTGTGGATGAAGGCCAGGTATTGACCTTGCGTGTTCGTGAAACGTGCAGTCATGGCTTGCGTCTCAAGGCGAGCTGTGATCTCCTGCGGGCAGGAGGCACGATGCACGTACGATATCGCGTCGAGTTGGACGAAAGCGAGCGGCAGCAGTTGGAGGGCTTGGTGGCGGGCGGCACACGGGGGGTGCGTCGCGTGAAGCGCGCGCAGATTCTGCTGGCGGCGGCCGCCGGCTCGTCCGACGAGACGATCGCCGTGACGGTGCAGGTTGGGACGTCCACCGTGTACCGGACCAAACGGCGGTTGGTCGAGGAGGGCTTGGCCGCCGCCCTGGCGGAGGATCCGCGCCCGGGCGGCCCGCGGAAACTCGCGCCGACGGAAGAAGCGCTCCTCATTGCCACGGCCTGCTCGACGCCGCCGGAGGGACGGGCGACCTGGACGTTGGCGCTGCTCGCCGACGCGATGGTGGCGCTGACGGCGCATACGCGCATCTCGCGGCAGACCATTGGCCGTCGGCTCCAGGACAACGCCTTGAAGCCCTGGCAGCGCAAGATGTGGTGCGTCCCGCGCATCGATGCGCAGTTCGTGGCGCGGATGGAGGACGTGCTGGAGTTGTACACGACGGTGCCGCCGGCGGGCACCGCGGTCGTGTGTGTAGACGAGACGCCTCGGCAGTTGGTGGCGGAGGTGCGGCCTCCTGCCGGCGTACGTCCGGGGCGCGCGGCGCGGCGTGACTACGAGTATCGACGGAATGGCACGGCGAACGTGTTCGTCGCCGTGGATGCGCACCGACCGTGGCGGATGACCAAGGTCACCGAGCGCCGCACGGCCCACGACTTCGCCGAATGGGTCCGCGACCTGGTCGATGACCACTACGCGACCGCCGATCGGATCCAGATGGTGCTCGACAATCTCTCGACGCACACCGCCGCCGCGCTCTATGAGACGTTTCCGCCGGCTGAGGCCCGTCGGATCTTGCGGCGCGTGGAGTTCCACTACGTGCCGAAACACGCGAGCTGGTTGAACATGGTCGAAATCGAAATTGGGGTCCTGGTCGGCCAGTGCTTGGACCGTCGGATTCCCGACAAGAAGACGCTGGCCAGCGAGGTGGCCGCCTGGACACGACGTCGGAACGACGCCGGGGCGGCCGTGACGTGGATGTTCGGCATCGAGCAGGCCCGCACGAAACTCGGGCGAGCCTACCCGACGCCAGCGGCCGCCGCTGAAGCGACCGCCGCGTAAATCAGTCAGATTCACTGAGACGGGGTACTAGCCCCTAGCCCCTAGCCCCTAGCCCCTACAGCGCGGACGTGCAGTTCGGGCACTTCTTGGCGGCGATCGGGATGGCCGTCGCGCAGTGCGGGCAGTCCTTCGTCGTGGGCGCGGCCGCGGGCGCCGGGCGCCGGAGCGTGTTGACCCACTTCACCACCATGAAGATCGCAAAGGCGACGATTAGGAACTCGATGATCGTGTTCAGGAACACGCCGTAGTTCAGCGTTGCCACGCCGGCTTCCTTCGCCGCCGCCACCGTGGCGAAGTCCCCCTCGCCCAGCGTGACGAACAGGTTCGAGAAGTCCACGCCCCCGAGCAGCAGCCCGACCACCGGCATCAGCACGTCCGTGACGAGCGACCCGACGATCTTCCCGAACGCGGCGCCGATGACCACGCCGACGGCGAGGTCCATCACGTTCCCGCGCATCACGAATTCCTTGAATTCCTTCATCATCAGTCTCCTCCTGTCCTCGTTCCGACTTGCCTGTCCGGGCCGGTCGCGGCCTGAGGCATGGGTCTGCCGCGGCCGGCTTCAGCGCGTTACGCTTCTGCCCTGGCCCCTAGCCCCTGTCTGACCAGCGCCTAGCGCCTAGCGCCTAGTCCCTAGTCCCTGGCCCCATTCATTCACGCCCCCACCTTCCCCGGCCGGTAGGGCGCGTACTCGGGTACCCATTGCGCCCTGGCGATGGCCGCCTCGTACTGCTCGTCGTCGATCAACCGGCCGAGCCCCGCGTCGCGCGCCTCGACGGCCACGGCCTTCGCCACCACGCGCGACACCGCCCGGATGTCCTCCATTGGCGGCAGCAACTGGCCGCGCGCCGCCTGCTCCGGGGTCACCATGCCGCTCAGGGCGCGGCTCGCCGCCATGAACATGCCGCGCGTCACCTTCGAGGCCTTCGCCACGAGCGCCCCGAGGCCGACGCCCGGGAAGACGTACAGGTTATTACACTGCGACACCGCGAGGCTCCGGCCCTTCCAGTCGACGCCGGTGAACGGGCTGCCGGTCGCCACGAGGCCCCGGCCGTCCGTCACGCGGGCCACGTCCTCCGGCCGGCACTCGCACTTGCTCGTCGGGTTGGACAGGGCCATCACGACCGGCTGGGGCTCGTACTCGGCGACGGCGGAGAGCACCTCCAGACCGAAGAGGCCGGTCTGGGCGGTCACGCCGATGAGGACCGTCGGCCTGGCGTTGCGGATCACGTCGAGGAGACTGATGCGGTCCGGGGACTCGAGCGTCCAGCCCGCGACGTCCGCGCGCGGGCGGGCGAACACGCGTTGCCACTTCGACAACCCGGGCGTGTCCTCGCAGAGGAGGCCCGGCAGGTCCACGGCGTAGATGCGGCTCCGGGCCTCAGCCTCGCCGAGCCCCTCCCGCTGCAGCAGTCCCTGGATGTTCACCGCGATGCCGGTGCCGGCCTGGCCCATGCCGGCGATCAGGAAGCGCTCCTCGGCGCTCCGACGCCGCTTGATGCGCGCCGCCGTCATCACGACCGCGGCGGCCACCGCGCCCGTGCCCTGGATGTCGTCGTCGAAGGAGAGCACGCGGTCCCGGTACCGCTCGAGCAGCGTGAAGGCCTTGTGCTTCGCGAAGTCCTCCCACTGGATGAGCGCCTCGGGGAAGTTGCGCCGCACGCCGAGGACGAACCGTTCGACGAAGTCCCAGTACTCGTCGCCCTCGAGCCGGGGGTGCCTCCAGCCGAGGTAGAGCGGGTCGTCGAGGAGCCGGGTGTTGTTCGTGCCCACGTCCAGCGACATCGGCAGGCAGCACGCCGGGTGCAGCCCGCCGGCGGCGACGTACAGCGTGACCTTGCCCACCGGGATGCCCATGCCGTCCGACCCGAGATCGCCGAGGCCGAGGATCCGCTCGCCGTCGGTCACGACGATCAGGTTGACGCTCGGGAGGGGGACGCTCCCGAAGATCTGGTCGATGCTGGCGATGTTGTCCGGCGAGATGTAGAGGCCCCGGTAGCGGCGGGTGATGTGGCTCAGCTCCAGGCACGCCTGCCCGACCGTCGGCGTGTAGACGATCGGGACGAGCGCCGTCAGGTGCGTCTGCAGCAGCCGGTAGAAGAGCACCTCGTTCCGGTTCAGCAGGCCCTGGAGGTAGATGTAGCGCTCCAGGTCGTCGGGCTTGCGCTGGAGGTTCTCGAACGAGCGCTCGACCTGGCGGCCCAGGATCGAGACCCCCGTCCGGAGCAGGCCCGAGAGCCCCAGCGAGAGGCGCTCCTCCTGGGTGAACGCCGACGCCTTGTTGAGCAGGGGGTCGCTGAGGAGCTGCTGCCCGCGGAGGTAGACCTCCCAGTACTCCTCGTTCGTCAGCGGGTCGACTTTGATCGAGAAGGTCTTCATGTCGTGTCTGCCTCGCAAGCCGGCCCATGCTGCTCCCGGCGCGGAGCGGGTGTCAAGCCGCGAGCCGGCCCGCCTTCAGGCGGCTCGCCGGAGCCCGCGCCGGAATCCGTGCTGAAATCCAGCCGCCGGCGGGCGCGAGATCGGGTAGGCTATACCGCATTCGACGGCTTCCCGGCGTGCCCAGAGCCTATGGTGCGATTGTCCGGATCGCGCGCTGCCACCCACACTCGTTGAGGCCACAGCCATGATCAAGATCAGCGACGAAGACGTCTACGACTACCACGAGAAGCCGAGGCCCGGGAAACTCGAAGTCATCACGTCCAAGGCCTGCCTGACGCAGCGGGACCTGTCGATGGCCTACACGCCCGGCGTGGCCCGCCCGTGCCTGGCCATCGAGAAGGACCCCGAGCTGGCGTACCGCTACACGGGCAAGGGCAACCTCGTCGCGGTCGTGTCGAACGGCACCGCGGTGCTCGGCCTGGGCGACATCGGGGCGATCGCCGGCAAGCCGGTCATGGAGGGCAAGGGCGTCCTGTTCAAGCGGTTCGCGGGCGTGGACGTCTTCGACATCGAGCTGAACACGCACGACCCGGACGCGATCATCACCATCGTCAAGGCCCTCGAACCGACCTTCGGCGGGATCAACCTCGAGGACATCAAGGCGCCCGAGTGCTTCTACATCGAAGAGACGCTCAAGGGGATGATGGACATCCCGGTCTTCCACGACGACCAGCACGGGACGGCGATCATCTCCGGCGCGGCCCTCGTGAACGCCGTCGAGCTGGTCGGCAAGAAGCTCGACCAGGTCAAGGTGGTCTTCACCGGCGCGGGCGCCGCCGGCATCGCGTGCGCCGAGATGTACCTGAACCTGGGCGTCAGGAAGGAGAACATCCTCTTCATCGACACCGTCGGCGTCATCTACGAGGGCCGCACGGAGAAGATGAACCCGTACAAGCAGCGCTTCGCCGTGGACACGAAGGCGCGGACGCTGGCCGACGCGATGAAGGACGCCGACGTGTTCGTCGGCGTGTCCGCCAAGGACATCCTCACGCCGGACATGCTGAAGACGATGGCGTCGAACCCGATTGTCTTCGCGATGGCGAACCCCGATCCGGAGATCCCCTACGATGTGGCCGTCGCCACGCGCAAGGACGTCATCATGGCGACGGGGCGCTCCGACTACCCCAACCAGGTGAACAACGTCCTCGGGTTCCCGTTCATCTTCCGCGGCGCCCTCGACGTGCGGGCGAAGGCCATCAACAACGAGATGAAGATGGCGGCGGCGCGCGCGCTGGCGGCGCTGGCGCGGGAGGACGTGCCCGAAGGGGTGCTGAAGGCGTACGGCGTCAACAGCATGTCGTTCGGGCGCGAGTACCTCATTCCCAAGCCCTTCGACCCGCGCGTGCTGACCTGGGAAGCGCCGGCGGTGGCGAAGGCTGCGTGCGACACCGGCGCCGCGAAGCATCCGATCGCCGACTGGGACGCCTACCGCGAGCAGCTCGAGCGGATGCTCGGCCCGTCGCGCAAGGTGATGCACTTCGTCGTGCGGAAGGCCCGCAACGACGCGCCGAAGCGGATCGTCTTCCCGGAGGGCGAGCAGGACTCGATCATCCGCGCCGCGCGCGACATCGTCGATCAGAAGATCGCGATGCCCGTCCTGCTGGGGCGGGAGGCGGACATCCGCGCCAGGGCGGCGAGCCTCGGGATCGAGCAGCTGGAGTTCGAGATCGTCAACGTCCCGAACGAGGCGCACGGCCCGGCGTACGCAGCCGCGCTCTACGACCTGCGGAAGCGCAAGGGCGTGACGCTGCCCGCGGCGGAGGACCTGGTGAAGGACCCGACCGTCTACGGGCTGATGATGGTGCAGCGCGGCGACGCGGACGGGTTCGTCGGCGGCATGTTCAAGGCCTATCCCGAGACCATCCGGCCCGCGCTGCAGATCGTCGGCCTGAAGCCCGGCGTGTCGCGCGTGTCGGCGGCGCACGTGCTCGTGCTGCGGGACCGGATCTTCTTCTGCGCCGACACGATGGTGAACATCGAGCCGAGCGCCGAGGAGCTGGCGGAGATCGCGCTCCTCGCGGCGGACCTGGCCAGGAGCTTCGACACGGACCCGAAGGTGGCGCTGCTCGCGTTCTCGAGCTTCGGATCGGTGCCGCACCCGATCTCCAAGCGGGTGGCCCAGGCCGTCGAGATCGTGCGCGGGAAGGACCCCGCGGTGGTGGTCGACGGCGAGATGCACCTCGACACGGCCGTCGTCGAGGAGATCGTCGAGAAGAACTACCCGCACTCGCGCATCAAGGGCGACGCGAACGTGCTGATCTTCCCGGACCTCACGTCCGGCAACATCGGCTACAAACTGGTCCAGCGCCTCGGGAACGCCGACGCCATCGGGCCGCTCCTGATGGGCATGAGGAGGCCGGTCAACGTCCTGCAGCACGGCATGACCGTGGCCGAGATCGTGAACGTGGCGGCCATCACGGCCGTGACGGCGGAGGCGCTGAAGAAGTAGCCGAGCCGCGCGCGGCGGGGCGGACGGGCGGACGCATGGATCGACATCGCGCACGACGGGCGGCGGCCGGCGCGGCCGCCGCCTTCTTCATCTCGGCATCCTGGTCGGCCGCTGCGCCGGTGCGCCTGGTCGACGAGCCGCCGGCCCGCGTCACGGCCGTCGCGCCGGGGATCTCCCTCGTCGACTTCGGCCGCGTGGCGTTCGGGAACCTCCGGCTGCTCCCTCCCGAGGGCGCGCGCGGTACGGTGACCGTGCATTTCGGCGAGGCGCTGGCGGACGGCCGCGTGAGCCGGCGGCCCCCCGGATCGGTCCGGTACGCCGCGGTGCGGATCGCGCTCGACGGAGGCGCTCCGCTCCTGGTGGCGCCGCCGGCCGACGCCCGCAACACGAGGCCGCCCGCGGCCGTCCTCACGCCGCCCGAGTGGGGCGTGGTCCTCCCGTTCCGCTGGGTCGAGATCGAGGGATGGCCCGGCGAGCTGACAGCCGGGCACCTGGTGCGCCAGGCGGCGTTCGCCAGCACGTGGGACGACCAGGCGGCGTCGTTCCGGTCGTCCGACGACCTGCTCGATCGCATCTGGGAGCTGTGCCGGTACTCGATCAAGGCCACGACCTTCGCCGGCGTGTACGTGGATGGCGACCGCGAGCGCATTCCGTACGAAGCCGACGCCTATCTCAACCAGTTGAGCCACTACGCCGCCGACCGCGACGTGCAGATGGCGCGCGACACGTTCGACCGCCTGATGATCCACCCGACCTGGCCCACCGAGTGGGCGCTGCACATGGTCTTCATCGCGCACGCGGACTGGCTGCACACCGGCGACCGGGCCTGGCTCGCCGCGCGCTACGACGCGCTGAAGCCGAAGCTGCTGCTCGACCGCGCGCGGCCGGACGGGCTGCTCGTCAGCGGCGAGCCGCAGCGCACGCGGGAGGACATCGTCGACTGGCCGGCGGGGGAGCGCGACGGGTTCGTCTTCACGCCGGTGAACGCCGTTGTCAACGCGTTCCACGTGCGCGCGCTGTCGCTCATGTCCGAGCTGGCCGCCGCGGTGGGCCGCACGGCGGAGGCCGAGGACTACCGCGTCCGGGAGCGCAAGGCGCGCGAGGCCTTCAACCGGGCGCTCTTCGTTCCCGACCGGGGCGTGTACCGGGACGGCGAGGGCACCGATCACGCCTCGCTTCACGCCAGCCTGTTCCCCCTGGCCTTCGGACTCGTGCCGGCCGGGCACGCGCCGCGGGTGGCCGGTTGGCTCGCGCGGCGGGGAATGGCCTGCTCGGTCTACGCGGCGCAGTACCTCATGGAGGGCCTGTTCGAACACGGCGACAGCGCGCAGGCGCTGGCGCTCATGACGGCGGCCGGCGATCGCAGCTGGCGCCACATGGTCGAGAGCGGGACCACGATCACCTGGGAGGCGTGGGACCAGAAGTACAAGCCCAACCAGGACTGGAACCACGCGTGGGGCGCCGCGCCCGCCAACCTGCTGCCGCGCTACGTGCTGGGCGTCCAGCCGCTCGAAGCCGGCTGGGTCCGCGCCAGGGTCAAGCCCCGCCCCGGCTCGCTGACTCGCGCCGCGGGAACGATCCCCACCCCGAGGGGCCCGGTCCGGATCGAGTGGACGCGCGGCGGGACGTTCACGCTGGCGTTGACGCTTCCCCCCGGCATGGCCGCGCGCGTCGAACTCCCGGCGCCCGAAGAATCGCGCGGCGTGTTCCGCGACGGGAAGCCGGTCGCTGCGGTTCGTGACGGCGCGTACTGGCGGCTCGTGGAGGAGGTGACGGGCCGCGCGGCATTCGACGTGCGGTGAACCCGGGCCGGACCGGATCGGCCGCGCGAGCGGCGCGTGCTGCGGCGCTGAAGACGAAAAGCCCGCATCCGGACAGGCCGTCCGGACGCGGGCCCTTTTCGTGCGGGTTCCTCCATCCCCGTTCGCGGGGATGTCACCTGCCTATCCGATCTTCCGGCCGCCCTCCTCGGCCCACTTCTCGAGCATCGCCGTCGTGACCGACTTCGGCCGCTCGATGGCGTAGCCGAGGCCGCGGTCCCAGGTGATGTTGGCCATGCAGCCCAGCGCGCGGCCGACGCCGAAGAGGACCGTGTAGAAGTCCCACTCCTTGACACCGTAGTACCACTGGATGACGCCCGACTGCGCGTCCACGTTCGGCCACGGGTTCTTCGTCTTGCCGTGCTCGGTGAGCACGCCGGGGGCGACCTCGAAGATCATCGACACGAGCTTGAAGAGCGGGTCGTCCTTGAGGCCGGGCGTGGCGAGGCAGTACTCGCGCTGCGACATGTAGCGCGGGTCGGTCTTGCGGAGCACGGCGTGCCCGTAGCCCGGGATGACCTGGCCGGCGTTGAGCGTGTCCCAGAGCGCCTTGGTGATGAGTTCCTTCGTCGGCTCCTGGTCGGCGCAGTACTTCTTCTGGAACTCCATCGTCCAGCTCAGCACCTCCTGGTTGGCGAGGCCGTGCAGCGGGCCCGCCAGGCCGTTGAGGCCGGCCGAGTACGCGTAGTACGGGTCGGAGAGCGCCGAGTGCACGAGGTGCGTGGTGTGCGCCGAGACGTTGCCCGACTCGTGGTCGGAGTGGAGGATGAAGTACATCCGGGCGACGTCCCGGTACTCCAGGCTCTGGCCGATCAGGTGCGCGAAGTTGGCGCCCATGTCGAGCGCCGGGTCGATTGCCGCCTGCGTGTCGCCGCGGTACTTCAGGTTGTAGATGAAAGCGGCCACGATCGGGATGCGCGCCACGAGATCCGAGGCGTCCTCGTAGACGTACTCCCAGGCGGCCATCTTGTTGAACTTGCCCGAGTTGTAATAGGCGAGGAACTTCGAGTCCTTCTGCAGCGTCAGCAGGCCAATCGACAGCATCGTCATCGGATGCGTCTCACGCGGCAGCGCGCGAAGGGCGTCGAAGACGTACGGCGGCACCGCCTGCCGCGTCTTCCACTCGGCGACGACCTCGTCGACCTGCGAGTCGGTCGGCACGTCGCCCGTCAGCAGGAAGTACCAGAACGACTCGACCGTCGGGTACTTGGAGCCCGGCGCCTTGGGCAGCGCCTCGAACGTCTCGGGAATGGTCTTGCCGCGGAACCGGATGCCCTCCTGGGGGTCGAGGTAGGAGATATCGGTCACCAGGCACCGCACGTCGCGGGCCCCGCCGATGGCCTGATCGATCGTGACCTGGTCGATCACGACCTTGCCGTGCTCCTTGACGAGCTTCGCAGTCCGAGGACGGAACGCCTCGATCTTCTGCTTGAGCGTGTCTTTCAGGGCCATGCGTCTTCTCTCCTTCACGGCGGTGAATGTGGGACGAAAGAGTGCGCGGGTGCGGAGATGATACCCCAAAGGCAGGCTCTGGCACTATGCCGCCACTGAAGGCGCGCGCCGAGAGGCGTGCCGTTCCGCAGCCCGTACGCACATCCCCACAACACTTCTTCACACACGCCTTTTCGCGGGTGATGAACAATGCCAGGCCTCGGGTGCGCTGGAACGGGTCGCCGGCGGGACGGGCCGTGTGGCTCGGCTCTTGCTTGAGATCCGCCCGCGCCCGTGTCCTTTGCCGGATTTCCGGCGCGCGGGTGCATCTCATGCCCGGAGGGGCAACAGATGGTCCTACTCAGCGGATTCCTGATCGCGGCGTTCACGGTCGTTGGGGCGCACGCGCCCCAGCAGCCGGCCGCACCGGCCGGGAAGGAGGTCTGCGCCGGCTGCCACGACACGCTGGCGGCGCAGTTCGACCGGTCGGTCCACTCGGAGCTCGTGCTCAAGGAGGCCGGAGCCCGCACGCCGGGCTGCGAAGCCTGCCACGGCAACGGCGCGAAGCACGTCGAAGCCGGCGGCGGCGTCGATACCATCCGGTCCTTCACGTCCGTCCCCGAGAACGAGGCCGCCCGGGCGTGCCTCGCGTGTCATCGGGACGGGCACGCCATGAACTGGGCCGGCAGCGACCACGCGATGAACGGGGTCTCGTGCCTCGACTGCCACAAGATCCACCAATCCAGACAGGTCATGGGCGCGCTCACCGGCGTCGAGGGCATGGCCGTCTCCCACGCGACGGCGCCGGCCGTGAAGGGCCTCCTCGCGAAGCCCGAGACGGAGCTGTGCCTGTCGTGCCACCAGGCGGTGCGGGTGAAGCTGATGTCGCAGTCGCGCCACCCGATCCGCGAGGGCCGCATGGCGTGCAGTTCCTGCCACGACGTGCACGGCAACGGCCTCACGGGCCTCAAGACCACCGAACGGGCGAACGACCTGTGCACGAGCTGCCACGCCCGCTACCAGGGCCCGTTCGTCTTCGAGCACGCGCCGGTCGAAGAGGACTGCATGACGTGCCACGACCCGCACGGCACGGTGGCGAACAACCTGCTGAAGCAGAACGAGCCCTTCATCTGCCTGCAGTGCCACGAAATGCACTTCCACGCGGCGCGCATGGGCCAGACGACGCCCTGGTACCTGCCCACGGCCGGGTCGGACAACAAGCTGGGCGTGACCGGGTTCATGCAGTCGTACAACACGCGGTGCACCAACTGCCACCGCAAGGTGCACGGCTCCGATTTGCCGTCGCAGGGCGTCTCGGGCCACGGCAAGGCCCTGATCCGCTAGGGAGGTGACCAGATGACCACGCGTCTCCTGACTGTCGTGACGCTGAGCGTCGTGCTGGTCGCGGCCCTCTCGGGCACGGCCGTCGCGCAGGCGGCTCAGCCCGCCCAGGCGAAGCCCGAGGGCGTCTTCACGATCGGCGGCACGTACAACGATGTCAGCGGCAACCTCGACCGCATCGGCGAGTACGAGGTCTTCAAGAAAGACGCCACCCCGCAGGTCGGCGCCCAGGTGTGGGGCAAGAGCGGCACGTACCTCTACGACGTGCTCGCCGACTTCAGCGGCGACGCGCGCGACCAGAAGTACTCGGCGCGCATCGTCGGGCCCCGGGTGAAGGCGAACTTCAGCTTCGACCGTTTCCTGCACCGGCTCGATCACGACCCGCTCACCTACATCGGGTCGGCGATTTCCACCTTCGTCGTCCGGGCCACCGACACCGATCCCGGCGCGAAGCACGCCTCGACGAACGGCATCTGGAACGCCAACGTCGAGGTGGCGGCCACCGATCACCTGCGGCTCTTCGCGAGCCACCACGTGCAGATGCGCGACGGCACCCGCCAGGTGATGGCGATGTCCCACTGCGCGAACTGTCACGTCAAGTCCTATACGCGCGAGCTGGACGAGACCATGCAGGAGGTGAAGGCCGGGGCCCGTTTCACGAAGGGCCGCCTCAGCGTGGACTACACCCTCGCCAACCGCACGCTCGAGGAGAAGGCCCCCGACCTCACCAACGTCTACGACAACGCCCTCCACCCGCAGACCGCGCTGGACGTCTTCCGCAACCGCGTGTCGTACGACGACAACAACGGGCCGCTCGTGTTCGAGCAGACGCCGAAGTTCTCGAAGACGACGCACACGATCCGGGCGGCGCTGGGCCTGCCGGGCGACGGCGCCGTGTCGGGCAACTTCACCCACTCGAAGTCCGCCAACGACACGTCGGACTTCGGCATGGACTTCACGGGGCTGAGCGGGCGCGCGACGCTGCCCCTGGGCAAGCGCGCGATGCTGAAGGCGTACTTCCGGCGGTACGAGATCGACACCGACAGCGTGTTCGTCGACATCGCCGAGCCGACGGCGCCCGCCGGGCCCCACGCGGGGCTGACGTACGCACAGGCGTACCCGACCTTCGGCAGCCCGGACTACTGGACGCACTCCGCCGCGTCGCGCACCCCGACGGAAGCGGCCCTCGAGTTGTCCTATCGGCCGGACAAGAAGACGTCGCTCAACGTCGGCTACCTGTACGAGCACATCACGCGGGAGGCGTACGAAGTCGAAGAGACGACGACCAACCGCTTCAAGGCGACGGCGCGCTACCGGCCGACCAGGCAGCTGAACCTGCGGGCGCGGTTCGACTACTCGGACATCACCAACCCGTTCGCGTACCTCAAGGCCGCCAAGCCGGCGATCCTGCAGCCCGAGCCCACGCCCGGCGCCGTGCCGTTCCCCGGGCTCCAGTACTTTGCGATGTACGACTCGCGCTCGGTGGATCTCTCCAGCTTCCCCAGCAGCTCCGCGCTCGGGGAAGGGGGCCTGACGTGGTCGCCGAGCGCCCGCGCCGCGCTGTCGGCGCACTACCGCTACAAGTCGATGACCAACGACACGCTCTCGGGGGCGAAGTGGAAGCACCAGATCCACCTGCCGGGCGTGGAGCTCTGGCTCGCGCCGACCGACCGGGTGACGTTGAGCGCGGGATGGGGGTACCAGCGTGACACGCTGGATACCGTCTTCTCCACGCTCAACTTCGTGGGTTGAGCGGCCGGCATCACCGGGGGCCAGTTTGGCTCCGTACTCGACGAGGCCGGCTACAAGGGCGAGAACCAGAACGCGTTCGTCAACCTGCAGATCCAGGCGTCGCCGCGGACCGAGATCTTCGCGGCGACCTATTACAATCGGGGCCTGGCCTCGATCCGGAACTTCAACTACGACTCGACGAACATCGTGCCGCTCCAGGCGCCGGGCCTGAACTTCCCGCTGATGTCGAGCTCGTTCGCCGGGTTCTCGAACCTGGACTACCGCACCCTGGTGCAGGCCGTGGGCGTGAACTACAGGGTGTCCAACTCGCTCCTGCTCAACGGAACGTTCTCGTACAACGATCTGAAGGACAGCGAGCCGTATCTCTACGACTCGACGGGCCGCCGCACGGGTTTCGTCGTCGGGTTGAACTGGCTGTTCTGATCGCGGAGTGAACACGGCCGGGGCGGGCGAACACCTCGTGTTGGCCCGCCCCGACGTGTCTTCAGGGACGCCGGCGGGTTGACGGCAGGCGACGCCGCGTCAGCGGGTCGCCGGGGCAGTTCGCCCGTCAGGAGGCGGGCCTCGCGAAGACCGCGACGTCGTGATAGTGAGTCACGACCGCGCGGCGCTCGGCAAGACCGAGCGCCAGCAGGATGTCCCTCGCCCACGCCATCGTCACCGGGCCTTCCGGGTGCACGCGCCCCTCCGATCTGTGGACCCGGGCCACGAGGTCGAAGCCCTCCCGCGAGAAGTCCGCGAGCACGAAGACGCCTCCCGGCCTGATGACGCGGACGATGTCACGCAGCACGGCTTCGCCGTCCTGGAGGTGGTGCAGGACATCGATGGACACGGCGGACCCGAAGTGGCCATCCGGAAACGGCAGGCGGGCCGCGTCGGCGAGGCCGAACTGGATCAGCGCGCGCAGCGCGGGGTCCTCGGTGAGGAAGGCCGCGACTTGCTGATCGTCCACGTTCGTGTCGATGGAAACGACGTCCAGGCGCCGGGCGGCAAGCGCCCTGGCCGCGAGTCCCATGCCGGTACCGACATCGAGCACGGGGCCCTCGAGAGGCCCCGCCGCGTCCAGGATCGCGGCCGGCGCAGCCACGCGGTCGTACCCCAGGCCGCGGTAGTGCGCCGTGCGCTCCCAGAAGTGGTTCCGCCGGCCCGCCAACTGATCCTGCGTCAGTGCCACGACTCGCCCTCCGCCCGCGCCGCGCGCCTCCCAGCCAGGCTCTCAAAGTAACAGGGCCGGCGCACGCCGGCCCTGTCCATGATCACGATGAAAGAACGGGGGGCGCCCCTACTTCTCCATCTTCGGCTGCCACACCTGCCAGACGTTGCCCACGAGCGACGGGCCCGGCTTGAGCGTCGGCTGCCCGGGCTCCCACCCGGCCGGCGTGGCCTCGGTGCCCTTGCTGGCGCGCACGTGCTGGAACGCCTGGACCTGGCGGATCGACTCGCTGAACTTGCGGCCGACCGGCGGGGTCAGGACTTCCATCGCCTGAATGACGCCGTCCGGGTCGATGATGAATCGGCCGCGGAGCTCGATCCCGGCGTTCTCGTCCCACACGCCGAACGCCCGGCCGACGTTGCCGGCCTGATCCGAGACCATGTGGAAGGGAATCCCGCCGTCCACCATCTTGACCAGTTCGTGGTCGTTCCACATCTTGTGGACGAAGTGGCTGTCCACGCTCACCGAGAGGACCTCGACACCCAGTTCCTGGAGCTTCGCATACTTGTCGGCGACCGCCGACACTTCGGTCGCTCAAACGAAGGTGAAGTCACCGGGGTAGAAGCAGAGCAGGACCCACTTGCCGAGGTAGTCCGAGAGCTTGACGTTCGTGAACCCGCCCTTGTAGTAGGCCGGGGCCTGGAAATCCGGGGCTTTCTGTCCGACGCGAGCACTCATGCGCGGCGCCTCCTTCTGGGGGACTGCTGAGTCGGCTGGTGGTGCGGCTGCCGGCTGTTCGCCGACGACCGCGCCCGATGTCCGTGCGCATCCGGCGGGTGGGTCCGCCATCTGACCTCCTCTGTCCGGGAAACAGGTTACCGCTGCGGGGGCGCTTCCTCCCGAGCATACCCCGGCTGCCGCGGGTGTCAAGATCCCGCTCCGGCGACCCACCCTGATGGTGTGACGGGGACCCGGCCCGGCGCAGATGACAACCAGACAGACGTGCGTTCCGCCAGCGCGGCGGCCCGTCGACCGGCGCGGCTGCGGTAGGATGTTCGCATGGAACGGGCACCGGAAGACGTGGCGGTCCAATTCCGCGTACGCGTGATCGGACGGATCCGCACGCCCTTCGCTGAGGCCGTCGGGACACCCATCCAACCGGCCTACGCGGCTGGAGCCGAGGGACACGTCGTCGTGGACGAGGCCTTTGCCGGCGGGTTGGACGATCTCGGAGGGTTCGAGCGCGTGTGGCTGATCTACTGGATGGACCGGGCCTCGGCGTTCCGCCTTCGCGTCGTGCCCTACCGCGACAGCGACGAGCGTGGTCTGTTTGCGACCCGTGCCCCGAGCCGTCCGAACGCCATCGGGCTGTCGGTTGTCAGGCTGCTTCGGCGCGAGGGACGAGTCCTGCACGTCGCGGACGTCGACATGCTGGACGGAACGCCCCTGCTCGACATCAAGCCGTATGTGCCAGCCTTCGACGCGCATCCGTTGTCGAAGGCTGGCTGGCTGGATGCCTGTGCTGAAGACCGCCAGCGCGCAGACGCGCGCTTCCACCCGACCGGCGATGGAACGCCGGGGGAGCATCCATGATCGTACTGCTGATTCTCGCTTCGTCGGTGGCCGGCGGCTTGCTGTCGGTCTTCCTGGCGGCGACCGTGCTTGGCCTCCATGCGTCGTTCGTGGACCGCGCCCTGCCCAGGCTCATCAGCTTTTCGACCGGTGCGCTGCTCGGCGCCG
Source organism: uncultured Vicinamibacterales bacterium (assembly GCA_964491885.1). Classification (GTDB taxonomy): domain Bacteria; phylum Acidobacteriota; class Vicinamibacteria; order Vicinamibacterales; family JAKQTR01; genus JAKQTR01. The sequence continues at coordinate 16,638 of CAZBIP010000022.1, forward strand.
CGCTCCTGGGCATGATCCCGCATGCGGCCAGGGCTCTCCCGGTGTCCAGGGTCGCGCTCGTCGTGCTCACCGGCCTGTTGACCTTCTTCATCATGGAGAAACTGCTGGTCTGGCGGCACTGCCACAAACATGATTGCGACGTCCACGCCGCCTCGGGGCCGCTCTTGCTGATCGGAGACGCCTTCCACAATTTCGTCGACGGCATCGTGCTCGCGGGGGCGTTCCTGACGTCGCCGGCACTGGGGCTGGCAACCGCGCTCTCGACGATCGCGCACGAGGTGCCCCAGGAACTCGGCGAGTTCATGGTCTACCTGCGCAGCGGCTATTCCCGGAAGCGGGCGCTGCTCCTGAACAGCGCGACGAGCCTGACGACCGTCGCCGGCGCGGTGTTCGGGTACCTCTTTCTGAGAGAAATGCGCGCCGTCGGTCCGTATCTGCTAGCGTTCGCGGCCGCCGGGTTCCTCTATGTCGCGCTCGCGGATCTCGTGCCGGCGCAGCGCGGCAAGACGAGCCTCCGGCTGGCGCTGCTCGACTTCGTCCTGCTCGGCGCCGGAATCGGCGTCATCGCGCTCGTCGCCCGCACCCACTGACGCAGGCACTCTGTCCTTGACCAAACCCGTGTGAACTGCGTATAAAGGCGGGATGGCGCGGCGCTCGGTGCCGTTTCGTGTGCTGGCGGTTGTCGTGTTCGTGTGGGTCTTCGGGCTCGCGGGCGCGCGTGACCAGCTGCACAACCACTCCGGCATGACGGAGCGGCCGGACTGTCCCGCGTGCCGCCTCGATGGCACGGTTGGGGTGACGGGATCGACGACGGCTGCGCTCGTGGCCATCCCCGACCTCCGGCCTCTCGGGGTGGTGTGTGACGCGCGCTCCGCCGGCGTCCCCTCCGGTGCCTTCGCGCTCGAACCTCCCCCTCGCAGCCCGCCCCTCCCGCTGTAGCCGATCCAGAGCTTCTTCGTCAGACGCCCGCCTCGCAGACCCGACCTTCACGGGCGAGCAGATTGAAGCCGCCCTCGTGTCCGGCCTCGGAGCGACTCGCCCCCGGGTTTGATGCGGGCGGGCGGCAGAGTACCCCGGCCGCGCGGGTGGGTTCGCGCTTCGATTCGAGGAGCAGCCATGCTGTGGAGATCGTTCAGGCTGGTGATGGTGATCGGCGTCGCGTCGTGGGCGTGCCCCGCGCCCGCCTCGGCGCAGAGCGCTCCTTCGCCGCCGCTGACGCTGGAGGCCTGCCTTCGCGTGGCCATGGCCGAGCACCCGCTGCTGCAGGCGTCCGCGCACCGCATCGACGCCGCGCGCGCGCGGGTGGCGCAAGCCAGAGCTCTCCCGCAGCCGATTATCGCCTTCGACTCTGATCTCCAGCCACAGCCGTTCAACTTCTGGGACTCGGGCGAGTCCTACCTGGGCGTTTCGCAGACCATCGAGTTCCCCGGGCGCCGGAAGACGCGGGGTGCCATTGCGCTGCGCGAACAGGACGCGACAGCCGCCGACGCGGACAGCGTCAGGATCGAGCTGGCGTTCAACGTCCGCCGCGCGTTTTTCGGACTCCTGCGAGCGGAAGAGCGGCTTCGGCACCTGCAGCAGGACCGCGACCTCGTGGCGGATTTCCTGAAGACCGCCGAGACCCGGATGGCCGCGGGCGACGTGGCGCGCGTCGAAGTCGTGCGCGCGCGCGTCGAGGCGGCCCAGGCCGCCACCCAGGTCCAGGGCGCGCTTGCCGCCGTGCGCCTCGCCAGGGCGGCCCTGAACGTGCAGATGGGGCGGCCGCAGGGCGAGCCCATCGCCATTGCCGGAGACCTCCGGGTGCCGCCGATGACCGAGTCCATCGAGGAGTTGCGGCGCGCGGCGCTGGTGTCGCGCCCCGAAGTCCGGCGGCTCAACTACGCGCTCGAAGCCGAGACCCTGCGGAAGACGCAGGCGCGGCAGAGCCGCTGGCCGGGGCTGGAGCTCGGGGTCTCGAACCACCGCATCGACGGCGAGAAGCGCACGTGGGACGTGAGCGTGTCCCTTCCGGTCCCGTTGTTCTACGGCCAGGCGGCGAAGGGCCCCCTGGCGGAAGCCCAGGCCAACATGCTGGCGCTCCAGCGTGAACTCGATCACCAGAGGCACGCGATCGGACTCGAGGTGGAAGAGGCGTGCGTCGAGGCGCAGGTGGCCGCGGAACAGATCAGGCTCTACGAAGAACAGATCCTCGCCGAGGCGGAAGAGGTGTACCGGATGCTGCAGTTCAGCTTCACGCAAGGCGAAATCGGCGGGTTCGAGTTGATCGGCTGCCGGCGGACGCTGGTGGCCGCACGGCTCGCCTACGCGGACGCGCTGTACAACAACGCGGTGGCGCTGGCTGCCGTGCACAGGGCCACGGGCCGGTAGGTCCGGGCGCCGGGAGACCGTGTGATGCGAAGGACGTGTCTCGTCATGGGAACGATGCTGCTGGCGGCAGGCGCCTGGGGGTGCTCGACGCCCGACCCGGTGCAGCCGCGCGGTTCGCGTGCGGCGCAGGCGCAGGACGCGCGCGAAGGGCCGGGCGCGCGCGGCGGGAGAGGACGCGGCGGGCCCGGAGGGCCCGGCGCCGGCATCACGGGGGCCGAGCAGGGGGGACGCCGGCGAGGTCGCCAGTGGGGGACGGCGGTGGTTCATCTGTCGGCCGAGCAGGAGCGGACCCTGGGCGTGCAGACCGTCGACATCGCCGCGCGGCCGTTTCGCACGACCCTGCGCGCGATGGGCGAGGTGACAGTGCCGTTGCCCCGCAAGGCCATCGTCAGTTGCGCCTTCCCCGCCCGCATCGCGCGCGTGCACGCGGCGATGGGCGCCTGGGTCAGGCGCGGGCAGCCCGTCGTCACGCTCCAGAGCGACGAGGTGGGCCTCGCCAAGACGGAGTATCAGAAGGCCCGGGCCATCCTGGATCTCGCGCGCCGGAGCTTCGAGCGCGAGAAGCAGCTCTTCGACAACGGCGTCGGCGCGCAGAAGACGTTCCTCGCCACCGAGAACGAGCTCAAGGTGGCGGAGGCGACCCGGCTGGCCGCCGAGCGGCGGCTGCACGTGTTCGGGGTCTCGGACGAGGACATCCGGCGCCTGTCGGACGATCACGGGAGCCCCGCCGACCTGACGCTGACATCACCCATCGAGGGGAGGATCGTCGAGAGCACGGCCGTGGTGGGCGCGATGGTGGATGCGTCGCACCAGATCCTCACGGTCGTCGACACGCGCGTGCTCTGGGTCGACGCGGAAATCTACGAGCGCGACATCGCCCAGGTGAAGCTCGGGCAGCAGGCCGCGGTCCGGGTCCCGGCGTACCCCGACGAGATCTTCGAAGGCGCCGTCGTCTATATCGGCGACGTGGTGAATCCCGAGACGCGCACGATCGCCGTGCGGACCGAGGTGCCGAACACCGCCCAGCGGCTCAAGCCCGGCATGTTTGCCAACGTGGTCTTCCAGACCGGCGAGCGGCCGTCGGTCGTGGCCCTGCCGGCACAGGCCATTCTCGAGGACGCGGACGGCCACCTCGTGTTCGTCCGCACGACGGCGGGTTTCGAGCCCCGCCTCGTGGAACTCGGCGCGCAGGACAACGGGAATCGCGAGATCGTGCGGGGCGTGTCGCCTGGCGATGCCGTCGTCGTGGCCGGACACTACCAGCTCAAGTCGAGGCTGTACGAAGACGCTCTCAAGAACGGCCACTCACACTAGCTCCGGGGCCCGAAGACGCCATGATCGTCCGACTGATCGACTCCGCACTGCGGCACAAGCTGCTGACGATGCTCCTGGTGGCCCTGGTCGCCCTCTGGGGGGCCCTGGTCTACGTCCGGATGCCGAAGGACATCTATCCGGACCTGAACGCGCCGCTCGTCAAGATCATCACCGAGAATCCGGGCATGGCGTCGGAGGACGTCGAGCGGCTGATCTCGCTGCCGCTCGAGAGCCTGCTGTCCGGCGCGCCGGGCGTCACCCGCGTCCGTTCGGAGTCGACGACCGGCGACTCGGTGGTGACCGTGGAGTTCGACTGGGGCACGGACATCTATCACGCGCGCCAGATCGTCTCGAGCAAGCTCGAGCTGATTGCCGGCCGGCTGCCGCAGAACACCACGACGCCCGTGCTCGGTCCGGTGTCGTCGCGCATGGGCGAGGTGTTCGAGTTCGCCGTCGTGGGCGACGGTGTGGACCCGATGGAACTGCGGTCGATCGCCGACTGGACGATCCGCTACCAGTTGCAGGGCGTGCCCGGCGTGGCGTTCGTCATCAATCTCGGCGGGTTCGTCAGGCAATACCAGGTCCTGCTGGATCCCGAGATGCTGAAGCACTACGACCTCACCGTCGAGGACGTGCGGGTGGCCATCGAGCGGAGCAACCGGAACTTCTCCGGGGGCGTGCTGGCCGGCGGGGCCCAGGAAACGCTCATCAAGGGCGTGGGCCGGATCTCGTCGCTCGACGACATCGCGCAGACCGTCGTCGCAACGCGGCGCAACGTCCCCGTGTGCGTGCGCGACGTGGCGGACGTCCGCGTCGGCCCCAAGTTCCGCCGCGAGGCGGCGAGCCACAACGGCCAGGAGGCCGTGAACGTCACCATCGAGAAGCAGTACGGCGGGGACACGCTGACAGCCATCGCCAACCTCCGGGCCAGGCTGGCCCGGATTGCCGAGGAGCTGCCCGAGGGCGTGTCCATCCGGCCGTTCTATGACCAGTCGAGGCTCATCCTCAGCTCGCTGCAGCACGTGCAGGCCTCGATGCTCGTCGGCGCCGCGCTGATCGTGCTGATCATGCTCGTCTTCATGTGGGACCTGCGGGGGGCGCTCATCGCCTCGCTGACGATCCCGCTGTCGATGCTCATCGCGCTCGTCCTGATGGACCTGGCGGGCGTGGCCCTGACCGTCATGTCCATCGGAGGGCTTGCCATCGGCATCGGCAAGACGGCCAACGGCTCCATCATCATGGTGGAGAACATCTACCGGGTTCAGCGGGAGCGCGCCGGGCAGGACCCGCCTGACACGCTGACACGAGCCGGCGCAGGCGAAGTCGGCCCGGCGCTGGTATCGGCGAACGTGCTCATCCTGCTCGTGTTCCTGCCGATGATGACCCTCTCCGGCCTGGAGGGGGCGATGTTCCGGCCGACCGCGTTTGCCGTGGCGGCCGCTCTCCTCGGCTCGCTGGTGCTGAACCTGACGCTCCAGCCGGTGCTCTGCGCGTGTCCCTTCGGCGTCCAGCGCGGTCCCGAACACCAGAACCCGCTCACCGTCTTCCTGATGCGCGCGTACGGCCGCCTGCTCGCCCGCGGTCTCGATCGCAAGTGGACCGTGTTCCTGCCCCTGGCCGCGGGCATCCTGGCGGCGGCCGTCGCCCTGCCGCAGCTGGGCCGCGAGTTCGTGCCGCCGCTCGACGAGGGCGCCATCCTCGCCTCCACCGTCATGCTGCCCGAGACGTCGCTCGACGAGTCCGTCGCGATGGGCCGGCGCGTGGAGCGCATCATCATGGCGTTGCCGGAGGTGGCCTCGGTGACCCGGACGACGGGAACCGCCGAGTCCTCGGAGCACCTCCATCCCGTCGGGCACAGCCACTACGCGATCGAACTGACGCCGCGCGCCGAGCGGACGAGGGGATACGCCGAGCTCACGGCCGAGCTGCGCGAGCGCTTCGACGAACTGCCCGGCCTGGGCTACCTCTTCGAACAGCCGATCTCGAACCGCCTGGCGGAGATGTTGACCGGCACGGAGGGCGAGCTGTCGGTCAAGCTCTTCGGCCCGGACCTGGACGTCCTGAACGAGCGGATCGAGGACATCCAACGGGTGCTCGGCACGGTCGAGGGCATCGAGGACCTGCAGGTGGAGCAGACCGCCGGCATCCCGCAGCTGATTGTGGCGGTCAACCGCGAGCGCCTCAGCCGGTTCGGCGTGTCCGTGTCGCAGGTCGCCGACGTCATCGAGACCGCGTTGAACGGCCTCGACGTGACCGACGTCTACGAGGGCGACCGGGTGACGTCCGTGCTCGTGCGCCTTCCCGAGGCGCACCGCCGCGACGAAGAGGCGGTCCGGAACCTGCTGGTGGACACGCCCGGCGGCGAGCGCATGCCGCTCTCGGAACTGGCGACCATCACGCGGAGCCAGGGCCCGCAGACGATCTTCCGCGAGAACATGATGCGCCGCAAGATCGCCATGTGCAACGTGGTGGGGCGCGACGTGGGCACCGTCGTCGACGACGCGCAGCGGCGGATCGCGGCCGAGGTGCCGCTGCCGCCGGGGTACCACGTGACCTTCGGCGGCCAGTTCGAAAGCCAGCAGCACGCACTGCGCCATCTGACGCTCGTGATGGCGATCGCGCTGCTCGTGATCTTCGTCGTGCTCTTCGCATCTTTCGGATCCATCGGCCAGGCGCTCCTGATCATCCTCAACGTGCCGACGACGCTCGTCGGCGGGATCCTCGCGCTGTGGGTCACGGGCGAGACGATCAACGTGTCGTCCACCATCGGGCTGATCGGCCTGTTCGGCGTGTGTGCGCAGAACGACATCATCCTGGTGTCGAAGATCAACGACCTCAGGCGCCAGGGCGTCCCCCTCCGCGAGGCCATCGTCGGCGGGTCGCTCACGAAGTTCCGCGCGATCTTCATGACCGACCTGGTGATGATCGTGGGCGTGCTTCCCCTCGCGCTGATGCACGCGGCCGGCGCCGAGCTGCACCGGCCCCTGGCCATCGTCTACGTCGGCGGCTTCCTGTTCGCGATGGTGCTGCGGCGATTCGTGGTGCCGGCGCTCTACGAGGTCTTCGCCCGCTTCGAGCGGCCGGGCTGCTGACCCTCGCCGCACACCAGCCGGCGGGCCAGCAAGGAAGTTGCGCTTACGCCACTATACGTTGTCAATATAGTAGCGAATGTGATACTACATTGGCGGCGTCTGCCGGCTGCCTCACGCCGCGATCCCGCGTTGACTCAATGAGTTGCGCCAGTCATGCGGCGGCCGGGCCGCCCGGCGCCGAACTTGCAGGCTGCACCTGTGAAGCGCGGTGGGATGGCGGCGCATCAACCAGCCGTCCCGCGCACGGGCCCGCTGCGCGCTGACCGGATGACGGGTCGGCAGTCACGCAGGATTGGTCATGGCAAAGGCGGCATTTTCACGCGCAGGTTCCCGGATCGCCCCGGTCTTCGACGTCGCCCGGCCGCTTCGCCTGGTCGAAGCCGAGGGCGATCGGATCGTCGGCGAGTCCGACGCCGAGTTCGCGGACGACGTGCCGGAGCGCCGGGCCGCGCAACTTCTGGCGCTCGGCGTGTCCGCCGTGGTGTGCGGGGCGATGTCCAGGCCGATGCACGCCGCGCTCGTCGCCCGGGGCCTGCGCGTGATCCCGTTCGTGACGGGCGACCTGCGCGATGTCGTGCAGGCGTGGTCGAGTGGAGCGGTGACACGCCCGGCGTTCGCGATGCCCGGCTGCCGCGGCGGCGCCCTGCGCCGTCGCCGGGGGGCGTCCGGAGCGGGCTGGGAAGGGCGCGCGGGATCCGGAAGCGCGCAAGGAGGTCGTATGGCCATTGGACGATCGGGAGGCGCTGGCCGGGGCATGGGACAGGGAGGCGGACGGGGCCTCGGGCGGGGAGGCGGACAAGGACAGGGACAGGGGGGTGGCCGGGGAGGCGGCCGCGGACTGGGTCGCATGGGCGGCCAGTTGGCCGCGGGTGCCTTCGGTACCTGCGTCTGTCCTGCTTGCGGCCACCGCGAGCCGCATCAGCGGGGCGTGCCGTGCGTGCAGACCCAGTGCCCGAAGTGTGGCACGGCGATGACGCGCGGGGCGAGCGACGGCCAGTAACGGGTGTCGGCCCGGCAGGTGGCCGGCCCACGAAGACGAGATGGAACACGACGGAAAGGAGAAGCGACCATGCCAGGAGGAGACGGAACCGGGCCGCTCGGCGGGGGACCGATGACCGGCGGCGGATGGGGACGGTGTGCGGGATATCCACAGCCAGGGCCGGGTCGGCGCGCGGGCGCGGGCTTCGGGCGCGGGCGGGGCTTCGGCGGCGCGGCGGGTGGCGGCGGCCGCCGCGGCTGGCGCAACGAGTTCGTCAGGACCGGCATCCCCGGCTGGGGCCGCGGGCGGTGGGCCGGCGCGTCAGCCGGCGCACTCGACCCGTCCGTGGAAAAGCGCGTGTTGAACGACGAAGCTGCGGCCTTGCAGGCAGAGTTGGACCGCGTCAAGACGCGGCTCGGCGAGATCGACGGACCCCAGCGGCAGGACTGACCGAAGGCGCGCAGGGCGCCACGCCCCGCGCTTCGTAGAGGAGGCAGACGGTGAAAGTGGCGTTCACGACATCGGGTCACGACCTCGGCGCCGCAATGGACAGCCGGTTCGGGCGCGCGTCGCAGTTTCTCGTCTACGACCTGGAGCATGACACCTTCCAGGCCGTGGACAATCAGGCGGGGCAGCAGGCCTCGCAGGGCGCGGGCATCCAGGCCGCGGAGACGATCGCCCGCCTGGGCGTCGGGGCCCTGGTGACCGGGCACTGCGGCCCGAACGCCTTCCGCGTGCTCCAGGCGGCGGGCGTCGCGGTCTATGGGACCGATGCCGGAACCGTGGCCGACGCCCTTGCCGCCTACAGGGACGGCAGACTCGCGCGCATCGATGCCCCCGACGTTCACGGGCACTGGACATGATCCTGGGCGTGGCCTCGGGGAAGGGCGGGACGGGGAAGACCACCGTCGCGGTCAACCTGGCACGGGCGTTCGGCTCCGAGGTGTGGCTGGCGGACTGCGACGTCGAGGAGCCGAACGACCACCTCTTCCTGCGCGGCACGCTGCTGGACACGCAGACGATCACCATCCCGGTGCCGCAGGTGGAGGCGTCGCTGTGCGACGCGTGCGGCGCGTGCGCACGGCTCTGCCAGTACCACGCCATCGTGTCGTTCGGCACCAAGCCGCTGCTGTTTCCGGAGTTGTGCCACGGCTGCGGGGGGTGCATGCGGGTCTGCCCTCGCGGGGCCATTTCCGAAGTGCCCCGGCGCATCGGCGTGGTCGAGACGCTTCGCGACGGTCACGTCACCCTGGTGCAGGGCCGCGTGGATGTCGGCGTGGCCCTCGTGCCGCCGCTCATCCGCGCGGTGAAGGCCCGCCTCCCGGCGGGCGCGCCCGTTGTCATCGACGCCCCGCCCGGGACGTCGTGCCCGGTCGTCGCAACGCTCCGGGGCGTGGACGCGGTTGCCCTCGTCACCGAGCCAACGCCTTTCGGCCTGCACGACCTGACGCTGGCCGTGGAAATGGTCCGCGAACTCGGGATCCCGTTCGGCGTGATCGTCAACCGGGTCGGCGTCGGCGACGATCGCGTGCACGCCTTCTGCCGGCGGGAGCACATCCCGATCCTCCTGGAGATTCCCGACGATCGCCGGATCGCCGAGGTGTACTCCCGTGGCGGCTCGGTGCTGGACGATCTTCCGGAATACGTCCCCTTGTTCGAACGGCTGATCGTCGCGTGCCGGGATCTCTCGAGGGTGCAGCCCAAGGAACCGGCCCTTTCGTCGCCGGGAGGACGCTGACACATGCGCGAACTGGTCGTCATCAGCGGGAAGGGCGGAACGGGCAAGACGAGCCTCACGGCGTCCTTCGCGGTACTCGCGGACCGGCCGGTCGTGGCCGACTGCGACGTGGACGCGGCTGATCTGCACCTGGTACTCGGCCCCCTGGTGAGAGCGCGGCACGAGTTCTACGGCGGACACGAGGCCGTGATCCGGCAGGATGCGTGCAACGCCTGTGGAACCTGCGCGTCCCTCTGCCGGTTCGACGCGATCTGCGCGGAAACCGGACCTGACGGCGTGGTCACGTACGCGGTCGACCCGGTTGGCTGCGAAGGATGCAGGGTGTGCGTCGAGTTCTGCCCCGAGGCGGCGATCGACTTCCCCGAGCGCCTCGCCGGCGAGTGGATGACGTCCGATACGCGGTGCGGCCCGATGGTGCACGCCCGCCTGGGCGTGGCGGCCGAGAACTCGGGCAAGCTGGTCTCCACGGTCCGGCGCGAGGCCGCGCGCATTGCCGAGGCCGAAGATCGGGCGCTCGTCATCGTCGACGGCCCGCCGGGCATCGGATGTCCCGTCATCGCGTCCGTCACCGGGGCGGCGCTCGTGCTGGCGGTCACGGAGCCGACGGTGTCAGGGGAGCACGATCTCGAGCGCGTGCTGTCTCTGGCGCGGCATTTCAAGGTTCCGGCGGCCGTCTGCGTGAACAAGTGGGACCTCAACCCGGACATGGCGGGCCGGATCGAGGCGAAGGCGCGCGAGGCCGGGGCGCTCGTCGTCGGCCGCGTGCGTTACGATCGTGGGGTCACGCAGGCCCAGATGCAGGGACGGGCCGTCGTCGAGACTGCGGCGCCGAGCGGCGACGACGTCCGTCGCATCTGGGACGAACTCCGCCGGCACCCGGCGCTCTCGTGACGACGGGGCGAGGGATGTCGGCCGGCTGATACCTTCATGTCCAAGACGCGGATCGAAGCGCCGAAACGCCGCCCGCCCGAGCCGTCGCCCCTCGCGGCGCCGACCGAGGCGATCCTCGAGAGCATCTCGGACGGCGTCTTCACCGTGGACCGCGAGTGGCGCATCACCTCTTTCAACCGGGCGGCCGAGCAGATCACGGGCGTGCCGCGGCGCGAGGCCCTCGGGCGGCTGTGCTCGGACGTCTTCCGGTCGAGCATCTGCGGGCCCGACTGCGCCCTGGCGAGGACGCTCCGTTCGGGAAAGCCCAGCATCGGGCGTACGGCGTACATCATCGATGCCGACGGCACCCGGATCCCCATCAGTATCTCGACGGCCGTCCTGACGGATGCCGACGGCCGCGTGTCCGGCGGGGTGGAAACCTTCCGCGACCTCACGGAGCTGGAGGCGCTCCGTGAGGAACTGGAGGGACATTACCGGGTGGGCGATCTGTCCAGCCGCAGCCCGTTGATGCAGCGGGTGTTCGACGTCCTGCCGGCTATCGCCTCGAGCCCGAGCACCGTGCTCATCCTCGGAGAAACCGGGACGGGCAAGGAACTGGTGGCCCGGACCATTCACGCGCTCAGCCCGCACAACAAGGGGCCGTTCGTGGCCGTGAACTGCGGGGCCCTGCCTGACACCCTGCTCGAATCCGAGCTGTTCGGCTACAAGGCGGGTGCCTTCACGGGGGCCGCCAGGGACAAGGCCGGCCGCTTCGCCCTCGCAAGAGGCGGGACGATCTTCCTGGACGAGATTGGCGAAGTCAGCCCGGCGCTGCAGGTCCGCCTGCTCCGGGTGCTGCAGGAGCGGACGTTCGAGCCCCTGGGGGGCACGCGCTCGGAACGCACGGACGCCAGAGTGATCGTGGCGACCAACAAGGACCTGGACGAGCAGGTGCGGCAGGGACGGTTCCGTGAGGATCTCTACTACCGGATCAACGTCGTCCGCATGGTCTTGCCGCCGCTGCGGCGGCGCAAGGAGGACATCCCCCTGCTGGTGGGACAGTTCATCGCCCGCTTCAACCGGCTGCAGCAGCGCGAGATTCAGGGGGTTTCTCCCGAGGCGCTCTCCGTCCTCATGGCCCACGACTGGCCGGGGAACATCCGGGAGCTGGAGAACGCCATCGAGCGGGCCTTCGTGCTGTGTCCGGACCGTCTCATCGACATTCGCCATCTTCCGGACGAGTTGACGGCCCGGGTCCGGGAGACGGGAGCCGCGCCGGGCATCAGGGCCGTGCGCCGCATGTTCGAGGCCCAGTCGATCCGCGCTGCGCTCGACGCGCACGACGGGAACCGCGCCGCGGCGGCCAGGGCGCTCGGCGTCCACAAGACGACGTTGTTCAGGCGGATCAAGAGTCTCGGGATCGAGCTGCCGGAGGGCGACGGGCGATCGCGCCGCCGGCCGGAACG
>CAZBIP010000023.1:0-28325 GCA_964491885.1 uncultured Vicinamibacterales bacterium
ACGCGTTTCTCGGCGGGTTCCGGCTGTGGGAGAACGACGGCGAGCGCTGATCCCGAGTCGTCGGTCGGCGCGGCAGGCGGGAAGTCCCGAGCGTCGGACCCTTCCGGCGGGCGTATAATCCGCCCGGGACTACGCGTCCATGCGCCGCTGGCTCGCGATCACGGTCATCCTATCGATGGCGGGCCTACTGCCCGCGTGCAGGGGCTGCAGGCCACAGGATCTGTCTCCCGGGTCGTCTTCGCCGACCCGAGAAACCGGTGCGGCCGGCCCGGCCGCTTCCGCGCCCGGGGCGGGGCCGCGCATCGTCTTCGGGCAGGCGCCCACGTCCGCGTCACCCGGTCCGAGTGAGTCCCTTGCCGCCGATCTCGCGGCTGGCCGCCTCAGCCAGGATGAGGCCGCCCGCTACCGGGTCTACCGCGTCTTGAAACCCTCGGCGGTGCCAGCGAAGTACCGGTACGCGAAGGCGCCGCGATCCGGCACGTGGGACCTTCTGCAGGTGTTCAGACAACGGGCGCGGCTCTCACCCCAGACACGGAGGGAACTGGATCCGTACCTGGTCGCGCCCACCGACCCGCGGAGCATCTTCGCGAAACCGCGCGCGAATCCTGCGGAGGCTTCGGGTGCCGCGCGCGCGCCGTTCGAAGCCGTCGTCCACGCGGAAGAGCCGCGGTGGATCGAGCGGGAGTACAAGACGCGCGAGGGCTTCACGCTCAGAATCGTCGGCGAGCCCGGCGAGCGAGCGGTGGTCGAGAAGGCCCGAACCCTGCTGGAAACCCACCAGATCTACGAGACGTTCCACGCGCTGCTGGGGCGCGACACGCTGCACTACGGTGACCGCACCCTCACGATCTACATCGCCCCGTACCTCGTGGACGCGGTGGATCGCACGGCGGCCGACACGGACATCTGGGGGTACTGCTTCCCGGACGGGTGGATGGAGGACGGTGGGCTCCATCCGGACACGGCCGCCGCATGGGTCGCGATTTCCGCGGCGAAGACATCGACGGATCCAGGGTTGGCCGCCACGCTGGCGCACGAGATCTTCCACGCGTTCCAGTTCGCGTTCAGCACGCGGGAAGAGAAGTGGCTCGTCGAGGGATCCGCGATGTGGGCCGAGGACTTCGTCGGCCACGACTGGAACGACGAGCAGAACGAGCTCCAGTCGGGCACCTTCGACCTCTCGCGGTTCGCGCACAACCGCCTGAACGAGGCGGAAGCCGACACGGCCTACGGGATGTACTTGTTCTTCTACGATCTCAGCCGGGTGCGACCGGGGGCCGACCCCGACGTCATGCGGCGGATCTGGCTGGCGTGCGAATCGGCCAGAGGCCGCACGCTCGCGTCGGTGACGCGCGCCATCGGCGGGGACTTCAACGAGCTCTTCCACGACTACGCACACCGGACGCTGGACGAAGGCGATACCGACGGCAGCTTTCGTGACGCGGTCGGAAGCTACGGCGGGTACGACAGGATCCCGCTGAAGGACTTCCACGCGTATCGGGGGCTCTGGCACATCGACGAGAGCGGCAGTCCCCAACGCAAGGCCGGGTTGGCGGTGGGCGGGATGGAAGTGGCGTATGCCGGCGTGACCAACTCGGCGAAGGGCCCCACCGCCCCGGCGGTGCGCTTCGACCTCGCCGAGTTCAAGGACAAGCCCGAGATCGGACTTCGCGCCGTCATCGACTACGGAGACCGCAAGGAGTCGGAAGACTGGGGCGGGCTGAGCGAGCGCGTGTTCTGCCTGGCCCAACCGCCCCAGAACTTCAGCCAGATCTACCTCGCGGTGAGCAACAGCGAGAACAGCCGGGAGGCCAGGTCGTTCGCGCTGGACCTCCGGCCAGACCCGAGCGCGGAGTGCGCACCCGCCCAACTGCGGATCACGATGTCGGAGGCTGGCGACGAGCGCGAGCACCGCCTGGCGCAGAAGTGGGACACCACGCACGACACGCGCGTCTCCAGCACGTGGCGCCACGACATGTCGTTCGTGCTCGATCTCGCTCCGCAGCGTCGCAACAGGGAGCCCGACGCGGACGCCGCGTCCCGCCGGCTGCCCGGCCCCTTCCGCGAGCGGTTCAACGAGCAGATGCGTCTCGTCCTCGACGGCGAAGCCGATGAAGGCACCGGGTGCACGGCGTACACCCTGCGCGTCAGGGCGGTGCAGCTCGTGTCCTTCAGACGCTCGAAGAGCCTGCGATCCGTCGAGATGGTCAAGGACTCCCGCGGCGTGGAGTACGCGCGGCAGTTGCTTCAGGACGAGCACTGGGCCGCGACCGGATTGGCCAGGGACACCCTGGCGTGGCTGGCCGACGAGCGGCTGGAGGTGCGGATCTACGTGGACCCCCGATCCGGCCGGATCCAATGGGTGCGCCCGTCCGGGCCGATCGGCGCCGAGACGTCGGGCACGATCAGGCTGAGCGTCGAGGGCCGCCAGCGCAAGCCCGAGTGGCCGTACACCGACTACGAGAACCTCGCGGATTCGTCCTCGCAGAAGCGGACGGACAGCGTGAAGGTCATGGCGGTGTCACGCGACGAGAAGGCGCTGCCCATGAACCCGGATTGGAGGGCGCACACGGGGAGTGCCACCGCCGCGGAGGGTGGGGGACAGGTCCGCCGCCCGCTCGACCGCACGCGAGAGAGCGACGTGGGCGACACGACCACCACGAGCGGCGCGGTGACGACGACAGTGAAGTGGCAACTGCGCTTCGCGTATCCCGTCGCAGGGTCCGGGCGGTAAGGCCGCAGGCGGAGGCGTCCTTCGCCGCCCACCCGCTGACGCCGCAGCCGCGGACACGCGAGGGCGGGCGCAGGCACGACGCAAAGGAGCGTGACCGATGGACTGGTCCTGGCCCCGTTTCACGTCAGTCGTGCTCTCCCTGGCGATGATGTCCGGCGTCGGCGGCGCCGCACCCCCTCAGCGCAAGGGCGTGTTCCTGTCGTCCCCGGCCTACACCCTCGACCTCAGCCTCACCATGACGGGGACGTGCGCTCCAGTCGAGGGGGCCGACTTCAAGCACCTCGACCTCTACGCCGGCTTCAGGAGTCTGCGCTTCCTGTCGTCGCCCGCAAGAGATCTGCCGGTCACCATCCAGATCGGATCCAGCCTCGCAAGTGACGAGGTGGAGGGGCGCGGCGAGATCCGCGGGTTCGACCTGTGTCCGGCCTGGGAGGACGAAACGCATTCGATTCCCGCGAAGGTCACGAAGGGCCCCTCGCCCTTCGGGGCCACCCTGACCGTCCTGACACAGGAAGAGGCGATGGAGCGCCGCGGGTACCCCCGCGACGAGCCGTTCCCGCCGGTGACCGCACGGCCGGCCGTGTGGCTGGAGTTCAGCACGAGGTTCTCGATCCTGGGGCAGGAGCTGGCCTGGGAGCACCCGGGCCTCTCGAAGAGCGGAATCTCGGACTATTCGTTCGTCTTCGACTTGCCGCTCGACACGATGGGGAAAGGAAAGCCGTACTCGTTCGAGTTCCCCCACTCGGGTGAAGGCGAGCGCGGCACCTGGTCGGTGATGCTCACGCCGGCCTCCGCCCGCTGAAACTGTGGCACGATGATCCCGTGCGCCGCGCCGCGATCGTCGTCGCGCTCCTGATCCCGCCGCTGGCGGCCTGCCGACCTGTCGTTCATGAGATGGCGGCGGGACCCGCCGGGCACGAGGCGCCGCGCGCCTTCGTGCAGGCGCTGGCCGGCCGCTTCGGCCCGATCGATCGCGAGCCCGCCTTCGACGCGCTCCGGCCGAAGCTGAACAGGATGTCGTTCGTGCCCTCCCGGGGCTTCGACGACACGGCGGCCTGGACGTCGACGGGGAGCGACTGGCGCGCCGTCGAGCTGGAGGGTTACGCCTCGGGCGGATCGTATCGCGTCGGCGTGCGCGCGGACGCGCCGAGGCCGTCGGCCCCGGGCGCCTACTGGAATCGCATCCGTCTGCAGCGCCTCGGTGACGGGCGCTATGAGTGGACGGCGAGTGAGGAACTGGCCGTCGGACAGGTGCGGCCGGCGGACCTCGCAGCGGCGCTCGATGCCCTGTTTCGCGGCGCCGAGCACGTGACCGGGCCCGCCGCGCGTGCGGCGATCGCGGAAACCCTGCCGCGATCATCCTCGACGATCGGCCGGTTGCTCCGGCTGGAAGCCTTGACGCTGCAGCGTGATTCCTCGGGCGCGACGTACGTGCGCGTGGCGGTGCGCATCACGCCCGAAGGCATCCGGAGCTTCGCCCCTCGGGGGGCCGCCTACATCGAGAAATACTCGCGGCCGATGCGCCTGTACGGCGCCCTCATGGATCCCCAGGGCGATACATGGTGGACGCTGGAGGCCTCGGACCACCTCTGGACGCTCCGCCTGCGTATCCGCGACGGGAGCCTGATTCCGCTGATCGGCCCGCCGGACCGCCGCCTGCCGGCCCAGCTTCGCGCGGTGGGGCGCGCCTCGACGCGCATGGGGAGGTTCGGCGTCGGCGCGGAAGGCGTGCGCGCCGACGTGTCGCTCACGCGAACGCCGACCGAAAAAGGGCTGTCGGCCAGGTTCCTGGAAGAGCCCGACTGGAAGCTCCCGTTCCTGGTCGAGACGCTGCTCAACTCGCCGCTCTCCTACCCGTTCAACGACCCGGGCTCACAGGTGGATTGGGCGGTCCGTGCCACGGATCGCGGCACGCTGCTGACGGGCCTGTACCGGGCGCGCATGCGCGAGACCTGGGTGCTCCGCTGGCTCGGCGGCATGATGGGATCGGCGATCGACGAGTACCGCGCCGGCGCGGAACTGGAGATCGACCGCTACCTCCGCGATTGCCTGCTGGCGCTTCGCGACGACGTGGCGGCGCTCGCCGCGTCGCCGTGAGAGTGCAGCCAGGGCACGAGACGGCGTCAGGCCGACGGCGTCTGCAGCTGCTTCTGATAGGCCTTCCAGCCCGGGCACCACGTCGTGTGCCACCGCCACAGCCGGGCCAGGAACGAGTTCGGCCTGGCCTCGGCTTTACGCCGGATCGGGCAGTTGGCGCACCCGGCGCCCTTCTGCGTGCTCTCTGGCATCGTCGTGCTCCTCTTCAACCCGCTGGACAACCCGTCGCGCGCCTGTCTCGATTGCCCCGTCGATGCTACGCCTCCGCGCCCGCCACGTCCGCCGCGCGGCCCGCGTTCCTCCGGAACACCACGCCCAGGAACGCGCCGAAGACCGCTGCGGCGACGGCGAAGCCTGCCGGATACGCGATGGCCGTCGGCAGGTTGAACCCTTCCGGCGCCTGGAGGAGGTACGTCGCGGACACGGCCGTCATGAAGGCGGCCGGCACGGTCGCGATCCAATGCGGCTTGCCGGTGCGCACGAAGTACACGGCGCCCGTCCACAGCACGATCATGGCCAGCGTCTGGTTCGACCACGCGAAGTAGCGCCAGAGCACGTCGAAGTTCATTTGCGAGAGCGCGCCGCCGACGGCGAACATCGGAATGGCGATCAGGAAGCGCCTCGCGATCGGCTTCTGATCGATGCCGATCCAGTCCGCGAGCGTCAGCCGGGCGCTGCGGAACGCCGTGTCCCCCGACGTGATCGGACAGACGACGACGCCGAGGATGGCCAGCACGCCGCCGAACCCTCCGAGCAGGGACATCGACACCGTGTGGACCACGCCGCCGGGCCCGCCCGCCTTCAGGGCGTCTGCCAGCCCCGGCGTGCCCTGGTAGAACGCCATGCCGGCCGCGGCCCAGATGAGGGCGATGATGCCCTCGCCGATCATGGCCCCGTAGAACACGCGCCGCCCGTACCGCTCCGATGTCAGGCAGCGCGCCATCAGGGGCGACTGCGTGGCGTGGAACCCGCTGATCGCGCCGCACGCGATCGACACGAACAGCAGCGCCCACACCGGGAGCCCCGACGGGTGCAGGTTGGCCAGCGTGAACGGCGGCAGCCGGTACCCCTGGACGACGAGGCCGCCGGCGATCCCGGCCGCCATCACCAGCAGGACGAGTCCGAAGACCGGATACAGGCGGCCGATCAGCTTGTCGATCGGCAGCATCGTCGCGAGGAGGTAATACGCCAGAACGACGAGGAGCCAGGCGTTGTAGCTGACGGCGCCCGGCGTCAGGCCCGCCAGCAGTTTCGCCGGGCCCGTGACGAAGACCGTGCCGACCAGCACGAGCAGCACGACCGAGAAGACGCGCGCGAACGTCTTCATCGCCGGGCCGAGGTAGAAGCCGACGATCTCCGAGATGCTGCCGCCACGGTTGCGGATCGAGAGGAGGCCCGAGAGGTAGTCGTGCACGCCGCCGGCGAAGATGCTGCCGAAGACGATCCAGAGAAACGCGACCGGGCCCCAGAGCGCGCCGGCGATGGCGCCGAAGATGGGCCCGACGCCGGCGATGTTGAGGAGCTGGATCAGGAAGATCTTCGGCCAGCTCATCGGGACGTAGTCGACGCCGTCAGGCTGGGCCAGGGCCGGAGTAGGCCGGCCGAGGTCGGGCCCGAACAGGCGGTCCACCAGCGCGCCGTAGGTGACGTAGCCGGCCACCAGCAGGCCGACCGAGACGAAGAACAACGACATGTCGACTCCCCCGCGCCTACCCGTACCGCCCTTCGATGTACTCGGCCGTGCGCCGGTCCTCGGGGACGAGGAAGAGGTCCGCCGTGCGGCGGTGTTCGACGAGCTCGCCGAGCAGCATGAAGATGCACTCGTCGCTGGCCCGCCTGGCCTGGGCCATGCTGTGCGTCACGATGACGATCGTGTAGCGCTCCCGCATCTCGGCCATCAGGTCCTCGATGGCCCGCGTCCCCTCGACGTCGAGGGCGGAGCACGGCTCGTCCATCAGGATGATGTCCGGCCTGAGCGGCAGCAGCCGCGCGATGCACAGCTTCTGCTGCTGCTCCAGCTGCAGGTCGGTCGCCCTGGTGCGCAGCCGGTCCTTGAGGTCCTTCCAGAGGCCGGTCTCCGTCAGCGCGCGCTCGACCGCCTCGTCCAGGGCCGCCCGCGTCAGCAGGCGGGCCGGCGTGTGCAGGCGCAGCGCGAACACGACGTTCTCGTAGACGGTGAGCGGCAGCGGGTTCGGGCGCTGGAACACCATGCCGACCGACCGTCGCAGCTCGATCAGGGAGACGTCGTCCGCGTAGATGTTCCGGCCGAGCACGTCGATCTCGCCCGTGGTGCGCACGTCGCCGTACCGTTCGTTCACCCGGTTGAAGCAGCGCAGGAGCGTGGTCTTGCCGCAGCCGCTCGGCCCGATGAGCGACGTGATCCGGCCGTGGCGGATGCCGACCGTCACGTCCTTGAGGGCCTGGAAGGCCCCGTACCAGAGGTTCAGCGCCCTGGTCTCGATGGCGAACGGAGACGGGGCAGGCGCGCTCATCCGAACAACCCGCTGACGTACTCGTACGTCTTCCGCTCGGCCGGCTCGTCCGAGAAGACGACTTCGTTCGGCCCGATCTCCACCACCTCGCCCGCCATCAGGAACATCGTCCGATCGGCCAGGCGCCGCGCCTGCTGCGTGAGGTTCGTCACGAGCAGGATGGTCACGTCGCGCTTCAGTTCCTTCAGCACGTCCTCGATCCGCATCGTCGTGACCGGGTCGATGGCGATCGAGAACTCGTCGAGGCAGAGAATCTCGGGCTGGTGCGACAGCGCGCGCGCAATCGTGAGGCGCTGCTGCTGGCCGCCGGAGAGCTTCGTGCCGAGCGAGCCGAGGCGGTCTTTGACCTCGTCCCAGAGCGCCGCCTGCCGCAGGCACCGTTCGACGAGGCCGTCCAGATCCGCCTTGGCCGTGACCCCGGAGCAGCGCGGCGCGAAGGCCACGTTGTCGTAGATGCTCATCGGCAGCCCGACCGGCAGCGGGGCCACCATGCCGATGCGCCGCCGCAAGTCGAAGACGTCGCGGACGCGCGGGACGTCCTCGCCGTCCACCGTGATCGTGCCGGTGACGTGCGCGTCGGCGACGAAGTCGATGGTCCGGTTCAGGCAGCGCAGCAGCGACGTCTTGCCGGACTGCGCCGGCCCGATGATGCCCAGGATCTCGTTCGCCCGCACGTCGAACGACACGCCGCGGAGGGCCTCGCGGTGCCCGTAGGCGAGGCGGAGGTCCCGGACGTCGATCTTGGGGCGGGGAGACGATGCCACGGCCGGCCTCACCACCGCTTCCGGTTCCGCAGCCAGATGCGCAGGCCGATGGCGGCGGCGTTGACGAGGAGCACCGATCCGAGCAGCACGACAGCCGTCGCGTAGGGAACGGCGTGCGCCACGTTGGGCACCTGGGTGGTCAGCACGTACAAGTGCATGGAGAGCGCCATGCACTGATCGTCGAGGTAGTAAGGGAAGAGCGTGCCGCGCTCCACCGCCTTGTAGAGCACGGCCCCGGTGAACATGATCGGCGCCGTTTCGCCGGCCGCCCGGCTCACCTGCAGGATGATGCCGGTCAGGATGCCGCTGATGGAGTTCGGCAGCACCACGCCCCGGATCGTCTGCCAGCGCGAAGCCCCCACGTTCCAGCAGGCCTCCCGGAACGCCATCGGCACGGACGCCAGCGCCTCCCGGGTGCTCGCGATGATGACGGGCAGCGTCATGATGGCCAGCGTGAGCGACGCCGCCATCACCGAGAACCCGAGCCGCGCCGCGTACACGAACGCGCCGAGCCCGAACAGCGCGTGGACGATGCTCGGCACGCCGGCGAGGTTGATGACCGCCAGGTTGATGATCCGGTTGAACCAGCTGTCCCTGGCGTACTCGTTGAGGTACACGGCCGCGAGCACGCCGATGGGCGCGGCCACCGCCAGGGAGATCACGACCAGGTAGATGGTGCCGACGAACGCCGACCAGATGCCGCCCTCGGTCATCCGGTTCCGCGGCACGTCGAGCAGGAACTCCAGGCTGAGCGCCGGCCAGGCCTCCGCGACCAGGTAGGTCACGATGGCCACGAGCGGCGCGATCATCAGGAGCGTCATCGCCAGGAACACCGCGCGCGCCGCGGCCTCGTGCCTGGACTTGCGCCGCCCGAACGCCGTTTCCGCGAACGGCGGCGGCCCGTTCACGAGAGCGGCGGCGCCGGCGTCGGGTGTGCTGCTCATCGCCGCCTACTTCCTGCGCGTCCCGCGGACCGCCAGGTCCGCCGCGAGGTTCACCGCGAAGGTGATCGCGAACAACTGGATGCCCGTGAGGAACAGGATCCGGTAGTGATCGGACCCGGCAGGCGCCTCGCCGAGCTCGGCCGCGATATTGGCGGTCAGCGTCCGCACCGAGTCGAGGATCCCGTGCGGGACGTGGACCGCGTGGCCGGTGGCCATCAGCACGGCCATCGTCTCGCCCACGGCCCGCCCCACGCCCAGGAGCACGGCCGCGAGCAGGCCGTTCTTCGCCGCCGGCAGCAGCACGCGGAACACCATCTGCCAGCGCGTCGCGCCCATGGCGATGGCCGCTTCGCGGTACGAGTCCGGCACGGCCCTCAGGGCGTCCTCGCCGATCGACACGATGATCGGCACGCTCATCAGCGCGAGCACGATGCTGCCGTTCAGCAGGTTCACGCCGACCGGCGCGGAGGTGTACTGGACCATCAGGCGGCTCACGACGGTGAGCGCGACGAATCCCCAGACCACGCTCGGGATGGCCGCGAGCAGCTCGATGACCACCTTCAGCGATTCCTTCGTGCGCGGGCCGCAGAATTCCGACACGAAGATCGCCGCGCCGAGGCCGAACGGGACGGCCAGCACCATGGCCAGCACCGTCACGCCCGCCGTGCCCGCCACGAGCGCCAGCGTGCCGTAGCGGATGTCGACCGCCGACGTGGGGTACCACTGCACGCTGAACAGGAACTCCAGCGGGGCGAACTCCTCCGAGAAGAGCACGGGCGCGGCTTCCCGGAAGATGAAGAAGAAGATGGCCAGCACGAACACGATGGCGCTGATGCCGCTCAGCCGGATCGCGGCTTCCACCGCGCGCTCGCCGAGGAGCGACCGGAAGGATCGCCGCGGGCGGGCGGGCGCGGCTGCGCCGGGCGCGGGCGCCAGGTCCGTCATGGCCGGCGCCCTCCGTCGGATGGCGGCACCGGGACGTAGCCGCTCTCCTCGAGGATGCGCTGGCCCTCGGCGGACAGGATCCAGTCGAGGTACGCCTTGACCGGCCCCTGCGGCTGGCCGAGCGTGTACATGTGCAGCGACCGGGCGATCGGGTAGGTCTGGTTCCACGCGGCTTCGACCGTCGGCGGATACGCCGGCTCGCCCGCCGCGCGCGCCACCTTCAGGATCTTCACGCGCGGCGTGGCGTACCCCATCCCGCTGTACCCGATGGCGCAGGGCGTCGTCGAGATGAGCTCCACGACCTCCTTCGACCCGTTGAGATCGCGGGACCCGAGCTTGAAGTCCCGCTTCGAGAGGACCCGCTCGCGGAAGAACTCGTAGGTGCCCGAGCTCGACTGGCGGCTCACCCGGACGATCTCGTCGCGCGAGCAGCCCGGGACGGCCGCGCCGAGCTGGCTCCAGCGCACCAGGGAGCCGTCTTCGCGGTAGATGCCGGACAGCTGGTCGAAGGTGATCGCGTCGAGCGGGTTGTCGGGGTGCACGTAGATCGCGAGCGCGTCGAAGCCGACCGTGAAGTCGACCGGGTCCTGGCCCGTGTTGCGGCGGACCTGGTCGGCCTCCTCCCGCTTGACGTCGCGGCTGGCGTTGGCGATGTGCACGGTGCCCTTGATGAGCGCCGCGATCCCGGTCCCCGAACCCCCGCCCGAGACCTCGACGTTCACGCCGGGCGCGACCGTCCGATACGCCTCCGCCCACGCCTGCGCGACGTTCACCATCGTGTCGGAGCCCTTGTTCTGGATGGCCTCGCCCTCGGCGCGCGGACGGCAGCCCGCGGCGACGAGCGCCGCGGCCGCCAGCACGGCGGCCAGGCGCCTCCTCGCCGCGGCAGGGCGTCGCGGGCCGTGCGTCATCGGTCCGCCGCAGGCTGGGCGTCGCCGTCGAGCATCCCCAGCAAGTCGATGACGTCGGCCTCGAGTTTCGCGTACGCCGCTTCGAGGCTGGCTGCCCTGGCCTCCGCGGCATCTCCTTCGGTGCCGGGCGCCGGGTGCCGCCACTCCAGGCACACGCGGCCGCGCGCGTCGCGCGGGAGAACCTTCCTGACCACGTCGCCCAGCATCACGATCACCTGGTAGCGGTCCAGGCCGGGCACGTCGTAGACGGCGCGGGCCGGCGACCGGGACAGATCGACGCCCTTGCCCCGCATGAACTCGATAGTGGCGGCGTCGAGGCGCTGCGGCTTGATGCCGGCGCTGCTGAACACCACGCCGGGCCCGGCCAGCCGCTCCCCGATGGCCTGGGCCATCTGGCTCAGGCTCCCGTGCGTCTCGTCCACGAACAGGATGCGCATCGCCGCGTCGGCCTGGTGCCGGGTGGGCTGCCCGGTGCACATGTAGATCACTTCGTGGCAGATGTTCCGCGCCTGGTCCGAGGCCCGCTCCAGCCGCCGGCTCACCTGCATCCAGGGGTTCAGCACCTCGAAGCTCCAGTCCTGCTCCCTGGACTGCGAGATGAGGTCCTTGGCCAGGACGGCCTTCAGGCCGTCAACGGCTTCCTCGGTGCCAATCGTGCGGTTCGCCAGCTCGGCGTCTTCCGTGACGAAGGCCTTCACCGCGTCGCGCAGCATGCCGACCGTGAGCTCCGTCATCTCCTCGTAGCGTTCGCGGGGCGGCGAGATCGCGGTCGCGCCGGGGCGCAGCGCCTGGCGCGCGATGCTTTCAGCGTAGTCGCCCATGCGCTCGAGCTCGAGGCTGATGCGAATCGCGGCGTAGGCCATCCGCAATTGGCTGGCAACCGGCTGCTGGCGGATGAGGAATTCGAGGCACAGCCGGTCGAGTTCCTGCTCCTTGCCGTCGACGAACCGGTCTCGCAGGATGACCGACAGCGCCGTCCGCCGGTCTCCCTCCAGCAGGGCACGGACCGCGTCGCGCAGCGCCCGCTCGACCAGGGCCGACATCTCGCCGACGACCGCCTTGATTCGATCGATGTCGTGCTGCATGGATTCTTCGAACCGCGGGGGGCGTGGCGCGCCTGATTCGCTCATGGCTACTCTCTCACGGAGGTGTTTCAGCGGTGTTACGCCGAGGGCGCCGTCGCCGGGAGCCGGGTCCAGCGAAACCTGAAACCCCCTATTTCACAGCAGGTTATCAGGGTGCTGCCTCCGCGTCCAACACTGCATGACAGGAGAGCGGGACGCGTCGTCGGGCCCGGGCCGGATTCGAAAAACCCTGACGGGTCAGCTATAGTCCCCGCACGGCAGTTCTCAGAGGACCCGCCCCAACGGAAAGGCCCAGGCTCATGCGCGCTCCACGACTCGTGCCCGCTCTCGTGCTGTTCGGATTCGTCCTCTCGCTGGGCCCGCACGCCGCCGCCGCCGGCGCGCAGCCCGCGCCCCTGCCGACACCCGAGCAGTTCTTTGGCTTCCGCATCGGCGCCGACACGAAGCTCGCGCGATGGGACCGCATGCTCGAGTACTACCGGCTCGTCGAGCAGGCCTCCGATCGCGTGCGGATGCGCGAGTTGGGTACCACCACCGAAGGGCATCCGTTCGTCGTCCTCGAGATCTCGTCCCCCGACGCGCTGAAGCGGGCCGACTACTACCGCGGCCTCCAGCGCCGGCTCTACTTCCAGGACGGGGAGCCGACCGGTGCCGAGCGCGACGAGGTGTTCCAGTCGGGCAAGGCGGTGGTGGTCATCACCTGCAGCATGCACGCGACCGAGGTCGGGGCGTCGCAGATGGCGCTGGAACTCGTCCACCGCCTCGCGACCGATTCGTCTCCGCGCGTGCGGCACGTCCTGGACAACGTGATCGTCCTGCTCGTGCCCAGCCTGAATCCTGACGGTCAGATGATGGTCGTCGACTGGTACAACAAGAACCTGGGCACCCAGTTCGAGGCGTCGCCGATGCCGTGGCTCTATCAGAAGTACGTCGGCCACGACAACAACCGCGACATGTACATGTTCACGCAGGCCGAAAGCCGGCTCACGGCCAGGCTGCTGTGGCACGACTGGTTCCCGGCGGTCTGGCTCGACGAGCACCAGATGGGGTCGGGCGGCGCGCGGATCTTCGTGATGCCGGCGACGGACCCGATCAACCCGAACGTGCACCCGCTCATCTACCGATGGAACGGCCTGTTCGGGCAGGCCCAGGGAGCCGCGCTCGAGGCGGCCGGCAAGGACGGCATCATCTACAACTCAACCTACACGAACTTCTGGCAGGGGGCGATGGCCTGGAGCGGCTGGTGGCACAACCAGGTCGGCCTGCTCACGGAACTCGCGTCGGCGCGCGTCGCGTCGCCCGTCGAGCAGCTGCGCGCGCAGCCCGGACGTCCGGCCGCGCCGTCAGCCGAAGGCGGACGCGGCGGCGGTCGCGGCGCCGGCGCCGGACCCCTGCCGGCCCCGACCGACGTCACGCCGCGCACCGAGTACCCGCGGCCCTGGCTCGGCGGCCGCTGGACGCTCCGCGACATCGTCGACTACGAGCTCGTCGCGACCATGGCCACGCTCGAGTACGCGGCGGACCGGCGCGAGACGCTGCTCCGGCAGATCTACGAAGTGAACCGCGCCACCGTCGAGGCGGGAAAGAAGGGCGACCCGGCCGCCATCCTGATCGCGCCGGAGGCGCAGGCGGACCCGATCGCGGCGTACCGGCTCGTGGACCGGCTCCAGATCGCGGGCGTGCAGGTGCACCGGGCCGGCGCCGCGTTCACGGCGGACGGCAAGCCGTACGCCGCCGGCACGTTCGTCGTGCCGATGGCGCAGGTCTTCGCGCGCTACGCGAAGGACATTCTCGAGAAGCAGACCTACCCGGAGGTGCGGCGCGCGCCGAACGCCCCGCCGGAGGCGCCGTACGACGTCACGGCGTGGTCGCTGGGCCTGCTGCTTGGCGTCGAGGTCACGTTCGCGAAGGACCCGCTGCCCGGCGGCCTGGCGCTCGCGCCCGCGGCCGCATCGCCGAAGCCCGCCGGCGCCGTGGCGGGGTCAGGCCCCGTGTTCGCGTTCGACTACACCGGGCCGGAGGGTGCCATCGCGATCAACCGGCTGCTGAAGGCCGGCGCGGCCGTCGGCGTGTCCCAGGGTGCGTCGGGAGGGCCAGCAGGCCCGGCCGGCGGAGCAGCCGTCGTCCACGCGACAGGCGTGCCTCGAAAGACCGTGGAGGATGTGGCGGGCGCGCTGGGCCTGCAGGTCCGGGCGATGCCGAGAAGATCTGCCGGCCTGTCGAGCCGGACGCTCAGGGCGCCGCGCATCGGGTTCTATCAACCCTGGACCGCGAGCATGGACGAAGGCTGGACGCGGTGGGTGATCGAACAGCACGAGTTCCCGTACACGACGCTGCACAACGCGGACGTCAGGGCCGGGAAGCTCCGCGACCGGTTCGACGTCATCCTCCTCGCCGACCAGCAGGCGAGCAGCATCGTGTCCGGGAACGCCTCGCCGGGCGTGCGCCCCGAGTACCGGGGCGGCATCGGAGAAGACGGCGTGGCGGCGCTGAAGGCTTTCGTGGCCGCGGGCGGCACGCTTGTGACGTTGGGCAACGCGTGCGACCTGGCCATCGAGCGCTTCCCGATCCCGGTGAAGAACCTGAAGCGGGGCCTGACACGCGACCAGCACTTCGCGCCAGGCACGATCACGAGGGTCGAGATCGACACGGCGCACCCGCTCGGCGCCGGCGTGGCGGCCCGGACCTTCGGGTTCTACAACAACAGCCCGTTCTTCGCGCTGACCGAAGGGTTCTCGTCGCAGACGGTGTCGGTGGCAGCCCGCTACCCGAACGTCGACATCGTCGCGTCGGGGTGGCTGCGGGGCGAGGAGCACATGGCGGGCCGGGCGGCCGTCGTGTCGGTGGACCTCGGGCCCGGCCGCCTCGTGCTGTTCGGCCTGAGGCCCCAGCACCGCGCGCAGACGCAGGCGACGTTCCCGATGCTGTTCAACAGCTTCTACCTGGCGGCCTCGCAGCCGCGGTGATCGAAGGGCCCCGGGGGCGGCCTGCGTCCTCGGGGGGCCACTCCGGCGATCGCCTGCGCATGCCGGAGCCGTGCTATCGTGCGCTCATGCGCACAGCGCGGCGCTGGATGGCCCTCGCGGTGGTTCTCGCGGCAGCCGGTTGCGGGGGCGGTTCGGGCGACGAACCCGACGCCCCGGCCTGGAAGTCGGGTGTCTTCGAGGCCTCGACGGCCTTCGCGAACCAGTGCGCCAGTCCGCGCTCGGGCGTCGATCCCGCCACCGGCCGGCCCTATGCGGACGTGTCAGGCTCGACCGCCACCGAGAACCTCTTCCTGCGTTCATGGACCAACGAGCTGTACCTGTGGTACGCCGAGGTCCCCGATCCCAACCCCGCGGGGTACAGCACCCGCAACTACTTCAACGTCCTGAAGACGCCGGCTGTCACGCCGTCCGGCAAGCCGAAAGATCGGTACCATTTCACGTACCCGACCGCCGAATGGCAGGCGCTCTCGCAGTCCGGCGTGGAAGCGGGATACGGCGCGCAGTTCCTCGTGATCGCCTCGACCGCGCCCCGCGAGATCGTCGTGGCCTACACCGAGCCGGACAGCCCCGCCACCGCGCCAGGCGTGAACCTGGCCCGCGGGGCGAAGGTACTGGCGGTCGACGGGGTGGACGCGGTCAACGCCTCCGACAGCGCGAGCGTCGCGACGCTGAACCAGGGCCTGTTCCCGTCTGCGGCCGGCGCCAGGCACACCTTCTCGGTGCTCGATGCCGGCGCGAGCGCGCCGCGGACGATCACGATGGTGTCGGCCAACGTGACCTCCACGCCGGTCCAGCACGCCGGGACGATCCGGACCGCCTCGGGCACCGTGGGTTACCTGCTGTTCAACGACCACATCGCGACGGCGGAACAGCAGTTGGTGGACGCCTTCCGCCAGTTGGCGGAGGCCGGGGTCAACGACCTCGTGCTCGACATCCGGTACAACGGCGGCGGCTACCTGGCGCTCGCCGCCGAGGTGGCGTACATGATTGCGGGCCCGGCTTCCACGGACGGGCTGACGTTCGAGAAGACGGTCTTCAGCGACAAGCATCCCACGCGGAACCCGGTGACGGGCAGACCGCTCGAGCCCGTCCCGTTCTTCTCGACCGCCCTGGGGTTCTCGGTGCCGGAAGGCGAAGCGCTGCCGTCGCTCGACCTGCCGCGGGTGGTCGTCCTGACGGGTGCGAACACCTGCTCGGCCAGCGAGTCCATCATCAACGGTCTCCGGGGGGCGGGTCTCGACGTCATCCAGATTGGCGGGACGACGTGCGGAAAGCCGTACGGTTTCTACCCTCAGGACAACTGCGGCACGACGTACTTCTCGATCCAGTTCAAGGGCGTCAACGACGAGGGGTTCGGCGACTACGCGGACGGGTTCTCCCCGGCGAACGCCTCCGGCTCGATTGGCGTCCAGGTTCCCGGCTGCGCCGTCGCCGACGACTTCGCTCACGCGCTCGGCGATCCGAAGGAGGCCAGGCTGGAGGCTGCGCTGGGCTACCTCGTGACCGGGACGTGCCCGTCCCCGTCGGTGAGCCCCTCGGCCGTCGAGGCCGGTGAGCCCGGGCTCCCGGGCGAAGGGGTCCTCAACAAGTCGCCCTTCCGCGAGAACCGCATCCTGAGGTGGTGATGCAGAAGCGTGGACTGACGTTTGGCGCGTGCGCCGCCATGGCGCTGGCGCTCGCCGGCTGCGCGCCGCGATCGGCGCAGCCGGAGGTGCCCGCCGTGCTGACGAATCCCACCCGTGAGGGCCGGGCGGAGCTCGCGCGCGTCGTGAGCGAGGCGATGCAGGGCGCGCCGGTGACCCTGGCGGACGATGCGCTGACCGCGGACGGCACGCTGATCGTCGAACGCGCGGCGCCGAGCGCGGCGAAGGACATGAATCTTCGCGGACGCGACACCGGTCGGCCCGAGCATTTCCAGTTGTTCAAGTGCGGGTCCCGATGCGTGCTGGTGCACGCTGGCACCGGCCGGCGCTGGCACCTGGAGTCCGCGACCTGCTCACCCCGCTGACGCCGCTACGGCGCCGCTGCCACGGCCGGGCCGCCCGCCCGGACCGGCTCCGGTTTCCGCTCCGACCGGGTCGATTCCCGGGCGGAGTCCCGCAGGAACGTCAGCGAGTCGGCCTTCGCGCCGAGCAACTCGCGCGCCTCCCTCCAGAGCCGCCGGCCGGTCTGATGCGGACACGTGTCCGAGCAGGCCAACTCCGGGCCGATCTGCGCAACCACGCGCCGGTGCTGAACCATCTCGTCGTGCCACGCCGTGAGCTCGAGCAGGAACAGGCGCACGTCTTCACCGCCGAACTGGCGAGCGAGCGGGACGTAGGGGTTCATGACGCCCCCCCCTGCCCGGCGTGGGCCTGAAGGCCGCTGAGCCACTGTTGCCTGGCGCGAAGCGCCTCCTCGGCCCTGGCAATCTCGCCGCCCGTGCGGACGCCGGCCCGCGTGAGTGCCGAGTCCACGGACCGGTAGAGGTCGTCGTCTTCCCCCATCGACACCACGAGGCGCAGGTCGTCGTTCTCGTCGAGGACGTGGACGCCGACGCCGCAATGGAAACGCACGGGGGCCGACTCGGCGCGGTCGAGCACCGAGATGGTGACGCGGTCCACGCGCGCGCCGAAGCGCCCGAACTCGAGGCGCGCCCGCCGCTCGACCTGCGGCACGAGGAGCGGGTTGTCGGTGAACGATGCGCTTCTGAGTCTCAGCTGCATGTTTGTGTCTCCGGTTGTTGGGGCGGACTGGCGATGCGCGGCGGGATTGGCAGACACACGCGACCTCCCGCGGCAGAAGGCCGCCGTTCATCGGTAAGGCAAAGGGCTGGCCAGGCCTCTGAGCGGAGATGTCGGCGTGCAAACAACTGAGAGACAATGACTTGCCTGTCAGGGAATGCCAGGTGTGACGTGGCTGGCTATTTCAAGACGAAAGCAGTAATCTCAACATGAAATTCTCTTGACGGCCATCCCGCGCGAGCGCCAGGGAGGTGCCTGGCAGAGAAGCGGCGAATTCCAAGAGATTGCCGACATCGGCAGGGCGCGGCGGCCGGCGATCACCGCCGTGCCACCGCGACTTGTCGGCAATGTTTCATATTGAAATGACTCGGCTTGACTCCCGGCTGGTCCCGGAGGCGCTGTCATGGAACGCAAGCGGGAGCGTCTGCTCGACGAGGTCTTCGACTTCAGTCCGGACGAGGGCCTCATCCGGCTGCGCGAGCAGCGCGTCGTCATCCTCAGCGCCGCCGCGATGGGGCTGTTGCGAAAGGAACTCATCCAGACGCTGGGGTCCCCGACCGCCCGCCGCGTTCTCCTGCGCTTCGGGTTCGCCGACGGGTATCACGACGCCATCAACCTGAAGGACCAGTGGGGCTGGGCCGACCCGCTCGACGGCGTGCGGGCGTCGGCCACCGTGCACGCGCTCGAGGGCATCGTGCGCGCGGAGTTCACGCGCCTCGAGCACGACCCGGTCTCGGGCGCGTTCGAGAGCGAGCTCACGTGGCGCCGGTCGTACGAGGGAGAGCAGCACCTCGAGCACTACGGCCGCGGCGACGCTCCGGTGTGCTGGAGCCTCGTCGGCTACATCAGCGGCTACGTCAGTGCCGCGCTCGGGTTGGAGGTCTACTTCCGCGAGACGCAATGCGTCGGGCAGGGACACCGGGAGTGCCGGCTCGTCGGGAGGCACGCGGGTGGCTGGGGCGCGGACCTCGACGGCTTCCGGTTCGACTACCAGGGGGCCGATCTCGGGGCGGAGGTCGAGCGCCTCCGCGTGGCGGCCACCCGCCAGCGGCAGGCGCTGGCGGTGCGGGAGCGCGCCCTTCTCCGGCGCGAGCGCGAGATGGACGCGCTGCAGCAGCGCGTGGCGGAGCACGTGGCGCGCCAGCGGTTCGTCGTGCGGAGCCCGCAGATGCGCGGCGTGCTGGATCTCGCGTCCCGCGTGGCCCCGCTCGACACGACGGTGCTCGTCACGGGCGAGAGCGGCACGGGCAAGGAGTTCATCGTCCGGCTCGTCCACGCGCACAGCGCGCGCTCCTCCGGCCCGCTCGTGTCGGTGAACTGCGCGGCCCTCACCGAGACGCTGCTGGAATCGGAGCTGTTCGGCCACGTGCGCGGCGCCTTCACGGGCGCGGTCCGCGACAAGGCCGGCCTGTTCGAGGTCGCGACGGACGGCACGCTCTTTCTCGACGAGATCGGCGAGATGGCGCCCACCGTCCAGGCGAAGCTCCTGCGGGCCCTCCAGGAGGGCGAGATCCGGCGCGTCGGCAGCGAGCGCGACATCAAGGTCCGCCCGCGGATCGTGACCGCCACGAACCGCGACCTGCGGGCCACGATTGCGGAGGGGCGCTTTCGCGAGGATCTCTACTTCCGCCTCGCCGGCTTCGTGATCGCGATCCCGCCGCTGCGCGAGCGCGCCGAGGACATCCCGGCCCTCGCGCAGGAGTTCCTCCGGCGCACGGCGTCGCGCCTGGCCAAGGACGTCAAGGCGCTGTCGTCGCAGGCGATGATCGCGCTCGTGAGCTACCCCTGGCCGGGCAACGTCCGCGAACTGGAGCACGCCATCGAGCGGGCGGTGATCCTCTCGCACGGACCCGTCCTGTCGATCGACGACCTGCCGCCGGAGGTGCGGACCGTGGCCCCGCGCGGGGGGCCGGCCGGCGACCTCGACGTCGGCGCCGCGCGGCGGGCGATGGTCGAGGAGGCGCTGCGCCGGCACCCTCGCAGCCGCAAAGCGGCCGCTGCCGCCCTGGGCGTCAGCACGGTGACGCTCTGGCGGATGATGAAACGGTACAGCCTCGGCCCCCGCGCCGGAGGGGCTGGCGGCGCGCGGCGCTGAAACGGCGCCGCGCAAACCGGCGTATGATCGGCGGCGCGCCGCCGGATGCCCGGCGGCTGCGGCCGCCTGCGGACCCCCAGCACGTGTGAAGGGATCGACATGCACAAGAAGGTCGTCCTGTCTTCGGTCGTCGCCGCGCTGGGCGGCTTCCTGTTCGGCTTCGACACGGTCGTCATCTCGGGAGCCGAGCAGTCGATCCAGCGGCTCTGGGGGCTGAGCGCGGCGCTGCACGGGCTGGTCATCAGCGCCGCCCTGTGGGGCACGGTGATCGGCGCGCTCACCGGAGGCTGGCCCACCGAGCGGTACGGCCGCAAGTGGACGCTGTTCGCCGCCGGGATCCTGTACTTCGCGTCGGCGGTCTGGTCGGGGCTCGCCCCGGGCGTGTACTCGCTCATGATCGCCCGCTTCATCGGCGGCGTCGGCGTCGGGATGTCCACCGTCGCCTCGCCCCTCTACATCTCCGAGATCTCGCCGGCGCACGCCCGAGGGCGCCTCGCCGGCATGTTCCAGTTCAACATCGTCTTCGGCATCCTCGTGGCCTACCTGTCGAACGCCCTGCTCGGCGGCTTCGGGGCGAACGCGTGGCGCTGGATGCTGGGCGTCGAGGCCTTCCCGGCGCTGCTGTTCACCGTGCTCTCGGTCTGGCTCCTCGAGAGCCCGCGGTGGCTCATCACGCACCAGGGCGATCGCGCGGCGGGCCTGCACGTCTTCCGGAGCCTCAACCCGGATCTGCCGGAGGCCCAGCTCCAGGCGATGGCGGACGACGTCGAGGCGTCGGTGGGGCGGAGGCAGGACGCCGCCCGGTTCTTCACGCGGCGCCTGCTGCGGCCGATCATGCTCGCGTTCCTCGTCGCGTTCTTCAACCAGTTCTCGGGCGTCAACGCGATCCTGTACTTCGCCCCGCGCATCTTCGAGCTGACCGGCCTCGGCGCGAGCGCGGCGCTCCTGCAGTCGGTCGGCGTGGGCGTGACGAACCTGATCTTCACGTTCGTGGGCCTGTGGCTGATCGACAGGCTCGGCCGGCGGACGCTCCTCACCATCGGGTCGTTCGGCTACATCGCCTCGCTCGGCCTGTGCGCGTGGGCCTTCTACACGGGGCGCGTGGCCATCGTGCCCGCCTGCATCTTCGCGTTCATCGCGGCGCACGCCGTCGGGCAGGGCGCGGTGATCTGGGTGCTCATCAGCGAGATCTTCCCGAACCGCAACCGCGCCGCCGGCCAGACGCTCGGCAGCTCCACGCACTGGATCTGCGCGGCGCTCATCACCCTCGTCTTCCCGAAGATGGTGGAAGCGTTCCAGCCCTGGACGATCTTCGCCTTCTTCTGCGGCATGATGGTGCTGCAGCTCCTGTGGGTGCGGCTCTTCGTGCCCGAGACCAAGGGCGTGCCCCTGGAGCGCATGCAGAAGACCCTGGGCATCGTCTGACATGCGACGAAGCGGCACACGGGCGGGCGCGTCATGACCCACAGCCCCCTCCAGCGGGCGACCCTCGCCGTGGCCATGCTCACGTCCTTCATGACGCCCTTCATGGGCGCGTCGGTGAACCTCGCGCTCCCGCGCCTCGCCGCCGACCTCGGCCTCGACGCCGTCATGCTCAGCTGGATCGCGACGTCCTACATCCTCGCGGCCGTCGTCTTCCTGCTGCCGTTCGGGCGCCTGGCCGACATCCACGGCCGCAAACGCGTGTTCACCGCCGGCGTGACCGGCTTCCTGCTCGGATCGATCGTCGCCGCCCTCACCGGCTCGGGCACGATGCTGATCGCCGCCCGCGTCATCCAGGGCCTGGGCGGGGGGATGGTCTTCGGCACCGCCACCGCCATGCTCATCTCGGTGTACCCGCGCGAGCAGCGCGGGCGGGTGCTCGGCTGGAGCGTCGCGTCGGTCTACCTCGGACTCTCGCTCGGGCCCCCCATCGGCGGCTGGATCGTCGGCGAGATCGGCTGGCGGGCCATCTTCTGGACCAACGCCGTCCTCTGCGCCTGCTCCCTCGGGCTCACGCTCCGCTACGTGCGCGCCGAGTGGAAGGAAGCAGCCGGGGAGGCCTTCGACCTCGCGGGGGCCGTGGCCTACGCCCTCTCGATCATCGCGCTCATGCTCGGCCTGGGGGCCCTGCCGTCCGGGCGAGGCGCGGCGCTCCTCGCGCTGGCAGCCGCGGGCATCGCGCTCTTCGTCCGGTGGGAAGCCCGGTCCGCGTCGCCGCTGCTGGACGTCCGCCTGCTTCGCGACAACCGGGTCTTCGCGTTCTCCAATCTCGCGGCCCTCATCAACTACGCCGCCACGTTCGCCGTCGGCTTCGTCCTCAGCCTCTACCTGCAGTACGTCAAGGCGCTCACGCCCCAGCAGGCGGGCCTCGTGATGATGTCGCAGCCCGTGATGCAGGCGCTCTGCTCGCCGCTCGCCGGGCGATTGTCCGACCGCATCGAGCCGCGGCTGCTGGCGTCCGCCGGGATGGCCCTCACGGCCGCCGGCCTCGCGTCGCTGTCCTTCGTGAGCGAGGGCAGCGGCCTGGCGCACATCGGCGCCAGCCTGCTCGTCCTCGGCGTCGGCTTCGGCCTGTTCTCGTCGCCGAACACGAACGCCGTCATGGGCTCGGTCGATCGCCGCCAGTACGGCCTCGCGTCGGCCGTGCTCAGCACGATGCGCATGCTCGGGCAGATGATCAGCATGGGCATGGCCGCGCTGGTGGTCGCGCTGTTCGTCGGGCGCACGACGATCGGGCCCTCGAACCAGGCCGCGTTCGTCCAGGGCGCGCGCCTGCTCCTGGGCGCCTTCGCGGCGCTCTCGGTCGCCGGGATCTTCGCGTCACTGAGCCGCGGCAAGGTGCACGCGTCCTAGACGGAGACGACGCAGGTGGAAACGGTGACACTTTCCCATTCCGAATCGGTGACACGTTCCGATTCCGCACGGGGGCACCGAGGCAGAGGCACACTCGCCGGGGGCGTGACGGCCGCCCTGGCGCTGGCGAGCCTGTTCATGAGCGCCATCCCCGTCGTCTCGGCCCAGGCGCCCCCGCCGCCGCTGCTCGCGCGGGTGTTCCAGGACCACGCCGTCCTGCAGCGCGACCGGCCGGTCGTCGTCTGGGGCACGGCCGCGCCCGGCGAGCAGGTGACCGCCACCCTCAACGGCCAGCAGGCGAGCGTCGAGACCAGCGGCTCGGGCCGATGGGAGGCCACGTTCCCGGCGATGCCAGCCGGCGGGCCGTTCACGCTCGAGGCGCGCTCCGAAACGGGCGCCGCCCAGACGGTGTCCGACATCCTCGTCGGCGACGTGTGGCTCTGCTCCGGGCAGTCGAACATGGAACTGGCCGTCGCGGCCTCTCGAGGCGGCCAGTTCGCCGCGGGCCGGACGACGAACGACCGCCTGCGCCTGCTCAACGTCCCGCACACCGACCGCATCGAGCCTGCGCCGGACCTTCCGGCGGCGGCGGCCTGGAAGACGGCGACGCCCGAGAACATCCGCGCCTTCTCCGCGGCCTGCTACTTCTTCGCCCGCGAGCTGCAGGAGTCGGTGCCGGTCCCGATGGGCCTCGTCAATGCCGCGTGGGGCGGCTCGGCCGCGGAAGTGTGGGCGAGCGACGCCGGCCTGCGAACCGTCGGCGGGTTCGACGATCGCCTCGACCTGCTGCGCCTGTTCGCACGCGACGAGGACGCGGCCAACCAGCAGTTCGGCCGCCAGTGGGAAGCCTGGTGGCGCGCTGCGTCCAAAGGCGGCACCGAGCCCTGGCAGCCCGGTCCGGCGGGCACGGGCGACTGGACGCCGGTGCCCGAGCCGATGCGGAACTGGAAGACCTGGGGAGTCCCCGCTCTCTCCGCGCACGACGGCATGGTCTGGTTCCGGCGATCCGTTCAACTCACGCCGGCGCAGGCCTCGCGCGCCGCGACTCTCTCTCTCGGGGGCATAGACGAGGTCGACCAGACGTGGGTGAACGGCCGCGTCATCCGCAACACCTTCGGCTGGGGCACCGAGCGCACCTACCCGATCCCGCCCGGCGTCCTCCGCGCCGGCGAGAACGTCATCGCCCTGAACGTGCTCAGCACCTGGGACGCCGGCGGCATGATCGGACCCGCCGAGAAGCTCGCGCTCACGTTCGACGATGGATCGAAGGTTCCGCTGGCGGGGGAGTGGCGCTACCAGATCGTGCCGCTTGGCATCGGCCGGCCGGCCCGCGCGCCGTGGGAGCCGATCTCCGGCCTGACGACGCTCTACAACGGCATGATCGCGCCGCTCGGCCCGTTCGGGCTGCGGGGGGCGGTCTGGTACCAGGGCGAGACGAATGCCGACGTGCCGGCCGGATACGAGGCGCTGCTCGGCGGGCTCATGGCCGGCTGGCGCATGCAGTTCGGAGCCGGCCTGCCGTTCCTGATCGTGCAGTTGCCGGGGTTTGGGCCCACGCCCACCGAGCCGGTGGAATCCAACTGGTCGGAGATTCGCGAGGCGCAGCGGCGCGCCGTGGCGAAAGACGCGCACGCCGCCCTCGCCGTGACCATCGACCTCGGCGAACGCGACGACATCCACCCGGCCAACAAGCGCGACGTCGGGCGGCGCCTCGCGCGCGCGGCTCGCCGCGTCGTCTACGGCGAGGCCATCGCGCCGTCGGGTCCCGCCGCGCAGTCCGCCCGCCTCGAGAATGGCCGCGTCGTCGTGACGTTCGGCGACGTCGAAGGCACGCTCGTGACGTACAGCGCGAGCCAGGCCATCGGGTTCGAGCTGTGCGGTGCGGAGAAGGGGTCGTGCCGGTTCGCGGGCGCCGCGACTGACGGAAGTCGTGCCGTGATTCCGGTCGATGGAGGCCCCGCGCCCACGCGCGTGCGCTTCTGCTGGGGCCCGAGCCCCCTGTGCAACCTGTCGGATGGGAGCGGGCTGCCGGCCGGGCCGTTCGAGCTGCCGGTGCGTTGAACAGAGTATCGCGACTCGCGATCGCCGAGCCGTGCCGAACGGCTCGGGCAGAGGCCGCGCTCACGCGGGTGACGGCGGCGCTTTCCATTTGCCCGCAGGCTAGTCACCGTCAGTTCTGCCGAGGACAAATGGAAACGTCGCCGGCAGGACCCGCGCCCCGGCGCGGCAGCACCCGGGCTTACGGGGTCCGGCGCCGAACCTCGCCGAGGGCGCGTTCGAGCGGCCGGCCGAGGTCCGGGTTCTCCAGGACATCGGCGAATCCCGCGACCCACCTTCGGATCAGCTCCATGTCGAGCTGCCCAGCCTGCCTCCCGACGATCCCGTCGAGATCGGCGATATCCCTGGGGCGGCCCGCGATCAGTTTGTGGACGATCAGGTCTTCGGCTGAGCACGTCGGCACGCGGCAGCCGGGTTCGATCTCCCAGGCCGTCGACCGCCGTACCGATTCGATCTCGAATCCCGTGCCGCCGAGCGCGAGATCGACCGGCACCCCGTTGCCGGCCCGGATGAGCAGCACGCGATAGGCGAGGGCAAACGCCCGCGCATCCGGCCGGCGCCCGGAGAACCCCGCGAGCGTGGCATCGACGAATGCCGGTTCGAGGCCCGGACCGACCAGGACGGTCACATCGACGTCCTGAGTGAGGCGAGGTTCTCCCCACCGCTGGACGGCCATCCCGCCGATGAGGCAGGACTCCCAGCCGCCGGCACGCAGCCAATCGAGGATCTCGACCGCCGCCGCCGCGAGGGCTGTCATGGTCTGTCCTGCATGCGTGCGTGCCACAGCCTGAACACGCGCTGCTGCTCGACGAGTTCGGCCCCTGACGGATCGTGGCCGGCCGGACGCCACAGCGCGAACAAGTCGAGCGTGATGCGGCGCGCCTGCTCGTCGCTCAGGGCGGACACCTCGTCCAGTCGCTGGTCCTCCAGCGCCGGGCCCGCCAGGCGCCACTGATCGACGAAACGCCTCAGATCCTGACGCTTGGAATCGTCCATCGTCGTCGTGCTTCGGCCTCGTGAAAAGCCGGGCGCCCGCCCCTCTGCCGGGAGGCCATCCAGCCCGGGTGCCCAGGCTCCGAGCACAGTGTACACGGTACCCAGGCCACGGGCGCGTCGAGGCCGACGCGTGTTCGCGTTGCCGCCCCGGCGGAACCAGCACAGCGAGGGCGACGCGTCTTGTTGTGGGTGCGCGCGTCACGCCGGCGTAGAATGGCGGCGCACCGCGACGATGGCGTTGCCGCGAGAACGCCTGACACGCCCCGGCGGACCCGGCGGCGATCGGGCGCGTGGAGATGGAGGACGAGCCGGCCCATGCCCGAGACAGACACCGCTGCCGTGGTTGGTTTGAACCAGGACGGGCGCCGGCGAATCCGGCAGATCGCCGGGATGATCGCCGTGATCGGCCTGGCCATCTTCCTGCCGGCCGGCCGGCTCGATTTCTGGAACGGCTGGATCTACCTGGGCCTCTACGCCGCCGCGATCGCCGTCGGGGGCTCGTGGATGGTGCGGCACCATCCCGCCGTCATCAACGAGCGCGGCCGGAAGGACGAGACGACGAAGCGCTTCGACCGCGTGCTGGCCCCCTTCATGCTGATCGCCGGCCTGGCGCAGTACGTGGTGGCCGGCCTCGACGCGCGCTTCGGGTGGACGGACGTGCCGTTGGCGCTGGAGGTGCTCGGCGGGGCCGGGTTCCTCGCGTCGATGGCGGGCATCTTCTGGGCGATGGCCAGCAACCCGTTCCTCGCCACCACCGTGCGGATCCGCGCCGACGGCTCGCATCGAGTCGCGTCAACCGGGCCGTACCGAGTCGTGCGCCACCCGATGTACGCCGTGAACGTCTGGTTCCTCTGGGTGGCTGGTCTTCTGCTCGACTCGTGGTGGACGCTCTTGTGTTCGGTGATCGGCGCCGCGCTCTTCGTGGTCAGGACGGCCCTCGAGGACCGCGCGCTCCGCGACGGCCTCGACGGGTACCGGGAGTACGCGGCGCGCGTCCGTTACCGCCTCGTGCCGGGCGTGTGGTGATCGCACGCGCCTCCGGCCGGCCCCGATCCGGCCGCCGTCCGTGCGCCACGCGCGCGGCATGGTACGATCCTGCCTTGTCATGACACCCATCACGTGGCTCGATGCAGCCCGGCGCATCCAGGCCATCTCGCAGACGGGACTCGCCTTCGCCGAGAACCCTTACGACGTCGGCCGCTACCGGGAACTCGGGGAGATCGCGGCGTCCATGATGGCGGGCCCCGATCCCGGGCGCGTCGCGCTCGCGGCCGGCGTGTTCGCGTCGGAGCGCGGCTACGCCACGCCGAAGGTGGACGTCCGCGCGGCGGTCCTGCGGGATGGCGCCCTGCTCTTCGTGCGCGAGCGATCGGACGGGTGCTGGACGCTGCCCGGCGGCTGGGCGGACGTCGGCCAGAGCGCGGCCGAGTGCGTCGAGCGCGAAGTGCGCGAAGAGTCGGGCTACGTCGTCCGGGCGACGCGGCTGCTGGCGTGCTGGGACCGCGACAAGCACCCGCACACGCCGTACCCGTTCGCGGTGTACAAGCTGGTCTTCCAGTGCGACCTCGTCGGAGGCGCGCCTGCCGCGAGCGACGAAACCTCCGAGGTCGGGTTCTTCCCCGAGGATCGGGTCCCCGAACTGTCGCTCACCCGCATCGTGCCCGCGCAGGTCCAGTTCGTGTTCGAGGCCTTGCGCAACCCCGACAGGCCGGCGGCGTTCGATTAGCCGCGACGCGCGGAACGGCGCCGCCGGGCCGGGCGGCCCGGCGGCACAACCGTGCGACTACTTCGCGTACTTGATGCCGCAGCCGTACGGCCTTGACGTCGCCGTCGTGACGGCCTTGCCGGACATGCCTTCGGCGAGCGCGGCCGAGACGAAGTTGGTGGCTCCGGCGAGGTCCGCCAGGTCGCTGGTCGGCTTGTCGTCGATGGCGCCGCTGTAAACCAGGACGCCTTCCGGGTTCACGACGAACATGTGCGGCGTCGTCTTCGCGTCGTACAGGCGCCCGATCTCGCCCGACGCGTCGAGCAGGACCGCCGTCTGCGCGGCCTTCTGCGCGGAGAAGTACGCATCGGCCTGCGCGGCCGCCATGTGGCCCTGCTGCCCCTCGGCCGACGAGAGGACCGTCAGCCACACCACGCCCTTGGACGTCCACTCCTGCTGGAGCTTCTGCATGTTCTGCCCGCCGTAGTGCTTCTTCACGTACGGACAGCCTTCGTTGTGCCACTCGAGCACGACCCACTTGCCCCTGAAGTCCGACAGGTTGTGGGCCTTGCCCTTCGTGTCCGTTCCCTTGAATTCCGGGGCCGGCGCGCCCACCCTGGAGGCCTGAATGGTCATGGGAGCGGCGGCCACCGCGAGCGCGATCGCTGCGGCAACAAGACTCGTTCTCATAGGGGCTCCTCGTATGGTTGCGGTCTTCGTCCGTCCTCGATCTTGCCGGGGCTGAAGCCCCGGCCTCCATCGTGTTTCCCGGCCGATCACTGCCGTTCTTCTGTCGTCCGAGACTCGAATGAGGAATTCAGAATTCTGACTCCTGACTCCTGACTCCTGTCTTCTGTCACCGCACACTTGCCTCCAAGACGTATGCCCTTCCGCCCGAGAGCGCCAGCACGCCCCTGAGCACGGCCGGGTCCTTCACGAGCTGGCTCGACTTGC
>CAZBIP010000024.1:0-6838 GCA_964491885.1 uncultured Vicinamibacterales bacterium
GCCGCCGCAGGACATCATCACGCGCGACAACGTCTCCGTGAAGGTCAACGCCGTCGTCTACTTCCGCGTCGTCCACCCGCAGAACGCCATCGTGCAGGTGGAGAACTACCACTACGCCACATCGCAGCTCGCCCAGACGACGCTGCGGAGCGTGCTGGGACAGGTGGAGCTCGACGACCTGTTGTCGGCGCGCGACCGGCTCAATACGCAGCTCCAGCAGATCCTCGACCTGCACACCGACGCCTGGGGCATCAAGGTGTCGTCGGTCGAGGTGAAGCACGTCGACCTGCCCGAGAACATGCAGCGCGCCATGGCCAGGCAGGCGGAGGCCGAGCGCGAGAAGCGCGCGAAGATCATCCACGCGGAGGGCGAGCTGGCGGCTTCAGAACAGCTCGCGCAGGCGGCGCGCGTCATCGGCACGCAGCCGGAGACGATGACGCTCCGGTACCTCCAGACGCTGACCGAGATCGCCGCCGAGAAGAACTCGACGATCGTCTTCCCGCTGCCGATCGACCTGCTGCGGGGACTGCTCAACCGTCCGTAGCCCAGGGCCGTCGAGACCATCCATGACGGACGATCGACCCCGCGGCATGCACCTGAGCGACAAGCAGCTCGTCTTCACGTTCATGGCGGCATTGGTGTTCGCCGTGGGCATCTTCCTGTCCGGGGTGCTCGTGGGGCGCGGCGTCCGGAACGCGAGGGGCGCCGTGGGCGACCAGGACGCGATCGCCTCGTCGCAGGTCGTGGGCGACGCCGGACAGGCCGAGGTGCCGCTCGCAGACGGCTCGGAACCCTTCACGTATCCCGACCGGCTGGGCTCGAATCCGCCGGCCGAACGGGTGCGCGCTCTGCCGGCGCAGGAGATTCCGAGGCCCGGCGTCGAACTGCCCCCGGACGTGCCCGCCGAGCCCGTGCCACGCGCGGAGCCCGAGCGGCTTCCGGAGTCGCCGCGTCCGGCCAGCGCGGCCGCCGCGGCGGTGCCCGGGGGAGAGCGCGGCGCCGCCGTCGAGGCAGGCCTCTACACGGTCCAGGTGGCGGCCGTGAGGAGCCGCACCGAAGCTGACTCGATCGTCAGGCAGTTGAAGACGAAGGGCTTCGACGCGCGTGCGCTCGCGCCAGGCGCACGGGACAACCCCGCGGTGTTCCGCGTGCGGATCGGCTCGTTCAAGGACAAGCGGGCGGCAGACGCCCTCGCCGAGCGCCTGCTGCGCCAAGAGAAGCGGTACAAGCCCTGGGTTACGCGCTAGCGATCCTCTCCGGCCTCCTGCTGGCCTTCAGCTTCCCGAAGTTCGGGCACCCGAGCCTGGCGTGGGTGGCGCTGGCGCCGTTGCTCGTCGCCCTCTCGGGGCGGGGCGGACGCCCGCCCCGGCGGCCTTTCCTGCTCGGCCTCCTGACGGGCGGCGTGTACTTCGGGGGCACGCTGTATTGGACCCCGGATGTGCTGCGGACGTTCGGCGGCATCAGCCTCCCGCTCGCGGTGTTCGCCGGCGGGCTGCTCGTCGCCTACCTGGCGATCTATCCAGCCTGCTTCGCCGCGCTGACGGCTCGCGCCGCCGCCCGCAGCGGCGCATCGGGCCTGATGGCAGCCCCGGTCATCTGGGTGGGGATGGAACTGTTGCGACGCTGGGTGCTCGGCGGCTTTCCCTGGGTGCAGCTCGGGGCAAGCCAGGCCGGCGTCGTCCCGATCGTGCAGACAGCGAGCCTCGCGGGCGTATACGGGCTCTCGGCGCTGCTCGTGGCGGCCTCCGCGGCGCTCGCCGTCGCCATGGTCGGTCGGGGGCGGGTGCGGTGGGCGGCGCCGGCCATGGTGGCCGCGACGGCCGGCCTGCTCGCCGGCTGGGGCGCCTGGCGGGCAGGGGAGGGCAGTCTGACGACTGTGGGACCGGCCGTGCGCGTCGCCCTGGCGCAGGGCAACATCCCCCAGCACGAGAAGTGGGATCGGGACCGGGCCGCGCGCATCCTCGGCACCTATCTCGATCAGACCCGCGAAGGCGCGTCGCGCGGAGCCTCGCTCGTGATCTGGCCCGAGTCCTCGACACCGTTCCTCTACGAACAGGACCGGGCCGGCGCCGAGGCGGTCCGCCGGACGGTGCGGGAGCACGGCGTGTCGCTGCTGTTCGGCAGCGATCAGTACGAAGACGGGCAGCCGCCGCGCTTCTACAACGCCGCGTTCCTCCTGGCGCCGGACGGGACGACGGCCGCGGTGTACCGCAAGATGCACCTCGTGCCCTTCGGCGAGTTCGTGCCGCTGAAGCGCCTCCTCTTCTTCGTGGCGCCGCTCGTCGAGTCGGTCGCCGACTTCTCGCCCGGCCGCGAGGCGGCGGTCATGCCGGTGGGCGCGAGCCGGCTGTCGACGGCCATCTGCTACGAAGTCGTGTATCCGGATCTCATGGCGGCCTTCGTCGCGCGGGGCAGCCAGCTGCTCACGACGATCACGAACGACGCGTGGTACGGCCGCACGTCCGCGCCCCATCAGCACTTCTGGATG
This sequence comes from uncultured Vicinamibacterales bacterium, assembly GCA_964491885.1. Taxonomy (GTDB): domain Bacteria; phylum Acidobacteriota; class Vicinamibacteria; order Vicinamibacterales; family JAKQTR01; genus JAKQTR01. The sequence goes on from CAZBIP010000024.1 coordinate 2,489, forward strand.
GCCACGCTCCGCGCGGTCGAGCAGGGCCGGTACCTCGTTCGCTCCGCCAACACCGGCATCAGCGGCATCGTCGATCCATACGGGCGAGTCGTCGCGCGGACGCGGCTCTTCGAGCGGACCGTGCTGACGGGAGACGTCCGATTTCTCGACCACCGCACGGTGTACGCGCGCACCGGGGACGCGTTCGCCTGGGCGTGCGGGCTCGGCACGGCCGCCGTGTGGGTCTTCACGCGCCCCCGCAAGACGCGGGGACGCCGCTCGCGGTAGAATCGTACGACGGCGGGCGTCCGCCGACTGGAGACACGACTGTGGCATTCGACGTCGAAGACCTGGTCCGCCGGCACGACGACCTCGTGAAGCGATCCGCGGAGCTGCGGAGGTATCTTTGAGGCCGATCGGCCTCGAGACGAAGCGTCCCGCCTCGAAACCCTGACTGCCCACCCCGATTTCTGGAAGGACCAGGCCGAAGCCCAGCGGGTGCTTCAGCGCAGGCGCCGCCTCCAGGACGACATCGACCTGATCGAATCGCTGCAGAAGCAGGAAGCCGACCTCGTCGTGCTCGCCGAGTGGATCGCCGCGGGCGAGGACGTCGCGTCTGACCTCACCGCGGGCCTCGACCGCCTGGAGGAACAGGTGGAGGTCGCGGAGACGAAGCGCATCCTGGGCGGCGAACACGACCGGGCCAACGCCGTCATGACGGTCCATCCCGGCGCCGGCGGCACGGAGTCACAGGACTGGGCGGACATGCTCCTCCGGATGTACCTGAAGTGGACGGAGCGCCGCGGGTTCAAGCGCGAGATCCTCGACTACCAGCCGGGCGACGAGGCGGGACTCAAGAGCGCGACGCTCACCGTGACGGGCGAGTACGCGTACGGCCTGCTGCTCGCCGAGGCCGGCGTGCACCGGCTCGTCCGCATTTCGCCGTTCGACCAGGCCGCGCGCCGCCACACGTCCTTCGCGTCGGTCTACGTGTGGCCCGAACTCGAGGACGACGTCGACATCGAGGTCGACGAGAAGGACATCAGGGTCGATACCTTCTGCTCGAGCGGCCCGGGCGGGCAGGGCGTGAACACGACGTACTCGGCGGTGCGCATCACCCACCTGCCGACGAACATCGTCGTGTCCTGCCAGAACGAACGGTCGCAGATCCGGAACCGGGACGCGGCCATGAAGGTGCTGAAGTCCCGCCTCTACGACATCAAGATCCGGGAGCAGCAGGCGAAGATCGAGAAACTCGGGGGCGAGAAGAAGGACATCGCCTTCGGCAGCCAGATCCGGAGCTACGTGCTGCACCCCTACCAGATGATCAAGGACCACCGCACGAAAACCCAGGTGGGCGACGTCGCGCGCGTCCTGGACGGCGACATCGACGTCTTCATCAAGTCCTACCTCAAGGCGAAGGCCAACGGGACGCTCGGACAGCCGGGCGGGGCGGACGATTAGGCTGGGGGCTAGGGGCTGGGCGCTGGGGGCTTGTCAGGCGGGACTCGGGACTCGGGATTCGGGATCCGGGACTCGCCCTTCGCCTCGCGCGCTGACGGACGGCTCGCTCAGGGTGCGCCGTCCTGGCGCAGGACTCGGGGCTCGTCACCGGGACTCCGTGCGGATTCTGACTTCTGACTCCTGAATTCTGAATTCTGCTTACTGTCTCGGAAACCCGATCCCCGGCTGGGTGCCCGAGATGAAGGCCTCGGTGATGGCTGACGGGTCAGACGGGTCCACCGGGGTGCCCGAGTTGCGGTCCACGGCCGTGAACACGATGTTTCCCGGCGGCTCGAAGATCGGCGGATTCGAGCGGTCTCCGTACCGATCGATGTAGGCCTTCATGAAGGACATCCAGACCGGCAGGGCGGCCACGGCTCCCGTCTCGTTCGGTCCCAGCGGCTTCTTCATGTCGTGGCCGATCCACACGCCCACGGTCAGCGACGGATCGAAGCCCACGAACCAGGCGTCGGTGTAGTCGTCCACCGTGCCGGTCTTGCCGGCGAGCGGCCAGTCGAGCGCGGCGGCTCTTGCCGCCGTGCCGCGCTGCACCGCGCCGCGCAGCAGGCTGACCATCACGAACGCCGTGTCGGCGCGGATACCATCCTTCGCGACCGGGTGCTGCTCCTCGAGCACGGTGCCGTCCCGCTCCGCCACCTTGACGATGCTGTAGGGCACCATGCGAACGCCCTGGTTGGCGAAGGCGGAGTATGCGCTGGTGACTTCCAGCAGCGTGGCCTCCGACGCGCCCAGGGCCGTCGACAGGTACGGCTGAAGGGGGGACACGAAGCCCAGGCGCTTTGCGTAGCCGACGACCTCGGGCGGGGTGAGCTGTGCCATCAGCTTCACCGTGGGCACGTTGCGCGACTGCTCGAGGACGCGGCGCAGGGTGATGGCGCCTTCGTACTGGTGATCGTAGTTCTGGGGCTCGTAGGACGGCTGTCCCGGGCCCGTGGAGTACGAGACCGGCTCGTCGACGATCAGTGACGAGGGCGTGTATCCCCGATCGATGGCAGCCGTGAACACGATCGGCTTGAAGATCGACCCGACCTGCCGGGGTGCCTGGACGGCGCGGTTGAACTTGCTCCGCCCGAAGTCGAAGCCGCCGACCATGGCGCGGACCTGGCCCGTCCGGTTGTCGATCGCCAGGAGCGCGCCTTCCACGACGGGCGTCTGCTCCAGCGCGACCTCCATGGTTCCGGCGGCGGCGTCGAGGGCCGTGACCTCGACGGAGATGAGATCTCCCGGCTTCACGATGTTCGCCGCGGCCTGCCGGCCCGTCCACTCGAAGCCCTCGCGCCCCAGCACCGGGTTGTATTTCCCGATGCGGAGCCGCGCCGTCCCGGGGGCCAGCGCCGAAGACGGGGAGGGAGGCGCCTGTGCCCTGGTCCGGGACTTCGGCGCCGCTTTGGCCGCGCCTGGCGACACCTCCAGCACCACCGCCGGCACGATGTCGCCGACCGCGATCGGGCGGTCCCAGCGGCGCTCGCGGTGCTCGGCGGCCGGATGGCCTTCGGCCACGACGTTGCGCGCCGGCGTGCGGAAGCCGCGGCGCTTGTCGAGCGCGCGCAGGCCCTGATCCAGCGCGCGCGCCGCGGCAGCCTGCAGATCGGCGTCGAGCGTCGTCTGCACGGTCAGGCCGGCCTCGTAGAGTTCGCGGGCGCCGTAGCGCCGCTCGAGGTGCTGGCGGACTTCCTCGACGAAGTACGGCGCCGACGAGTTGGCCGGCGCCGGAAGTCCGGCGAGGACGATGGGCCGCTTCTTGGCGGCGGCCGCCTCGGCCTCGGTGATGAAGCCCTCCTTGGCCATTCGCCCGAGCGCGTAGTTGCGGCGCTGCGTGGCCCACTTCTGGTTCACGTAGGGGCTCTGGCGCTCGGGGAGCTGCAGGATGCCGGCGATCGTCGCGGCCTCTTCCAGCGCGAGATCCTTGACGGACTTTCCGAAGTACAGCCGCGAAGCCGCCTCGACGCCGTACGCGCCGTGCCCGAGGTTCATCTGGTTGCAGTACAGCGTGAAGATCTCGCGCTTCGTGTAACGCTTCTCGATCTGAAGCGTCAGCACCCACTCCTTGACCTTCCGCTCGAGCGTCTTGTCGGGCTTCAGGAACAGCTTGCGCGCCAGTTGCTGCGTGAGGGTGCTGGCGCCGCCGCCCAGGATCCGGCGCTGCACCAGCACGTTCTTGGCGAGGGTCACGAGCAGACGGACGGGCCTGATGCCGATGTGATGCTCGAACTCCGCGTCCTCGGCCGCCAGGATGGCCTGCCGCATCAGCGGGGGAATCTCCTCGTACTTCAGGTTCACGCGGCGCTGGGTCGCGTACTCGCCAATCACGCGCCCGTCGCGCGCGAGGACGCGCGTGATCGTGCTCGGCGTGTACTCGTCGAGCGACGATACCAGCGGCAAGTCGCCGGCGTACGCGAGCAGCACGCCCGTCAGGATCCCGAGCATCGCCGCAAGGACGAACAGCGCGACGATGGTGGCCTGGCGGGCCAGCGAGGTGCGCGAGGTAGACGGTTTCGACATCGCTCAGGGCGTGCGGCCGCGCCCGCCTCGGGACCCGGCCGACGATCGGCCGCCGCCCGGCTGGCGTGATCCGCCCGACCCTGAATTGTAGCGCGGAGCCGAGGGGCGCGACGACGACGATCCGGCACCGCTTCGAGGCGAGGCCGAACGCGACGCGCCGCCGGAAGCGTTCCCGTTGCTGCGCGGGGACGTGGCGCGCGGAGCGTTGCCGTAACTGCTGCCGGAGGCGCGCGGCGTGCTGTAGCGGCTGCCTGGCGACTGCGACGGCGCGCTGCGGGGATAGCTGGAGCCGCTGCCGAACGTGCTGCCGCTGCTGCGCGGGGACGCGGCGCGCGGAGCGCTGCC
>CAZBIP010000024.1:6938-26341 GCA_964491885.1 uncultured Vicinamibacterales bacterium
TGCGCGGGGACGCGGCGCGCGGAGCGCTGCCGAACGTGCTGCCGCTGCTGCGCGGAGACGCGCCGCGCGGAGCGCTGCCGAACGTGCTGCCGCTGCTGCGCGGGGAGGCGGCGCGCGGAGCGCTGCCGAACGTGCTGCCGCTGCTGCGCGGGGACGCGGCGCGCGGAGCGCTGCCGAGGCGGGTGTCGCCCGATGCCGTGGCGGGCCTCGACAGGCTGCCCGGGACCACGCGTTCGATGGCGCCCGTCCGGCGGTTGCTGAACGCCGTCACGTCCGGCGTGCGGCGCGCCGTCTCAGTCCGCGAAGCGGCTCCCGCGCGCAACCCCGCCGACGGGAACGCACGGCGGGAAGCCGCGGAAGCGCCGGGCCGCGCATCCGCGCCCCACGCGCGGTGACCGCCGGGTGCAGCCGGCCGTTCGGGCCCGCGCATGTCGCGGCTTCCACCGGGCTGGCCGGCGCCGGGTCCTCGCGGTCCGGCCTGCCCAAGCCCCGGTCCGTGGCGCTGAACGGCGAAACGCCCTCGCTCGTCGCGCCCGAGCCGGCGGCCGTCGTAGGCGAGATGGTGCATGGACCGGTACGAGCCGAAGTGCCGCCGCTCGATGACGGTCCACCCGCGCCAGGGGTCGATCCAATCGCCGACGATCGCGCCCATCAGGCCGAAGAGCCCGAACACGGGGTTGTCCCATCGCCCCAGAGCGCACCAGCTCACGTAGCCGGGCGAGTGCGCCCAGTAGACCCACGACGGCGCCCACGCGCGGGCGGGCAGCCAATACCAGCCGTACGCGCGCGAGTAGCCCCAGCGCCCGTAATGGTGCGTCGGCCAGCCCCAGGGGTCGGCCGAGACCCAGAAGGCATCCCACGCGGGATATTCACGCCAGTAGCCCACCGCGTAGGGCCGCCAGTCCTGCGCCACCGTCGGGTACCAGACGCGCCCGTCGATGGCGTCCTCGCGCCAGACCCCGTACCGGTCGAAGGTGCTCGCGTAGGCGCCGAGCTCCTGCGGCAGATAGTCCGCCGACACGGTGCCATACCCGGCATCGCGCCTCCGGGCGCTCCACTGGTCGAAGTCGTCCCACCGCGCCGAGTTGAAGTACTCCGCCCGGCTCGGTGCCAGGCCCTCGCGCACCAGCGCCATCTCGCCGGCACGAACGACTTCGGCGCCAGCATCGTTGGCGAGAACGGCCTCGCCCCGGAACACGGCGAGCTCGACTTCCGTGCCCTGGCCCCGCAGCGTCGACGACACCCGGAACTCGCCGGGTCCTCGGGTCTGCACCGACGCGACAGCGGTGTCAATCTGGTAGGCGAGCGACTGCTCAGGGGACCGCGTGCCGCGCACCGTCATCGCGACGCGTCCCCGCAGGAGCCGGACGAGATCTCCGGCCAAAACGTCCATGGCGGAGGCGCGATCGAGGTGCAGCAGCGACCCGTCGGGGAAGACCGCTTCGAGGCGCCCGGACTCGGTCCGCAGCCGGTCCCCCTCGAGCAGGGGCACGTTCGCGACGGCTTCCTCCGAGCGGTCTTCCCGATCGATGAAGACCTGCCCGTCCACCACCGCAAGGTGAGGAGGCGGCGGAGCGCCACTCGACGGGAACGCCGCGGTCTGAGCCGATGCCGGACGCCCCGAGAGCAACGCGCAGCACGACAGGAAGAATCCCAAGCGCAGAAGGGTCGGCATGAGAGCCTCGGTGCCGACTCGAGGCCCCGAGGCAGGCAGGGCAGGTCGGCTATGGGCAGGCAGCTTCAGTATAGCCCTTTCTACGCGGAAATCAATTGACGGGACAGGACTTGCGAGAGACGACGGAGTCGATCCAGAGGGTCCATCTTGACAGAAACAGGCTTAGATAATATTCTAATGACATTGTTAGCGCCGTCCGATTCGGGGCCATGATGGGCCGCGTGCGGATGGACTGTCGCAGGGGACGCGAACATGAGCAAAATCATCGGCATCGACCTCGGCACGACCAACTCGGTGGTCGCCGTCATGGAGGGCGGCGAGCCTGTCGTCATCACCAATCCGGAAGGCGGGCGCATCACGCCGTCGGTCGTGGCGTTCACCAAGACCGGGGAGCGGCTGGTCGGGCAGGTCGCCAAGCGCCAGGCGGTGACGAATCCCGAGAACACGGTGTTCTCGATCAAACGGTTCATGGGCCGGCGCTTCGAAGAGGTCTCCGAAGAGATGAAGATGGTGCCGTTCCGCGTCGGGCGGGATGGCGATCACGTGGTGGTGGAGGTCCAGTCCGGCGGCAAGGACGAGCGCCTGCCTCCGCCGCAGGTGTCGGCGATGGTGCTCCAGAAGCTGAAGAAGGCCGCCGAGGATTACCTGGGCCAGCCGGTCACCAAGGCCGTGATCACGGTTCCGGCGTACTTCAACGACGCGCAGCGGCAGGCCACGAAGGAGGCCGGGACGATCGCGGGCCTCGAGGTCATGCGGATCGTGAACGAGCCCACGGCCGCGGCGCTTGCGTACGGCCTCGACAAGAAGAAGGAAGAGACGATCGCGGTCTACGACTTCGGCGGCGGCACCTTCGACATCTCGATCCTGGAAGTGGGCGAGGGGGTGGTCGAGGTCAAGTCCACCAACGGCGACACCCACCTGGGGGGCGACAACCTCGACCAGCGCGTGATCGAGTGGATCATCGCCGAGTTCAAGCGGACCGACGGCATCGATCTGGGGCGGGACCGCATGGCGCTCCAGCGGCTTCGCGAGGCTGCCGAGAAGGCCAAGATGGAGCTGTCGACGGTCATGGAGTCCGAGATCAACCTGCCGTTCATCACGGCGGACGCCAGCGGCCCGAAGCACCTCCAGACGAAGCTGACGCGCGCGAAGTTCGAGCAGCTCGTGGACGACCTGCTGCAGAGGACCGTGGGCCCGGTGCGGCAGGCCCTCGCCGACGCGGGCCTGCAGCCGTCGCAGATCGACGAGGTCGTGCTGGTCGGGGGCTCCACGCGCATCCCGAAGGTGCAGCAGATCGTCAAGGATCTCTTCGGCCGCGAGCCGCACAAGGGCGTGAACCCGGACGAGGTCGTGGCCGTGGGCGCCGCGGTGCAGGCGGGCGTGCTGGCGGGCGAGGTGAAGGACCTGCTGCTGCTCGACGTCACGCCGCTCTCGCTCGGCATCGAGACCCTGGGCGGCGTGCATACCACGCTGATTCCGCGCAACACGACGATCCCGACGCGCAAGAGCGAGGTGTTCTCGACGGCGGCCGACAGCCAGACGAGCGTCGAGGTGCACGTGCTGCAGGGCGAGCGCCCGATGGCGCGCGACAACCGGACGCTCGGCCGCTTCCACCTCGACGGCATCCCGGTCGCCCCCCGCGGCGTGCCCCAGATCGAGGTGACCTTCGACATCGACGCGAACGGCATCCTCCACGTCACGGCGAAGGACAAGGGCACCGGCAAGGAGCAGAAGATCACCATCACCGCGTCGAGCGGCCTCAGCAAGGACGAAGTGGACCGCATGATGCGGGAGGCCGAGTCCCACGCGGCTGAAGACAAGCGCCGCAAGGAGGAGGTCGAGACGCGCAACCAGGCCGACCAGGCGGTGTACGGCACCGAAAAGACGCTGCGCGACATGGGAGAGAAGGTGGGCGCCGCGGACCGGGCGGCGATCGAAGCCGCCATCAACGACGTGAAGAGCGCCACGGACAAGAACGAACCGGCGGCCATCAAGAGCGCGCTCGAGCGGCTCACGGCGGCCCAGCACAAGCTTGCCGAGTCACTCTACGCCCAGGCAGGGGCGGCGGGCGGGCCGGGTGCGGGCCCCGGCGGGGCGGACGCGTCGGGCCCGGAGCCCGGCGGCGCCGCGCCCAAGGACGACGTCATCGACGCGGAAGTGGTCGACGACGGGAAGAAGTGAGGAGTGAGGCGAAGTCAGGAGTCAGGAGTCAGGAGTCAGAATGCTGAATTCGGAATTCTGAATTCAGGATGAGCACGGTGTGTCGCTGACAGGAGCCGAGTCCCGAACCCCGAATCCCGACTGATTCGTCATGGATCTATACGAACTCATCGGCGTGCCGCGAGACGCGGGGCTTGACGACATCAAGCGCGCGTACCGGCGTCTCGCGCGCCGCTACCACCCGGACATCAATCCCGGGGACCGTGCGGCCGCCGTCCGTTTCAAGATCGTGGCCGACGCGTTCGAGATCCTGACCGACCCCGAGCGCCGTCGGCGGTACGACCAGGGGGGGCGGGTGGACCTCGCGCCGGCGGGGCCGCCCACCTTCGGGTTCGAGGGCTTCGACTTTTCGGCGACGTCGGTGAGCGGCGCGGCGGCCTCCACCTTCGGCGACCTCTTCGCCGACGTCATTCACGAGACGGTCGAACGCGCGACGGAGGGCGCCGTCGCCGGCGCCGACCTGCATGCGTCGGTCCGTGTGTCGTTCGCCGACGCGATCCGGGGGACCGACCTGGAACTGGGCGTACTCCGCCGCGTGCCGTGCGGAGCATGCGGCGGATCGGGTCTCGTGCCCGTCGCCGAGGCCACCTGTCCGGAGTGCCGGGGCGAGGGGACGATCCGCTCCGCCCGCGGTCACATGATGTTCGCCAAGTCCTGCGGGCGTTGCGCGGGTGCCGGGCGCGTGCGGCAGGCCCCGTGCGCCAGATGCGGCGGCATCGGGGCCGAGACCCGGGCCGACGTGATTCCGCTGTGCGTGCCCGCGGGCGTCGCGGACGGCGAGCGCCTCCGGGTGGCCGGCGGCGGCCACGCCGGCCTTCGCGGCGGGGAGACGGGCGACCTCTACGTGACCGTCGAGGTCGATCCGCACCCGGTGTTCCGCCGGGAGGGCGACGACCTGCACCTGACGGTCCCCATCGGGATTCACGAAGCCGCGCTCGGCGCCCGCTTCGAGATTCCGACCTTCGAGGGCCCTGCCCGTCTGCGGGTGCCGCCGGGCGTGCAGACCGGTCAGCGGGTCCGGCTTCGGGAGCGCGGCGTGCCCTCCCGGCGCGGCGGGCCTCGCGGCGACCTGGTCGCCGAACTGCGGGTGGTGCTGCCGCCGGTGCTCGACGACCGGTCGAGGGAGTTGCTGCGCGCCTTTGGCGAGATCAACACGGATGATGTGCGCGCCGGGCTGTGGCGCGATGGTGCGCGTTCCTGACCCCAGGGCGGCAGAAGGGGGGATGGTGATGGCAGGGAAGAAGGGCGGCGGCGCCTCCGGCAAGGCCTACTACATGATCAGCGCCGTGGCGCAGAAGTACAACATCCACCCGCAGACCCTGCGCCTCTACGAGCGGGAGGGGCTGCTCAAGCCGTCGCGCACCGAGGGCAACACCCGTCTCTACTCCGACGAGGACCTTCAGCGCCTCGAGACCATCCTCTCGCTGACGCGCGACCTCGGCGTCAACCTGGCCGGAGTCGAGATCATCCTGAACATGCGCCAGAAGATGGAGGACATGCAGCGCGAGGTGAACGAATTCATGGCCTACGTCAAGGGCGAGCTGGCCCGGGGCCTCGGCGACTGGGAACAGCGCCTCAACACCGCTCTCGTCCGCACCACCCCGGGCGATCTCGTGCGGGTCGCCCAGCCCGGTCCGCCTCCGGCCCCGATGACCGGCGCGCCGCCGGCGGAACCGGCAGCCCCGCGCGACCGGCGATAGCGATCCCGTACTCGCCGGCGCGTCCGCAGGCCGTGAAGCGCGCTCGGGATTGATGGTATGGTGTAGGGGCATGACCTGCCCGGTTTGCGACGGTACGGGATGGCGCGCGTTCGAGCGAGACGGCGTCCGGCGCGTCGAGCGCTGCGACTGCTGGCGCGAGCAGGTCACCGCCCGGCTCTTCGCCGATTCCCGAATCCCCCGCCGTTACCAGCACTGCGACTTCTCCAACTTTCGCGACTACGGCGAATCGCTGAAGCGCGCGAAGGCGCGGGCATCGAAGCTGGCCGACGCGTTCCCCGCGGTTGACCGGGGGTTGTTCCTCGAAGGCCCTCCCGGCGTGGGGAAGACGCACCTGGCCGTGGCGGTGCTCCGTCACGTCGTGGCGGCGAGCCGGGCGCGCGCGCTCTTTTACGATACCCGCGACCTGCTGCGCGTCATCCGGTCCACGTACGATCCGGTCGTGCGGACCACCGAGATCGAGGTGCTGCGCCCGGTGATGGAGGCGGACCTGCTCGTGCTGGACGACCTCGGCGCGGAGAAGACGTCGGAGTGGGTCGAAGAGACGCTGAACCTCATCGTCAACACGCGGTACAACGAGCGCCGCGTCACGATCTTCACGTCGAACTACCCCGACATTCCCGACGAGACCGACACGAACTCGCTGCTCTGCCGGATTGGCTTCCGCATGCGGTCGCGGCTCCACGAGATGTGCGACTTCCTCGAACTGAGGGGCGCCGACTACAGGTTTGCCCCGGCCAACGCCACCGACAAGGAGCTGCTCGGGCTGTCCGAGATGGCGCGCGAGCGCGGGAGCCGGGGCGTCGGGGCCGTCAGGCCCACGCCCGCGCGCGCCCAGATCCGAGACACACGGGCCGACCTGAAGTGGCCGGGCGGGCGGGCCGGCACCTAGCTCCCCGTGGCGCCGCTCGGCCTCTACCTCCACGTCCCCTTCTGCGCGTCGATCTGCCGGTACTGCGACTTCACGCGCGGCCTCTACGAGCCCGGCCTCGCGGCGCGCTTCCTCCGCGCGCTCGAGGCGGAGATCCGCGGCGCTCCGGCCCGGTCGGGACTTCCGGCGCGCCCGCCAGCCGACACCGTCTACATCGGCGGCGGCACACCGTCGCTCCTGGCCCCGCGCGGCGTGGCGGCGATCCTGCGCGCGTGCCGGGAGACGTTCGCGATCGCGCCCGGCGCCGAGGTCACGCTCGAAGCCAATCCCGACTCGGTGAGCGAGGACCGGCTCGGCTCGGTGCGCGAGGCCGGCGTGACGCGCCTCAGCCTCGGCGTGCAGTCCTTCCGCGACGACGAACTTCGCCGGCTGGGCCGCCGCCACGACGCCGCGGGCGCCCGGCGGGCCGTGGCGGCCGCTCGGGCGGCCGGGTTCGACAACCTGGGCCTCGACCTGATGATGGGGCTGCCCGCGCAGTCGCGGGCGGACTGGATGGCGTCGGTGGAGGAGTCGGCGGCCCTGGCTCCGGAGCACCTCTCCCTCTACATCCTCGAACTGTACCCGTCGGCGCCCCTCGCGGCCGACATGGCAGCCGCAGGCTGGGCGGTGCCGCAGGACGACGAGGTCGCGGACATGTACGAGGGCGCGATGGCGCGCCTCGAGGACGCCGGGTACCGGCAGTACGAGATCTCGAACGTCGCCAGGCCGGGATTCGAGTCCCGGCACAACCTGAAGTACTGGCGGGATGGCGAGTGGCTCGGGTTCGGGCCGGGCGCGCATTCGACGATGGGCGGCGCGCGGTGGAAGAACGATGCCGGCACGGCGGCGTGGGCTCGCCGCGTCGAAACGGGCACGCCGGCGGAGGTCGAGCGCCTCGTCTTGACGCCCGACATCCGGTGGAAGGAGGCGCTCATCACCGCGCTGCGCCTGGCCGACGGCGTCGCCCTCGGTCCGTTCCGGGAGACGTACGGGGTGGACCTCGAGGCACGCGCCGGCGGCATCCTCGAGACGATGTCCGCCGCCGGCCTGGTGGCGCTCGACGGCGGCCGGCTCCGGCTCACGCGGCCGGGGATGCTCGTGGCCAACGAGGTGCTTCAGGTTTTCATCCAGGCCGCAGTACGCTAGAGTACGTGCACCGAGGCGGTACGACCCGCTCTTCGGCAAGGAGGCTCAAGCATGCTCTCGACGAGGACATCGGCGACTGTTCCGGCGCGGCGCATCGGCATCGCAGTCATGCTGGCTGCCGCCTTCGCGGTGGTGACGTCTGGCGTGGCGTTCGCCCAGGCCGCCCCGGCCGCCCCCGTGCGCGCCTTCACCGGTGATGTCGGCATCTACCAGTACGTCGTCAAGACCGACAGGGCCGCCGACTTCGAGGCCATGATCGCCAAGCTGAAGGAAGGCCTCTTGAAGAGCGAGAACCCGGTGCGCAAGGCGCAGGCCGCCGGCTGGCGCGTCTTCAAGCAGGTCGAGGCGCTGGGCGAGGGCAGGGTGGCCTACATGTTCCTGATCGATCCCGTCGCGAAGGACGCCGACTACACCCTCTCGGCGATTCTGTACGAAGCCTTCCCGGATGCGAACGACAGGACGGCCACTTACGAGCTCATCAAGAACGGGGTCCTCGGCAGCGGCATGGTCAACTACCAGTTGATCATGGACGCGAGGAAGTAAGCGGCGCCGCGCCGCGCTCCGGCAGGTTCCTTTTCGCGGGCGGCGGCCGCCAGTGTGCCGCCGCCCGCGTCCGTCCTTCGGCGGCCCCTCCGTCAGGATCGTCCCGTCATGCAAGTCCGGGTACGGCCAGGCACTGCGGTTCGCGCGGTCCTTGCCGCGCTGACGTGCGCGGCGGCGGTCGTCTCGGCCGCGCCTGAAGCCGTCCTGCCCGGACCGGCGGTCCGGCCCGCCCTCGCGGCCCAAGCCACGCCGCGACAGAACGAGACGCCAGTCCGCATCGAGTTCACCGGCGACGTCGGGGCGCTGTACTTCACGGTCGCCCCCGGCCGCGGCGCCGAGTTCGAGGCGGCGATGCTGAGGGCGTCCGAGCTGCTGCGCGCCAGCCGCACGGCGGCCCAACGGGAGCAGGCGGAGGGCTGGAGGTTCTTCAAACAGACGGGGGCGGCACCGGAAACCCCGGCGAGGTACGTCCTGCTGCTGGACCCCGTCGTCAAGGGCGCGGACTACTCGATGCGCGCGGCCGCCGCCCTCACCGATCCCGACGACGCGCGCCGGCTCGAAGACGCCTATCGCTTCACCCAGTCCGGCCCGGTGGTCCAGGCCGACTACCGCGTGCTGCTGTCCATGCGCCCGGAGGGCGATGCCACGGCGTCGCCGCAGGCGGCCCGCGAGCGCACGGCGGCGGCCGGGGCGCGCGCGAGGACGTTCACGGGCGACCTGGGGATCCAGTTCAACTTCGTCAAGGCCGCCAAGACGGACGCCTTCGAGTCTGCCATGACGACGGTCCGCGACGCGCTCGCGGCCAGTCCGGACCCGGACCGCCGCCGGCAGGCCGCCGGGTGGCGGGTCCTGCGGCAGACGGCAGGCGAGCCCGCCGGCCAGGCGGTGTATCTCCATCTCGTCGACCCGGTCGTGGAGGGCGCCGACTACACGCCTTCGGCCATCGTTGCCGAAGCGTTCGACCAGGAGACCGTGCTCGCGTTCACCAAGGAGTACAGCACCGTCTTCGCCCGCGGTGTGTCACTGCTGAGCTTCGCGCTGGTGAAGCCCGGCGTGGTAGATTTCCCCTGAGGACTCATGCCCGTGAAGGCCACACTCGATCACATCGGGATTGCCGTTGCCGACCTCGACAAGGCCCTGGCGTTCTACCGCGACGCCCTCGGCCTGGACGTCGATCCCCCGGAGGAGGTCGCGTCGCAGCGCGTTCGCGCGCACTTCGTGCCGGTGGGGGAGGCCGCGATCGAACTGCTCGAACCGACGTCGCCGGATTCGGCGATCGCCAGGTTCGTCGAGAAGCGGGGCCCGGGCGTGCACCACCTGACGCTGCGCGTCGACGACATCGCGGCCGCGCTCGAGCGCCTGAAGGCGAAGGGGGTGCGGCTGATCGACGAGGCGCCGCGCCCGGGCGCCGAGGGGGCTCTCATCGCGTTCGTCCATCCCTCCAGCACGCATGGCGTGCTGATCGAGTTGAAGCAGCGCGTCAAGGCCTGACCCATGGCGTGCGACATCGGCATCATCGGCGGGTCGGGTCTCTACGACATGCCGGAACTCACGGACCGTGAGGAGGTGACACTGGACACCCCCTTCGGCGCGCCGTCCGGCCCCTACGTCACCGCCACGCTTCGCGGGCGGAGGGTCGCGTTCCTCGCGCGGCACGGCGCCGGCCACCGGTACTCGCCGTCCGAGCTGAACTACCGGGCCAACATCTTCGGGTTCAAGCGGCTCGGCGTCGAGCGGATTCTCTCGGCGAGCGCCGTCGGGAGCCTCCGCGAGGACTACCGGCCGCAGGACATCGTGATCCCGGACCAGTTCTTCGATCGCACGAAGGGGCGCGCGAGTTCCTTCTTCGAGAGGGGCCTCGTGGCCCACATCGGCTTCGCCCACCCCGTCTGCGGTGAACTCGCGGGCGTGGCGGCCGCCGCGGCGCGCGCCGCCGGCGCACGTGTGCACGAGGGCGGCACCTACGTCTGCATGGAGGGGCCGGCCTTCTCGACCCTGGCCGAGTCCAAGGCGTACCGGGCCATGGGCTTCGACATCATCGGCATGACGAACCTGCCCGAGGCGAAGCTCGCGCGTGAAGCCGAGATCTGCTACACGACGATCGGGCTCGTGACCGACTACGACTGCTGGCATCCCGGCCACGATTCCGTGACGGTCGAGATGGTCGTCTCGAACCTCCGGCGGAACGCCGAAATGGCCCGGTCGCTCATCGCCGAGGCGGTGGCCCGGGTCCCGGCGTCGCGCGGGTGCGCGTGCGGCCGCGCGCTCGAGGCCGCCATCCTCACCGGGCCGGGGCACGTGCCGCCGGACGTGAAGCAGGCCCTCGCGCCCCTCATCTCGAAGTACCTCGGCTGACCATGCGCATCATCGTGACCGGCTCCATCGCGTTCGACTACCTGATGTCGTTCCCGGGCAGCTTCACCGAGCACCTGCTGCCCGACCACCTGCACCACGTCAGCCTCAGCTTCCTCGTGGACTCGCTGGACAAGCGCCGCGGCGGATGCGCTCCGAACATCGCGTACACTCTCGCGCTGCTCGGCGAGCGCCCATCGCTCATGGGCACCGCCGGGCAGGACTTCGGCGAGTACCGCCGGTGGCTCGACGAGAAGGGCATCGACACCTCGCTGGTCAAGGAGGTGGACGGGAAGTTCACGGCGTCGTTCTTCTGCAGCTCCGACACCGGCGGCAACCAGATCGCGTCCTTTTACACCGGCGCCATGGCCCACGCGGGGGAGTTGTCGTTCCAGGACGCCGGGCCGTGCGATCTCGCCATCGTCTCGCCGAACGACCCGGCGGCGATGGCGCGGTACGCGCGTGAGTGCCGGGCCCTGGGCATTCCCTACATCTACGATCCCAGCCAGCAGGTGGCGCGCCTCGGCGGCGAGGAACTGCGGGACGGGGCGGCGGGGGCGCGGGTCGTGATCTGCAACGAGTACGAGTTCCAGATCCTGCGCGAGAAGACCGGGATGGACCAGGCCGCGCTGCTGCGTACCGCCGAGGCCGTCGTCGTCACGAAAGGCGAGCAGGGCGCCTCCATCGAACTCGCCGGCCGGGCGATCGCGATCGCGCCCGTCGCGCCAGCCGCGGTCGTCGATCCGACGGGCGTCGGCGACGCCTTCCGGGGCGGGCTGCTGAAGGGGCTGGCCATGGGGGCAGACTGGGAGACCTGCGGCCGCCTCGGCAGCGTGGCCGCCGCCTACGCGCTCGAGCACGTGGGCGGGACCAGCCACGCCTACTCGTGGACCGAGTTCAAGGCGCGTTACGAGCAGCACTTCGGGCCGCTCGATCCATCGTGAGGCTGCACGCGGCCCTGCTGGCCGGTGCGCTCGCCGCCGGCTGGGCCCTCTGGCTCGTGGCGGCGCCGCTGGCGGCCTCGTCGCGGCCTCCCGGCCCCCTGCGATGGGCCGTGGCCGCGACGTACCGCGCGGGTGCCGTCATCTGCCACCAGCGCGACTCCCGATCGTTCCATGTCTCCGGCGTGCGGATGGCGGTCTGTTCGCGCTGCTTCGGCTTGTACGCCGGCGCGGCCGCCGGCGCGGCCGTCGCGCTCGCGTGGATGGTCGCGGCCCGCCGCCGGGGCGCGGCTGCGCTCCGGCTTCCCTTGACGCCGCTTCGTGCGGCCGTCCTGGCGAGCGCGGCGCCGACGCTCGCCACGTGGCTGGCAGAGCACCTGGCAGGCCTCGAGGTGACCCTGCTGGCACGCGCGCTCGCGGCGGCGCCGCTCGGCGCCTCCGTCGCGGCCCTGGTCGCGGCCTGGGCGGCGGGCGCGTGCTTCGACGATGGGTCGGAGAGTGCGATAAACTGACGCGATGGCTGCACGACCGGTCCAGAAGAAGAAGCCCGTGGCGCCTCCGGCGCCGGCCAAGCCGCTGTGGATCATTTACGGCCTCGGCTGGCTGGTTCCCGGGGGGGCCCACCTCTGGCTCGGGCGCACGGCGAAGGGGCTCGTCTTTCTCGTGGTGCTCCCGCTGATGTTCGCGGTGGGCCTCGCGTTCGAGGGGCGCCTCTTCCCCTTCAACCTCGCGGAACCCCTGGCGGCGCTGGCCGCGGTGGCGGACGTCGGCGTCGGCCTGCCGTACTTCATCGCCAAGGCGCTCGGACTTGGCGCGGGCCGGGCGTTGGCGCTCACCTTCGAGTACGGGAACGCGTTCCTCATCACGGCCGGGCTGCTGAATGCCCTCGTCGTCATCGATGCGCACGACGTGGCGCTGGGGCGCAAGTAGGATTCCATGGAGACGCCAAGCCACATCCTGGTGATGGCCCTGTTCGCCGCCTGCGTCGGCGTCGTCGGCGGCGTGCTGACGGAAGACACCCTGCGCGGGCAGGCGAGGTCGGCGGGCAGGATTTTCGGCGGCCTGATGCTGGCGGCCGTCGCGATCGGATGGGTCCTTTACGTCTTCCCGCTCTAGGCGAACCCACCGGATTCTGACGTGAGGGAGTCCGTCGCCCGGGTTGCCGTGCGGCTGTTCGCCGCGTCATGGCGGTGGGGCGTCGCCGCGTCGTACGCGGCCGCGATCGTCGTCGCGTCGGCGCGCTCCAGCGTCCCCGCTCTGCCTGGCGGGCCGTCGGACAAACTGCTGCACGCCCTGGCGTATGCGGGCCTCTGCGTGTGCGTGATCTTCGCCGCGACGCGGGGGCGGTGGCGGGAGGCCACCCCGCGCGTCGTGCTCGTGTCGGCCGTCGCCTGTGTGCTCTACGGGGTCACGGACGAGTGGCATCAGTCGTTCGTGCCGGGCCGGGACGCGAGCGCGGGCGACGTCGCCGCGGACGCGCTGGGCAGTTTCGCGGCCGCGGGCACCGTGTACGCGTGGGGTATAATTTCGCGCGGGAGCCGCCGCCGTGATGCCGTGTGAGCACCTCCTCGTCGAGCGTGACGGGCCCGTCGCGACGGTCACCATCAACCGTCCGGCGGTCCTGAACGCGCTGAATGCCGCGACGCTCCGCGAACTCGACGGCGTCATGCGGGACCTGCGCGCCGACGACGGCGTGCGGGTCGTGGTGCTCACGGGAGCTGGCACGCGCGCGTTCGCGGCGGGGGCGGACATCGCGGAACTGGCCGCCCTGACGCCGCAGGCCGCCGAGTCGCACGCCGCGTTCGGCCAGGGCGTGCTCGACCGCATCGAGCGCCCGGGCACGCCGGTGGTGGCGGCGGTCAACGGGTTCGCCCTCGGCGGAGGGTGTGAGCTGGCGATGGCGTGCGCGGTCCGGATCGCGTCGGATTCGGCGCGCTTCGGCCAGCCCGAAGTCAAGCTCGGGCTCATGCCCGGCTTCGGGGGCACGCAGCGGCTGCCGCGTCTCGTCGGCCGGGGGCGGGCGCTCGATCTGATCCTGAGGGGCGGAACGATCGACGCCGCCGAGGCGCTCCGGATCGGCCTCGTCACCCGCGTGGTCCCGGCGGCGGACCTCGTGGGCGAGGCGCGGGCGCTGGCGGCGGAGATCGCGTCGAACGCCCCTCTCGCGGTCGCGCGCGCGATGGAAGCCGTGAATCGGGGGCTCGACGCGACGCTGGCGGAGGGCCTGGCGATCGAGGCCTCGCTGTTCGGATCGACGTTCGGCACGGCGGACATGCGCGAGGGAACCAGGGCGTTCCTCGAGAAGCGCGCGCCCGGTTTCACCGGGACGTGACGGGAGGCGGGGTAACGGCATGAAGACGGGTGCCCGGCACCAGGCGAGGGAAGCCGCGCTCCAGATCCTCTACCAGTGGGAGGTCGGCCGCGTGCCGCCCGCGGAGGCCGCGTCGGCCCACTGGGAGATCGAGCAGGACGGGCCCGGGCTCGCGGAGCCCGGCCGGCGCTTCGCCGAGGATTTGGCGCTGGGCACGGTGTCGCGCCTCACCTCGATCGACCCTCTCATCGAGCAGTACGCCCAGCACTGGCGCCTCGACCGGATGGCGGCGGTCGATCGCCTGATCCTGCGGCTCGCGGTCTACGAGTTCCTGTACTGCCGCGACACGCCGAGGACGGTCGTGATCGACGAGGCGATCGAACTGGCGCGGACGTACAGCGAGCAGGACGCCGTCCGGTTCGTGAACGGCGTCCTGGACGGCATCCATCACGCGCTCGCGTCGGGCGCGGCCGGGATGGGACCCGGCACTGAGTCCTGAGCGATGAGCGAAGACCACGAACTCGTCCTGCAGCGGCAGGCCAACCTGGAGGCGCTGCGCCGGCTCGGCGTCGACGTCTATCCGCGGAGCTACGCCCGGACGGACACCGTCTCCGCGCTGGTTGCCGCGCACGGTTCACGCGAGGCCGCCGACCTGGAGTCGGCGCGTCCCGAGGCCGCGACGGCCGGGCGCGTCCTCGCGATCCGCAGTTTCGGCAAGGCGAACTTCCTCGTGCTGTCCGACGGGGTCAGCCGCATCCAGGCGTACGTCCGCCAGGACGCGCTGTCCGAGCGCGACTTCGCGGTGTTCAAGCTGCTCGACTTCGGCGATTTCGTGGGCGTTCGCGGGCGGATCTTCCGGACGAAGACGAACGAGCTGACCGTCTGGGCCTCGTCGCTCACCTTTCTGTCGAAATGCCTCCACCCCCTGCCCGAGAAGTGGCACGGGCTGCAGGACGTCGAGATCCGCTACCGGCAGCGGTACCTCGACCTCGTCGTGAACCCGGACTCGAGGCGGGTTTTCGAGATCCGGAGCCGCGTGATGAGCGGGCTCCGGCGCTTCCTCGACGATCGGGGCTACCTGGAAGTCGAGACGCCGATGATGCAGCCCGTCGCCGGAGGGGCGCTGGCGCGGCCGTTCGTCACGCACCACAACGCGCTCGACATGAAGCTGTACCTGCGCATCGCGCCGGAGCTGTATCTCAAGCGGCTGACGGTGGGCGGGATCGAGCGCGTGTACGAGATCAACCGGAACTTCCGGAACGAGGGCATCTCGACCCAGCACAATCCCGAGTTCACGATGCTCGAGTTCTACCAGGCGTACTCGGATTACCGCGACCTGATGACGCTGACCGAGGAGATGCTGTCGGCGGTGGCGCGCGACGCCATCGGGTCCGACACCTGCACGTTCGGCGGGGAGCCCATCAGCCTGGCCGCGCCGTACCGGCGGCTGTCGCTGCGCGAGGCGGCGCGGGAGGCGGCGTCGCGCCGGCTCGGCGCCGAGGTGGCGCCGGGCGACCTGCGCGACCGCGCGAAGGCCGCCGGCCTGGCGGAGCGCCTGGGCGTCGAGTGTCCCGACGGCGACGGCGCCGGGAAGATCGCCACGGCGATCTTCGAGGCGCTGTGCGAGGGCGACTTGGTGCAGCCGACCTTCGTGTACGACTTCCCGACGGAGGTCTCTCCGCTGTCGAAGCAGCGGCCGGACGATCCCGACACCGTGGAGCGGTTCGAGCTGTACATCGGGCGGTTCGAGGTGGCCAACGCCTTCAGCGAGCTGAACGACCCGGCCGAGCAGCGGCGGCGGTTCGAGGCGCAGCTGGCGGAGCGCGCGCGCGGCGACGCGGAGGCGCACGCGATGGACGAGGACTACGTCCTGGCCCTCGAGCACGGGATGCCGCCCGCGGCCGGGGAGGGCGTCGGCATCGACCGCCTCGTCATGCTGCTCACGGGCAGCCCGTCGATCCGCGACGTCATCCTGTTCCCCCTGATGCGCCCGCAGGCCGAGTGACGTGACGCTGCCCTTCGAGGCCCACATCGCGTTCCGCTACCTGCGCGTCCGGCGCCGGCAGGCCTTCATCTCGGTCATCTCCCTCGTGTCCGTGCTGGGCGTCGTCGTCGGCGTCATGGCGCTCGTGCTCTCGCTGGCCCTGATGACCGGGCTGCAGCAGGAACTGCGGAGCCGCATCCTGGGCGCGACGGCGCACATCTTCGTCTGGAAGCAGGGCGGGATCACGGACTACCGCGCCGAGTCGGCGGCCCTGCGCGAGGTGCCGGGCGTCGTCGGGGCCGCCCCGGCCATCCTGGGGAAGGCGCTCATCAGCAGCGGCCGCGGCGAGGCGTTCATCACGCTCAAGGGCGTGGACCCGGCGCTCGAGACGAGCGTCACCGACATCGAGCGCAGCATGACCAGCGGCCGTCTGGCCTCGCTCGGCGAGGACCCGGGCGACGGACTGCCGGGCATCGTCATCGGCGCGGCGCTGGCGGAGACGCTCGGCGTGGCCGACGGCGACGAGGTCACCGTCCTCACGCCGCAGGGCACGCTCACGCCGATGGGCGTCTACCCCCGGTCGCGCCGCGTGCGGGTCGCCGGGCGGTTCTCGCTGGGGCTCTTCGAGTTCGACTCGGCGTACGGCTTCGTGTCGCTCCCGCTCGCGCGACGGCTGCTCGACCGCGCGTCGATCGACGTCATCGAGCTTCGCGTGGACGACATCTACCGCGCGGGCGCCGTGGCGGCGGCCATCCCCGAAACGCTGGGTGCCGCGTACTTCTGCCAGACGTGGGCCGACCTGAACCGCTCGCTCTTCTCCGCCCTCTGGCTCGAGAAGATGGCGATCTCGATCACCATCGGCCTGATCGTGATGGTCGCCGCCCTCAACATCGTGGCGTCGCTCGTGATGCTGGTGATGGAGAAGAGCCCGGACATCGCGATCCTGAAGACCATGGGCGCGTCGGCCCGGAGTGTCAGGCACGTGTTCATGCTCCAGGGGCTGGTCATCGGGGTCGTGGGCACCGCGATCGGGGCCGCGGCCGGCTGGGGCCTGGCCGCCATCCTCGACCACTACCGCCTCATCCGCGTCCCGATGGACGTGTATCAGATCGCGTACGTGCCGTTCGTCGTCGAGGGCGCCGACCTGGCGGCCGTCGTCGCCGGCGCGATCGCGGTCTGCTTCCTCGCGACGATCTATCCCTCGCGGCAGGCGGCGCGGCTGAACCCCGTGGACGCGCTGAGATTCGGGTGATCCCGGCATGGCATACCTCGCGGCCGCCGATCTCCACAAGAGCTACCCCGTCGCAGGCGCGGCGCTGCCGGTGCTCCGCGGCCTCGACCTGAGCGTCGAAGCCGGCGAGATGGTGGCTATCGTCGGGGCGTCCGGGGTGGGGAAGAGCACGCTGCTGCACCTCCTGGGCGGACTCGATCGCCTGGATCGGGGCGCGATCAGCATCGGCGACGTGGACCTGCACCGGCTCGGCGACCAGGAGGTGGTCGCTTTCCGGAACCGGCACGTCGGCTTCGTCTTCCAGTTCCACCACCTGCTGCCCGAGTTCGACGCCGTCGAGAACACGGAGATGCCGCTGCGCATTGCCCGGCTCGACGCGGCCGCCGCCCGGATCCGGGCCACCGCGCTGCTCGAGCGCGTCGGGCTGGGCGGCCGCCTCGCGCACCGGCCCTCCATGATGTCGGGCGGCGAACAGCAGCGGGTGGCCATCGCGAGGGCGCTCGTGGCGGAGCCCTCCTTGCTGCTGGCGGACGAGCCGACGGGGGATCTCGACGAGCACACCGCGGACCTGCTGCACGCCCTGCTTCGCGAGATGCACCGCGAGCGCGGCCTGACCTCCGTGATCGCCACGCACAATGCGCGGCTCGCCGCCGTCTGCGACCGCGTGCTGCGCCTCGCCGACGGGCGGCTGACGCCCGCCTGACGCCCGTCGCGCCTCCGCCGCTCCGGCCCCGGAGGCTCCAGGGCGTTGCCGTATAATCGATCCAGCAGCAGCAGCAGCAGCAGCCGGCCGCGGGCACGCCGCGCGGCGAGGGTGGCCTGATGTTCGAACGCTACACGGAGCGGGCCCGGCGGGTGCTCTTCTTCGCCCGGTACGAGGCGAGCCAGTTCGGGAGCGTCTCGATCGAGACCGAGCACCTCCTCCTGGGCCTCGTGCGCGAGGGCAAGGGACTCACCAGCCGGATCTTCACGCGGTCGGACATCGCGCTGGAGTCGATCCGCAAGGAGATCGAGGGCCGGACGGTCCTGCGCCAGAAGGTCGCGCCGTCGGTCGACATCCCGTTCAGCGCCGAGACCAAGCGCGCCCTGCAGTACGCCTCGGACGAAGCGGACCGGCTGCTGCACACCTACATCGGCACCGAGCACCTGCTCCTTGGCATCCTCCGCGAGGACCGCTCGATCGCGGCCGCGATCCTCATGGAGCGCGGCCTCCGCCTCAACTCGGTGCGCGACGATGTCGTGGCGCTGCTGAACGAGAAGAACGCCCCGGTGTCGCGGGCGAAGGACGTGCCCCTCCTCGCCGAGTTCAGCCGCGACCTCACCGACGCCGCCTCGCGCAAGGTTCTCGATCCGCTCGTCGGGCGGGAAGACGAGGTCGAGCGCGTGCAGCAGGTGCTCTGCCGGAGGACCAAGAACAACGCGGTCCTCATCGGCGAGCCCGGGGTCGGCAAGACGGCCATCGTGGAGGGCCTGGCCCAGCGGATCGTGGCCGGCCGGGTCCCGCGCTACCTGGCCGACAAGCGCATCCTGGCCCTCGACATCTCGCTCGTGGTCGCCGGCACCAAGTACCGCGGCCAGTTCGAGGAGCGGTTGAAGGCGATCATGAAGGAGCTGGCCGAGCACACGAACGGCATCGTGTTCATCGACGAGCTCCACACCCTGGTGGGCGCCGGGTCAGCCGAGGGGTCCCTCGACGCCGCCAACATCCTGAAGCCCGCGCTCTCCCGGGGCGAGATCCGCTGCATCGGGTCGACCACCCCCGCGGAGTACCGGAAGTACATCGAGAAGGACCGGTCCCTCGAGCGCCGGTTCCAGGCGATCAAGGTGGAGGCGCCCGACGAGGCGCACACGATCGACATCCTGATGGGGGTCAAGGACCGCTACGAGGCGTTCCACGACGTCGAATACACCCGGGAAGCCATCGAGGCGGCGGTCTACCAGTCGAGCCGGTACATCACGGACCGGTTCCTGCCGGACAAGGCCATCGACCTCGTGGACGAGGCCTGCGCCAGGGCGAAGCTGCGCCATGCGGACCTGGCCGAGGCTCGCGTGGGGGAGGCCGACGGCCGGGTGGCCGTGGCGCTCCGCGGCGGCCCCGGCGGCCCCGGCGGCGACGCCGGGCGGGTCACGGTGGGCAAGCCCGAGATCGACGAGGTCGTCGCGAAGTGGACGGGGATTCCGCTCTCGTCGGTGACGCTGGACGAGGGGGCGAGGCTCATGCGGATGGAGGCGGCCCTGCACGAGCGCGTCGTGAGCCAGGACCACGCGGTGTCGGCGCTCTCGCGCGCCATCCGGCGCTCGCGGGCCGGCCTGAAGAACCCGAACCGCCCGGTCGGCAGCTTCGTCTTCCTGGGTCCGACGGGCGTCGGCAA
>CAZBIP010000025.1:0-2779 GCA_964491885.1 uncultured Vicinamibacterales bacterium
CGCCGCGGCCGGGACGCGCCCGTGCCGTGGCGGAACCGGGGGACCAGGGGCCGGCCCCTGGAGGTGACGGGTCCAGGAGAGTGACATGAAGGATATGGTCCTGCTCGGTGATGAAGCCGTGGCCCTGGCGGCCGTTCACGCGGGCCTGACGGCCGCCTACGGCTATCCCGGAACACCATCGACCGAGATCCTCGAGTGCCTCATCCGGCACAAGGCCTCGCACGGCCGCCCGCTCGCCCGGTGGTGCGCGAACGAGAAGACGGCGTACGAAGCCGCCCTCGGCGTCTCCTTCGCCGGCCGCCGCTCGATCGTGACGATGAAGCACGTCGGCCTGAACGTGGCTGCGGATCCGTTCATGAACTCGGCGCTCCTCGCGATCAACGGCGGCCTGGTCGTGGCGGTGGCCGACGACCCGGGCATGCACAGTTCGCAGAACGAGCAGGACAGCCGGATCTTCGCCGACTTCGCCCGCATCGCCTGCTTCGAGCCCGCGACGCACCAGGAAGCCTACGACATGACGCGCGAGGCGTTCGACGTCTCGGAGCGGTTCGAAATCCCGGTGATGGTCCGCCTCGTCACCCGTCTCGCGCACAGCCGGGGCGTCGTCCGGACGGGCGACGCGCGGGACGAGAACCCGCCGCACAAGCAGGGCCGGACCTCGGCCTGGGTCCTGCTGCCCGGCAACGCCCGCCGGCGCTGGCGCGCGCTGCTCGAACGGCAGCGGGAACTCCGGCAGTACACGGCCGCGTCGCCGTTCAACGCCGTCGATGCCGAAGCGGCGGCGCGCTTCGGCGTCATCACGACCGGCCTGGCCCGCAACTACTACCTGGAGAACCTCACCGACCTCGCGGAGCGGCCGGCGCATCTCCACGTGGGCGCGTACCCCTTCCCCGCCGAGGCCATCCGCGCGTTCGTCGCCCCGCTGGCACGGGTCCTCGTGCTCGAGGAGGGCTATCCGCACCTCGAACGCGCGCTGCGCGGGATCGTGCCGCCGGCCGCGCTCGACATCCAGGGGCGCGAGTCGGGCGAGGTGCCGCCGGACGGCGAACTCAACCCGGACCTCGTGCGGGCGGCGCTCGGCCTGCCGTCGCGTCCGGGCGTCACCCTCGCGGGGCTGACGCTGCCGGGCCGCCCGCCACAGCTGTGCGCGGGGTGTCCGCACGGCGACAGCTTCCACGCCATCACGTCGGTGCTGGCCTCGGTCCAGGGCGCCGTCGTCACCGCCGACATCGGGTGCTCCACCCTCGGCGCGCTTCCCCCCTACAACGCCATTGAGACCTGCGTCTGCATGGGCGCCTCGATCGGCATGGCGAAGGGCGCGGCCGACGCGGGCTTCCACCCCGTCATCGCCGTCATCGGCGACAGCACGTTCCTGCACTCGGGCGTCACGCCGCTGATGGACGCCATCGAAGACGCCACGCCGATGACGCTCGTCATCCTCGACAACAAGACCGTCGCCATGACCGGCGGCCAGCCGACGATCCTGTCGTCGTCGGAGCTCGAGACGCTGGTCCGCGGCCTCGGCGTGCCGGCCGAGCACCTGCACGTGATCGAGGCGCACCCGCGCCGGGCGGCGGAGAACGAGGCGACGCTGCGGCGGGCGATCGAGCACCGCGGGCTGTCTGTCGTCATCGCCGTCCGGGAGTGCGTGGAGACGGCGAAGCGCGGGAAGCGGGAGAAGACGGCCGCCTCGGCCGGGGAGTAGCGCCCATGAAGTTCGACATCATCCTCGCTGGCGTGGGCGGGCAGGGGGTGCTCTCGCTGTCGGCCATCATCGCCTCGAGCGCGATGCAGGAGGGGCTGGCCGTCAAGCAGTCCGAGGTGCACGGCATGTCGCAGCGGGGCGGCGCGGTCCTCGCGCACCTGCGCCTGGCGGACGGCCCGATTGCGAGCGACCTCATCCCGCGCGGCTCCGCCGCGATGATCCTCGGGATGGAGCCCCTCGAGAGCCTGCGCTATCTCGAGTACCTGGGTCCGGAAGGCACCGTGATTTCCGCGACGACTCCCGTCGCGAACATCCCCGACTACCCCCCGATCGAGGATGTCCTCGCCGCGATCAGGAGCCTCCCGCGGGCGTACCTGGTGGAGGCCGAAGCGCTGGCGAGGCAGGCCGGGTCGGCGCGCGCCACCAACATGGTGATGGTCGGGGCGGCCTCACCGCTGCTGCCCGTCTCCTTCACCACCATCGAGCACTTCGTGGAGACGGCCTTCGCGGCCAAGGGGCCGAAGGTCGTGGAGACCAACCTGAAAGCCCTTCACGCGGGCCGGGCGGCGGCCGCAGCGGCGCCGTGAGCGTGATCCCGCCGGACGTGCCGGCTGTGCCATTCACGCCTGCCGAGCGCCGTCTGGTCGAGCGCCTCGACACGCCTGCCCGGGTGCAGGCGTTTCTGAACGGCCTGCCCTACAACACCGAGCCCAGGCCCCCGGGGAAGACGCTGAGGAGCTTCCGGGGCGTGGCCCGCCTGCGGACGGCGCACTGCCTGGAAGCGGCCCTGGCGGCCGCGGCCATCCTCGAGCAGCACGGCCATCCCCCGCTCGTCCTGAGCTTCGAGTCCATCGACAAGCTCGAGCACGTGATCTTCGCCTACCGCCTGGGCGGCCGCTGGGGATCGGTAGCGCGGTCGCGCGACCCGGGCCTGCACGGCAGGAAGCCCGTCTTCCGGACCGCCCGGGCCCTGGCCATGAGCTACTTCGAGCCCTACGTGGACTTCACCGGCTGCATCACGGCGTATGCCGTCGTGAACCTGCGGAAGGAACTCGGCGCGTACGACTGGCGGCT
>CAZBIP010000025.1:2879-25779 GCA_964491885.1 uncultured Vicinamibacterales bacterium
AACCGCTTCGACAGCGCGTCGCCACGCGTCTTCTGGGACTCGACCGACTGCTGGAAGATCGCCTCCCGCCTCGCCTTCTCCTCGTCGACGAGCTGGGCGGCGCGATCGAGGTCCGGCCTGTCGCCTCTCGGCGGCTCGGTGTGCGAGACCACCCGATCCAGGTTCTTGTCGATGACGAGCGTCGATCCGCAGCACGGGCAGACGACTTCGACTTCCGACTTCAGCTTGGCCACGAGACACCCCTCCGAACCGGCGCGGCGTCCGGCGCCGCGCGCCCCGATCCTACCGCCGCCGGCCGGTTCCCCACACGAGCGTGACCGGCCGCCCGTCCGCGGTCGTGGCCGTGACTTCGATCCCCTTCAAGATCTGCCGGACCGGATCGTACCGCTGGCCGAAGCCGGCGACGAACGCGTTCATCGGGATGGCGAAGCGCTCCTTCGGAGCCATCCTCGGCTTCGTGACCCGGTAATGGTCGTTGACCCAGACCTCGACGTTCTGCCACGCGTCGGCCGTCTGGTTCTCCACGGTGATCGCGCGGTCGCCGATCGCGATCGGCCGCGGCTCGGGCGCGCGGCACCCCGCGGCCGACGCCGAGCACGCCACGGCGACGGCAGCAAGTCCCGCTGCGCCCAGAGTACGCCACCCCGTGGTTCCGTGCACCGGGACATCATACCCGCTCGGGTGCCGGCCCCCTTGACGCCGAGATTTCATAGTGATATCATTTAGAAAGCATCGAAGGAGGGCCGTCCATGATCCGTGAAGTCCAGCGGAGCGCCTTGTCGGGATGGGTAATGCTGCCCGTCCAGCTCGCCGTCCTCGTCGTCGCCGTCCTCGGCTTCATCTCGGCGGTCCGGCCGCCGGCGAGCGCCTGGGGCGTGATTTTCTGGGTGCTCGTCTTCCTCCTCAACTTCGTCTGCTGGCTCGGGTTCTTCCTCGTGAACCCCAACGAGGCCAAGGTCCTCCAGATCTTCGGCAAGTACGTCGGCACCGTGAAGGAACCCGGCCTCCGCTGGGCCAACCCCTTCTTCTCGAAGCGCCGCATCTCCCAGCGCATCCGCAACTTCGAGACGCCGCGGCTCAAGGTGAACGACAGCGAGGGCAACCCCATCGAGATCGCCGCCGTCGTCGTCTGGAAAGTCGTCGAAACCGCCGAGGCCTGCTTCGAGGTCGACGACTACAACAACTACGTGCACGTCCAGAGCGAGGCGGCGCTGCGCAACCTGTCGACCAGCTACGCCTACGACTCCCACGTCGAGCACCAGATGTCGCTCCGCGGCAACACCGCGGAGGTCGCGGCGCACCTGAAGACCGAGATCCAGGACCGCCTCGCGAAGGCCGGCGTGGAGGTCATCGAGGCGCGCATCAGCCACCTGGCGTACGCGCCCGAAATCGCGGCGGCCATGCTCCAGCGGCAACAGGCGTCGGCCATCATCGCGGCGCGGACGCGCATCGTCGAGGGCGCGGTAGGCATGGTCGAGATGGCCCTCGACCGCCTCAACCAGAAGGACATCGTGCACCTCGACGAAGAACGCAAGGCGACGATGGTGAGCAACCTGCTGGTGGTGCTGTGCGGCGAGCGCGCGGCGCAGCCCGTGGTGAACACCGGCTCCCTGTATCAATAGGTCCGACGTGGCTGAGCGAAAGCCCTTCCTCCTCCGGTTGAGCCCCGACGTCCACGCATCGCTGCAGCGGTGGGCGAACGACGAGGTGCGGAGCCTGAACGCGCAGATCGAGTTCCTGCTGCGCCGGGCGCTCAGGGAGGCGGGCCGGGCGAAGCCGGACCCGGAAACGCAAACGGGCCACCGGACGTCCGGCGGCCCGCAATCCTGACGAAGCCTGGCGGCAGCGCCGGGCCTCAGCCCTCTTCCTCGAACCCTTCTTCCCTCGGCGGCAGGAACCTCGTCGGCACCCTGAGCGCCTCGCGGTAATCGTAGAGCGGCAGGCCGCTCACGTGCCAGGACACGGCGCACCCGGGGGACTTCAGATCGAGCATGACGGTGACGGGGCTGCCTTCAACCCCCTCCCGGAAGCTCAGCCGGCACCCGCAGGCCAGGCGTCCGTGCGCGATCCCTTTCAGTGCCACCGTCCGATCATACTACAGGAGCCCGAGGATCTCCTTCTCGAACTGGGCCTTCGGCTTGAGCCCCATGTGCGTCTTGCAGATGCGGCCATCCCGTCCGATGAGCAGTGTCGTGGGCAGCCCATACACCGGCCCGAAAGCGTCGTGGACGTCGTCCCGGCCCAACCCCTGGAGCACCGGGTAGTTCATCTTGTACTCGGCGGCGAAGGGCTTGAGTTTGTCGATCGTGTCGTCGGACGAAATGCCCACGACGGTGAAGCCCCGGTCCCCGTACTTCTGGTGGAACTCCATGAACCAGGGGATCTCGATCTTGCAGGGCCCGCACCAGGTCGCCCAGAAGTCCAGCAGCACGACTTTGCCCTTGAACGACGCCAGGCTGACGTCCTTGCCGTCGAGGTCCTTCAGCGTGAAGTTGAAGTTCGCCGGCTTCGCCCCCGGGTCGCAGGCCTGGGTTTCGTCGCCGCCGGCCACCGTGCGCGACCCGCGCGCCGCCCCGCCGATGGCCACCGCCGCCAGCCCCACTGCCGCGATCGCCGCCACCATCCACCGCTTGCTCATGATCCGTCCTTCGGGCGCGCGCCCGGTCACGTGCGTGAACGACTGCCCTGCCTGCCCCGGATTCAGTGTGACTCAGCTGCGCGTCCGGAGGGAAGGGCAAACCAGGCCGGGCGAACCTGGCCCCCGGCCGCAGTTTACCCCCTTTTCTTCAGATGCAGGCTGGGGCCTCCGGGATACACGATGGCGATCCCGGCGGCCGGCCATCCGGGGCAGCCCCGGACGGGATCCCGGGGCATTGCGGGGGCGTCTCAGGGAGGCTAACATGACTCCTGATGTCAGCTCGCCCCTGGTAACCGACCGCGAGGTGGTGGTATGCGCAAGCGCCCGACGCGTCCCGCGATGGCGCTCTGGCTGGCTGCCTTCGTCGCCCTGACCGTCGTGTCGACGGTTGGGCCGGCGGCAGCCCAGACGCCGTACGTCCCGTACTACGGCAAGAACTTCGTCCGCTACGACCGGTTCGACTGGCAGATCTACCAGACCGAGCACTTCGAGATCTATTACTACACCGCGATCGAGCGGCACCTCGAGCGCGTGTCCGGGTACGCCGAGAGCGCCTACCAGCACATCAGTGCGGAACTGAAGCACGACCTGGCGTTCAAGGTCCCGCTCATCCTGTTCAAGACGCACAGCGAGTTCGAGCAGCAGAACGTGATCACCGGCGCGGCGCAGGAGGGCGTCGGTGCCTTTGCCGAGTCGGATCACAACCGGGTGCTCATCCCGCTCGACGACCCGCCGGACCTGCTCTACCGGCTCATCGTCCACGAGTTGACCCACATCTTCGAGTTCGACATCGTGCCTCAGTCGCTGCTCAGGCAGAGCATGCCGCTGTGGGTGGCCGAAGGGTTGTCGGACTACATGACCGGCGTCTGGCGCCCGGTCGACCTGATGACCATCCGGGACGCCGCCATCGCGGACATCATCCCGAAGATGAGCGAGATGGAGGGCTACGGCAACACGAGCAACCCCAGGCTGGTCTACAACCTGGGTCACGCGGCCCTGGAGTTCATCGAGTCGAAGTGGGGCAAGGAGGGGCTGCGCCAGTTCCTGTTCGCGCTGCGCAAGGGCGTCGTGGGCGGCGGCGAGGGCGCGTACAAGGAAGCCTTTCAGCTGAGCGGCGAGGAATTCGACCAGCAGTTCGACCGGTACCTCAAGGCGCGGTTCAAGCCGTTCCGCGACAAGGAGACGCCGGCGGACTACGGGCGGAACCTGGCCCCGAAGCCCGAGAAGACACGGTTCGGGCAGGCGCTCACGATCGAGCCGTCTCCCTCGGGCGACCTGCTCGCGACGGTGACGTTGAACTACCGCGACCAGGAGATCGACATCGTGCTCCTCTCGGCGAAGGACGGGAAGGTGATCCGCAACCTCACGCCGGGCTTCGACCAGGGGATGGGCTTCGACTACATCGTGACGCCTGGCAACCGCTGGATCACCATCCCGTGGCTGGCCTGGTCTCCCGCCGGCGATCGGATCGCGTACGTCGTCCGCAAGGAGAAATCGAAGTCGATCGTCCTCCAGAACGTCCTCACCCGGAAGGTCGAGAAACGCGTCGACCTGAAAACGGTCGACGAGCCGGAATCCCCGGCCTTCTCGCCGGACGGCAAGCTGATGGCCTTCTCGGCGAGCCAGGACGGGTACGCCGACATCTTCGTCCTCGACCTCGCGACCGAGCAGGTCACCAACGTCACCAAGGACGACATCGCCAACTACGGGCCGACGTTCTCCCCCGACGGCAAGTCCATCGTCTACCTCGGCCGGGTCAGCGGGAACGAGAAGCTGTTCACGGTCGATCTGGCGACGTCCAGGAAGACGCAGCTGACATTCGGGACGCACGACGACGCGGCCGCGCGGTTCCTCGATGCGGACACCCTCATCTTCCCGTCGACGGCGGCCGACCCGAACACGGCCGTCGAGCCCGAGGTCGCGCAGAACGGCAGCACCTTCAACCTGTGGTCGCTGGGCCTGAAGACCGGCGAACTGAAGCAGTGGACCGACGCGCTGGGCGGCAACTTCTCGCCGGTGGTGCTGCGCGAGGGGGCGGCGTCGCGGATCGCGTTCGTGGCCTACTACAAGGGCAACTACGAGCTCCACACGATGGACCGCAAGGAGCCCCTGCTCACCGCCGCCACGTCGGACTTCGGCGCGCCGGGGCCCATCATCGACTTCCAGGCGCCGCTCGGCCACACGCTCGTCGCGGAGAACAAGCGCCGCAAGGGCGCGTGGGACAAGCTGTTCATGGAGGGGCGCCCGTCGGTCGCCCTCGGCGTGACGAGCGGCAGCAATCTCTTCGGCGGCACCGCGATCTCGTTCGCGGACGTCCTCGGCGACCGCCGGATCGACGCCTCCTTCGCGGAGATGTCCCAGTACCGGATGTACGGCGTGACGATGATCAACCTGGAGCGGCGGTTGAATTACGCCGTCCAGGCCTACTGGCAGGACATCTTCTACTACGGCAACCTCGGCGGGGTGTACTACGACCCCTATTACGCGCCGTTCATCGACCGCGACCTCGCGACGTCCGTCCGGAGCAACCGCGGCGCGTCGGTGTACGGGATCTACCCGTTCGATCGCTACCGCCGGATCGAGTTCTCGAGCGGCTTCGGGTACATCGCCGAGAAGTACAACGACGAGACGCTCGAGGAGCTGGCCCGGGAGTACCAGTCGGCGCTCTACGGATCCACGCTCTACCGGAAGGGCTGGTACGTGCCGTTCTCGGTCGCGTTCGTGCAGGAGACCACGGTCTTCCGTGAATTCGGGCCGCTCACGGGCAGCACGATGCGGCTGTCCTACGAGTTCGCCCCCAGGATCGGCGGCGAGATGCTCTCGTGGCAGGCGGTGGACCTCGACTTGCGCAAGTACTTCAAGATCGGATCGTCGGCCCTGTTTGCGGTGCGGGCACGGGGCTTCAAGAGCTGGGGCCAGAACCCGTCGTTCACCTACTACGGCGGCAATTCCGACATGCGCGGTTATGACTACCTGGAGTTCGTCGGCCAGAATTCGGCGTACGCCAATGCCGAGTTCAGGTTCCCGCTGATTCACGCGATGGCCACGCCGATCGGCGTGCTCGGCGGCGTCCGCGGCGTCGCGTTCTTCAACATCGGCGGCGCCTGGTGGAACGACACCGGCTACAAGTTCTCCACCTCGGCGGAGGAGGTCGTGAAGCCGATCCTCGGCTACCAGTACGACGAGGCGGGGAACCTCGACTACGTGTACGGCGACCCGGTCGCGCTGAAGGGGTTCCGTCTCCTGGACGGCCGGGCGTCCTACGGATTCGGCCTCGAGACGTTCGCCTTCGGCTTCCCCATCCACTTCGACTGGTCGTGGCGGACGCTGTTCAACAAGGACTGGGAGGACGCCGCCTTCGCCTCGTACGAGGGCGGGGGTGCCGCGTGGCGCAAGCCCCGTTTCCAGTTCTGGATCGGATACGATTTCTAGAGACCCGGCGCGCCTGGCGCCGGCTGGACGCCCCGGGGCGGCTCGCGCCCCCCGGGGCGTTTTCGTGCCTCAGGAGGCTTTCAGGCGGAGTTCCGAGCGGCCCAGATCGATGGACACGTGATACCGGCTCAAGAACCGGTGCCCCACGATGCCCCCGAGGTCGTAGCCGAGGAGCACGCTCGGCGCGCGCAGGTTCAGCACGACCACCGACATCTTCGTGAACCGGATGTCGTCGAAGGCCAGGTCGACGCCCGGAAGCAGGTACGCGTCGCGGTCCCAGCCGGACGCGCCGTAGACCTTCAACGCGATCTTCCGCCACGGCGGAGGCGGCAGAACCTTCGCGGTGTCCGTGCTGATCGAAATCACCTCGCCGCCGGTGTCGACCACGAAGCTCCTCGTGTGGCCATCGCCGACCGTGCCTCGCACCGTCGCGAGGCGGTGCATCCAGAGCGGCATCGTGACGTCGGCCGGCCCGTCCTCGGGGAGCTGCCGGGCCAGCGTCAGCACCCGCCGCCGGTAGTCCACGTGGACCGACAGGCCCATCGCCAGCGGCGACAGGCTCTCCCCCTCCGGTGACGGCAGGTCGTTCAGCGCCGGGCTCTTGAGGATGCACGGCACCCGCTTCAGCTTCAGCGGCCCCACCTCGAGCTTGTCGAGCCGGCCAAGCTGGAGCACCCGCAGGCCGACCTCGCCGACGCCGGCGCTGATCGTATAGGTCACCGGCGACACGCCTTCGCGCTCGCCCGTGCCCCTCGAGATCGTCGTCATCTCCGCGCCCGTGTCGACGACGAAGTCCATCTGGCGGCTGCCGTTGACGCGGCCCCTGACGAGGATCTTGTCGTTCTCCAGGCGGAACGGCAGCGTGTACACCCGGTCCGGATCGGACACGAACTCGTACGGGACCCGCTTGCCGAACGACGCCAGGAAGCGCATCTCGGCCCCAGCCAGCGCCGCCCGCGGGTCCGCGATCCCCTTCGGGAGCAGGTTGATGAACGCGCTGAGGGCCTCGGCAGCGGCGTCGTAGCGGCCCTGCCGCTCGTAGATGTTGCCGAGCGTGTGGCGGAACTCCGCTTCCCGCGGGTCCAGTCCGACCGCCAGCAGGCTGTGCTCGAGCGCTTCGTCGAGGCGGCTCCGGGCCATCAGCATGCGCGCCGCGCCGTTATGCGCGCGGGGCGCGTCCGGCGCCAGCGCCAGCGATCGGCCGTAGGCCTCCTCGGCCTCGGCGAAGAGGCCCGCGGACCACGAGGCGTCGCCGTACACGGCCAGGGCCTCGGCATCGTCGCGCCCCTCCTCGAGGAGCAGCGCGCTCTCGGCCCGGACCGCGCCGAAGTCGCCCGTCCGGACCGACGACTGCACGACGCCGATCCGCGCGGCGAGCCGAAGGCGCCCGCCGGCCGAGTCGAGCGCGGAGCGGAACGCCGTCAGCGCCTCGCCGTAGCGGGCTTCCGCGTAGAGCAACTTGCCGAGTTGCACCTGAATCTCGGGCGTACTCGAGGACGACCCCTCGACCGAGACGAGAAACCCCACCGCTGCGGTCAGCGTGAGCAGCGCCAGGGGGACACGTGCGCCGGCAGGCATGCGACCTCCGTTCGAGCGCGGGATGACCGCGCGTCAGCGCGTGTACTGGGTGATGGGCAGCCCGTCGTACATGTCGTCGATCCGCAGCACCTGGGCCGCCCGGCTGTACGAGCCGAGTTCGTAGTCCTCGCTCATCACGAGCGCCTTGATGGGCTTCGTCGGGCACACCTCCGAACACAGCCCGCAGAAGCTGCACCGCGAGAGGTTGAAGTCGAAGTAGTCCAGGGCCTTGAGCTTCATCCCCGGCTCCCGGTGCCCGCCGAGCGAGATCAAGTCGTCCGGGCACGCCTTGGCGCACTGATCGCAGACGATGCAGACCTGGGCGCCGGAGTCGGGATCGACCTGCAGCCGCAGGACGCCGCGGAAGCGCGGCGAGACCGGCCTCCGCTCGGACGGGTACTGGAACGTGAACGCCGGCTGCGGCGTGTACTTCAGCGTGACCCAGAGGCCCTTGATGAGGTCGACCAGGAAGATCTTCTTGAGGAAGGCCCTGACCATCAGCCGCGCTCCTCGATGACAATCGGCTCCGAGCCGCCGGCCGGAATCCAGCGCTCCTTCCGGAGCGTCGTGTTCTCCCTGGAGATCTTGTCCTGGAGGCGCATCAGGCCGTAGAACAGCGCCTCCGGACGCGGGGGGCAGCCGGAGATGTAGACGTCGACCGGCACCACCTTGTCCACGCCCTGAAGCACGCTGTAGGTCGGGAAGGGCCCGCCCGCGTTCGAGCAACTGCCCATCGAGATGACCCATTTCGGCTCGGGCATCTGGTCGTACAGGCGGCGGAGGACCGGCGCCATCTTCTTGGTGACCGTGCCCGCGACGATCATCAGGTCGGCCTGCCGGGGCGACGGCCGGAACACCTCGGCCCCGAAGCGGGCGATGTCGAAGCGCGAGCCGCCGGCGGCGATCATCTCGATGGCGCAGCACGCCAGCCCGAACGTGACCGGCCAGAGGGAGTTCTTCCTCGCCCACGCCAGCACGGCGTCCACGTTCGTCGTGACGACGTTGTCGTCGAACCGGTGATCGATGAGACCCATGATGCTGATCCTCGCCGCGGGGCCGCCACCGCGCTACTTCTGGTAGTGCTCCGCGTTCGTCGCGACGAACCCCTTCCACTTCTCCGGCACGTCATCGAGGGCGAAGATGGCCTCCACCGGGCACGCCGGCACGCAGGCACCGCAGTCGATGCACTCGTCCGGGTGGATGTAGAGCATCTCCGCGGCGGCGAACTCCGCCTCGTCCTTGCGCGGATGGATGCAGTCGACCGGGCACACGTCCACGCAGGCCGTGTCCTTCGTCCCGATGCACGGCTCACAGATGATGTACGCCACTTCGCCCTCCTCCGCCGCGCGATGCCGCGCGGATCAGTGGTAACCCGTCCCCGCCTGGGGCAGGAAGCCCAGTCTCGTGGACACCCGCCCCGCGAGGTCCCGGACTTCCCTCTGGCCGCCCGCAAGCAACGCGCGATCGTCCGGCCCGTGGCCGAACACGCCGATGCGCGCGACTTCACGCCCTGTGTAGTCATACACCGGGGCGCACGTGCAAGACAACCGCTGGCTGCCCTCGCCGTCGGGCGGCCCGATTCTCAGCAGGCCGGCGGCCCCGCTGCCCTCGCTGGCGCCCCCGCTCAACCGGAGGCAGCTGAGCCGCCGCGAGCCTGGTGTCGCATCGTCGACGTACTCCGAGCAGTGCGCCGGCATGGCCCGCCCGTAGGCGGTCCGCATGGCCGCCTCGTCCGGCCCCGCGCCCCAGACGTAGGTGACTTCGCCGGACGCGGGCACGGCCACGAAGCAGCGCGGCCGGCTGCGGACCACGAAGTCCCTGAGCACCGGATACGCGTGGAGCCGCAATTCCGAGCGTCCCAGCAGCCGGAAACTCAAGTCGAGCATCTTCACGGTCAGGCTGTAGCGCTGGGACTCGTCGTCCTGCCGGACGTAGCCCCGGCGCTTGAGGACGCCGAGCAGGCGATGGACCGACGGGCGCGGCAGGCTGACCGCGCGGGCGACATCGGTCAGCGACGCACCCGCCGGCGTCAGGCTCAGCGCCTCGCACACGTCGAGAGCCTTGTCGATGGACGTCATCGCCAAGGGACCGGCGGGATCGGCGCCAGGTTTCATGCTGCGGTCTCTTTCCGACATTTGGAAAGGCGTTTCGCCCCTTTAAACTATCCGTGCGCCGAGCCGAAGTCAAGGCTCAGGAGACGGTCTGCCCAGGCTCGACGTCGATCACCTCGACGCCGAGCGGCGCGACGAGTTCGCGCAGGCGGGCGGGCCGGCCCGCCAGCACGGGAAAGGTGCCGTAGTGCATCGGCACGACGGTCGCGACCCCGAGCAGTTCGCAGGCCTTCGCGGCCTCGATCGGGTCCATCGTGAAATGCCCGCCGATCGGCAGAAAGGCAATCGACGGCGCGTAGAGTTCGCGAATCAGGCGCATGTCGCCGAACACCGCCGTGTCCCCGGCGATGTAGACCGTTGGCCCCTGCTCGAACGCCAGCACGTACCCGGCGGCCTCGCCCAGGTAGACCGTCCGCCCCCCGTCCGCGAAGCTCGAACTGTGCCTGGCGTCCACCATCGTGATCCGGATGCCCGCCACTTCCTGCGTGCCGCCCTTGTTCATGCCCGACGTGTTCGCGACGCCTTTCCCTTCCAGCCACTGGCACAGTTCGAAGATGCCGACGACGGTGGCGCCGGTCCGCCCGGCAATCGCCGCCGCGTCGTGGACATGATCGAAATGCCCGTGGGTCAGGAGGATGACGTCGGCGGCGCCGATCGAGGCGCCCGGCGGGCAGGAGGGGTTGCCCTCCAGCCACGGGTCGACCACGACGCGTCGCCCGCGGGGAGAGGTCAGGAGGAACGTCGAGTGGCCGAACCACGTGACGGAGAGTCCCGATAGCGGCATGCGTGCACCTCGCGGGATGCCCCGGCCAGTCTCCGGGGACAGCCGAGTATACCAAGCGCGGAGGCGAGCCGCGGGGCCCGGCGCCGGGTCTAGTGTATGATCGTCGAGCCCGCCGGCTGCTCGCCGACCGCCGCGCCGGCGCGGCGCGATGCCATGCG
Organism: uncultured Vicinamibacterales bacterium; assembly: GCA_964491885.1. Lineage (GTDB taxonomy): Bacteria > Acidobacteriota > Vicinamibacteria > Vicinamibacterales > JAKQTR01 > JAKQTR01. The sequence continues at coordinate 13,581 of CAZBIP010000025.1, forward strand.
GACCGTCATCCCACTCCCCTCCGTCCGGCCGCGGGCTCCCAAGCCCGACTGGCTGAAGGTCCGCGCCCCGGGTTCGCCGCGGTACCTGGCCCTGAAGGGGTTGATGCGGGAAGCGAACCTGCACACCGTGTGCGAGGAAGCCCACTGCCCCAACATCGGCGAGTGCTGGCACCACGGCACGGCCACGTTCATGATCCTCGGCGACGTCTGCACGCGCGCCTGCGGCTTCTGCGCCATCCAGCACGGCAAGCCCCAGGCCCTGGATCTCGACGAGCCGGCACGCGTGGCCGACGCGGTCCGCCGCATGGATCTCCGCTACGTCGTCATCACCTCGGTGGACCGGGACGACCTCGACGACGGCGGGGCGGGCATCTTCGCCGGGACGATCCGGCGCATCCGGGACGCGCGGGCGTCGTGCCGGATCGAAGTGCTGATTCCGGACTTCAAGGGCGAGGAGGCCCCGCTCCGGACCGTGTTGGAGGCGGGCCCCGACGTCCTGAACCACAACACGGAAACGGTGCCGCGCCTCTACCGCGTGGCGCGCCCGGGGGGCCGGTACGCCCGCAGTCTCGACCTGCTGGCGCGCGCGCGGGCCTGGGCGCCGGACGTCGCGACGAAGTCGGGCATCATGGTCGGACTGGGAGAAGCGTGGCAGGAAGTCGTCGACACCCTGGCCGACCTTCGCGCGGCGGGCGTCGGCATCGTGACCATCGGGCAGTACCTGAGCCCGTCGGCCGCGCACCTGCCGGTGGCGCGCTACTACCATCCCGACGAGTTCGAGATGCTGCGGGCGACCGCGGCCGCCATGGGATTCGGCCACGTCGAGTGCGGGCCGCTGGTGAGAAGCTCCTACCATGCCCACGAACAGACCGACGCGTACGAGGAAGCCGGGCGCCAGGCGGCCGGCGGCGTCTAGGCGCGCGGGCGGCGCGCGGGCCGCGCGCGTCGACCAGAAAGTACAACCGGACATGTCCACACCCACGCACCCCGACCACGTAACGCGCCAGCTGGCCGCCACACCGAAGGCCCAGCTCGTCGACATGCTGTACCAGATGCTCCTCGGCCGGCGGTTCGAGGAGCGGACGGCCGAGATGTATGCGATGCAGAAGATCGGCGGATTCTGCCATCTCTACATCGGCCAGGAGGCGGTCGCCATCGGCGCCCTCTCGGTGCTCAGGCCCGACGACCTGATCATCACCGCGTACCGGGATCACGTGCACGCCCTCGTCAAGGGGTGCGATCCGGGCCGCGTCATGGCGGAGCTCTTCGGAAAGCGCGACGGGGTCTCGAAGGGCAAGGGCGGGTCGATGCACCTCTTCGACCGGGCGAAAGGCATGCTGGGCGGTCACGGCATCGTCGGCGGCCACATCCCCCTCGCGACCGGCGCGGCGTTCGCCGCCAAGTATCAGAAGCGGGACGACGTGACGCTGTGCTTCTTCGGGGAGGCGGCCGTCAACATCGGCGCCTTCCACGAGTCGCTGAACATGGCGGCGCTCTGGAAGCTGCCCGTCATCTACATCGTCGAGAACAACCGGTTCGGCATGGGCACGGCCATCGAGCGGTCGTCGGCCATCTACGACGTCGCGCAGCGCGCCTGCGCCTACGACATGGCCAGCGAGACCGTCGACGGCATGGACGTCCTCGCCGTACGCGAGGTGATCGGCCGCGCGGTGGACCTGGCGCGGCGCGAGCACGCCCCGACGCTCATCGAGGCGCGCTGCTACCGCTTCATGGGCCACTCGATGTCCGACCCGGTGCACGGCCACTACCGGACCAAGGAAGAGGTCCAGGAGCAGAAGGAACAGGACCCCATCCGGGCCTACGTGAACGTCCTGACGGGCGCCGGCCTGATCGATCAGCCGGCCATCGAGGCGCTCGACCGCAAGGCGCGCGAGGTGACGGACGAGGCCATCCGCTTCGCGGAGGCGAGCCCGGAGCCCGCGCCCGACACCATCTTCCAGGACGTGTACGCCGCCCCTTACGGGCCCTACACACGCAGCGAACAGTGACGCCATGGCACTCATCACCTACCGCGACGCGTTGAACCAGGCGCTCCGAGAGGAACTGCGCCGCGACCCGGCCGTGTTTCTCATGGGCGAAGAGGTGGGCGTCTACCAGGGCGCCTACAAGGTCAGCAAGGGGCTGCTGCAGGAGTTCGGGCCGCAGCGCATCGTCGACACGCCCATCACCGAGGAAGGCTTCGCGGGCGTCGGCGTCGGCGCCGCCATGGCGGGGCTCCGCCCGATCATCGAGATGATGACGTGGAACTTCTCGCTGGTGGCGATCGACCAGATCGTCAACGGCGCCGCCAAGATGCTGTACATGTCCGGCGGCCAGTTCAAGATCCCCATCGTCTTCCGCGGCCCCGGCGGCGCCGCCCACCAGTTGGCGGCCCAGCATTCGCAGTCGCTGGAGGCCTGGTACGCGAACGTTCCCGGCCTGAAGGTGGTGGCGCCCGCGACGCCCTACGACGCCAAGGGCCTGCTGAAGAGCGCGATCCGCGACGACGACCCGGTCATCTTCATGGAGGGCGAGACCCTCTACGGCTCGAAGGGCGAGGTGCCCGACGAGGATTACACCGTGCCCATCGGCGTCAGCGAGGTGAAGCGCCAGGGCACCGACGTCACGATCGTCGCCTGGTCGAAGATGGTCACCGTGGCCATGAAGGCCGCGGAGACGCTGGCGGCCGACGGCATCTCCGCCGAAATCGTCGACCCGCGGACGCTCCGCCCGCTGGACGACGGTCCGATTCTCGAGTCCGTCCGGAAGACGAACCGCTGCGTGATCCTCGAGGAGGGGTGGCCGTACGCCGGAGTGGGGGCGCAGATCGCCTTCCAGGTGCAGCAGGGGGCCTTCGGTGACCTGGACGCGCCGGTCGCGCGGGTGACCGGGCTCGACGTGCCGATGCCGTACGCGAAGAACCTCGAGCACCTGGTCATGCCGACGCCCGGACGGCTGATCGCGGCGGTGAGAGAGGTGTTGTATCTCGACTAGGCGCTCGGGGCTAGGCGCTGGGCGCTAGTCAGCCAGAAACGGGGAACTCGTCGTTGCGTGGTGCGCCCTCGGCTTCCAGTTCGTGGTTTGCGCATTCTGAATTCTGGATTCTGGCTTCTGACTTCTGACAAGGATCACCCATGGCCTCTCGCGTAGTCATGCCAAAGCTGAGCGACACGATGGAAGAGGGCCGCATTCTCCGGTGGCTCCGGACGAAGGGCGACCCGATCGAGACCGGCCAGGCCCTCGCCGAAGTGGAAACCGACAAGGCGACGGTCGAGATGGAGGCCTACACGACGGGGACGGTCCTCGAGCTGGTCGCGGCCGAGGGACAGTTCGTCAAGGTCGGCGACCTCATCGCCGTCATTGGCGCGGCGGGCGAGGACGCGTCCGCGATCGTGGCGGCGGCAGCCGCGGCGGCGCCCGCGGGGGCTCCCGCCGCACCCGCTCAGCCGGCGGCCGCCCCGATGCCCGCACCGGCCGCGGCGGCTCCTGCCGCGCACGTCCGCGAGGCCGCGGCGGCTGAGGCGGCGCCCGTCGGCCGCAACCTCAAGGCGTCTCCTCTCGCGCTCCGAATGGCGGCCGAGTCCGGCCTCGATCTGGCACGTGTCAGTGGCACGGGGCCTCAGGGCCGCATCGTGAAGCGTGACATCGAGGCGGCCCTGGCCGGCAGGCCGTCCGCGTCGACAGCCCCGCCCGAGGACGCGTCGCCGAGGCTTCTCGGGATGGCCCGTTCCGCGGCGCGGGACGCCGGCCCCGACAGCCGTGACGTGGAGCTCTCGCCCATGCGCCGCACCATCGCCAAGCGGCTCGTCCAGAGCAAGGCCCCGGTCCCCCACTTCTACCTGACGATCGACGTCGTCATGGACCGGGTGTGGGACGCCTACCGGGCGCTGCGCGACCGGAAGTCCCCGATCAGCATCAACGACATCGTCGTGAAGGCCGCCGCGCTGGCGCTGCGGCGCCACCCCGAGATCAACGCGTCGTTCGCCGGCGACCGGGTGACCCAGTTCGCCCGCGCGCACGTCGGCGTCGCGGTGGCGATCGAGGACGGCCTCATCACGCCGGTCATCCGCGATGCCGATCTCAAGCCCCTCGAGGAGATCTCGGAGGAGGCGCGCGCGCTGGCCGAGCGCGCGCGGGCCCGCAAACTGCAGCCCGAGGAGTACACGGGCGCGACGTTCTCCATCTCCAACCTCGGCATGATGGGCATCGAGGAGTTCTCCGCGATCATCAACCCGCCGGAAGCCGCCATCCTCGCCGTCGGCGCCGTCCGGCAGGTGCCCGTCGTCGACGACGGCCAGGTCAAGGTCGGCTGGCGCATGAAGGTGACGCTGTCGGTGGATCACCGGGTGGCGGACGGAGCGGCCGGCGCGCGCTTCCTGCAGACGCTCAGGACGTTCCTCGAGCACCCGCTGCTGATGGCATGACCGCCGCCCATGGCAGCCGCGTCGAGGCCCTCCGCACCGCCGGGAGACCCGGCCGATGCTGACCACGGTGATTCCCGTGTTCCCGCTGCCGGACGTCGTCCTGTTCCCCGGCGTGTTCCTGCCGCTCCACATCTTCGAGATGCGGTACCGGGACATGATCCGGGACAGCCTGGCGGCCGACCGGCTGGTGGGCATCTCGCTGCTCAAGAAGGGATGGGAGCACGATCCTGCCGGGCGCCCCGCCATCTACGGCGTCGGGTGCGTGGGGCTCATTTCGCACGTCGAGGCCCTGAGCGACGGCCGGTACAATCTCGTCCTGCGCGGCGTCGAGAAGTACCGCGTCGTGGACGAAGAGCCCCCGCTGCGCGCCTACCGCAGGGCCTCGGTCGAGTATCTCTCCGAACAGGCGACGCCCGCAGAGCGCGAGTCGGTCAGCCGGCAGAAACACCGCCTCGAGCGCCTGCTCTCGAGCGCGGCGGATTCCCCCGAGCGCCCCTTCCCGGCCAACCTCTCCGATGAGGAGGTCATCAACGCCCTCGCGCAGTACCTCGACCTGGAGCCGATCGAGCGGCAGGCCCTGCTGGAGCAGGACGGCGTGGCGCGGCGCTGCAGCGCGCTGATCGAACTGCTCGAGATGAAGGCCATGACCGCGACCCACGCGCCGGACCGAGGCGTCCGGCACTGAGGCTCGGGCACGGCGACCCCGGTGCGCTGCCGCGCGGGTCAGCGCTTCCTCGGCGTGGTGCTCCTGGCAGGCGCCTTCGGGGCGGGCGCAGGCTGATACGCGATCGTCACATCGCTCACGATCGCGATCGGACGGCCGGGCCCCGTGAACAACTCGTCCGCGTCCGGACGTTTCGCCGACAGTTTCTCGCCCAGCAGGCACACCTCGTTCACGTCGGCCGGCAACTCGACCCGGATCGACTCGACGCCGGTCGGCGCGACGGCCTTGAGGCCGCCGGGACCGGCGCCTCCGCCGATCCGATCGAACAGGTCCTTCGCCGTGCGGTACTCGCTCTGGACGACCGCCCTCGTCACCAGCGTGTTGTCCATCGTCAGGACCCCGATGGTGGCGGTCAGCCGCGCGTACGACCGCTTGGCCCGGACGAGGTCCTCTGAGTAGATCTGGCGGTTGTGGAGGTCGAAGGTCAGCGTCGTCGGCCCCCGGTGAGGGGGGATGGCGATGAGGATGCCGTCGGCCGGCGTCCGGCCGATGGGCACGTCGCAGAACGTCCGCTTCGTCGTGACGCCGACACCGAGAGGCGACGGGCACGTAACGGCGGCGGGCTCGACCTTTCGGGCCGACGCCCGGGCCTGTCCCCAGACCGGCAGCGGCGCCAGGATCACCGCGAGCAGCAGGAGGCCCACTCGACGCATCGTTCGCAGTATACCAGCCGGCGGCGCCCGGACCGATCGATGCGCAGGAGCGGCGGCTGGCCGACCGCCAGCACCGGGTACGTGGCGACGAGGATCGCCGCCGGGAGGAGCTCGGCCATCGGGCGCGTCCCCGCGCGTCAGTCGTGCCGGCGCCGGACGAGTTCCAGGAACTCCGCGCGCGTGCGATCGCGGTCCCTGAACGCGCCCAGCATCGCGCTCGTCACCGCGAAGGACCGCTGCTTCTCGACGCCGCGCATGGCCATGCAGAGGTGCGTGGCCTCCATGACCACCGCCACGCCCAGCGGGTTGATCGTGTCGTGGATGGTCTCGGCGATCTGGTTGGTCAGCCGCTCCTGGACCTGCAGCCGCCGCGAGAAGACATCGACGAGCCGGGGGATCTTGCTGAGCCCGATCACCTTCGTGCGCGGGATGTACGCCACGTGGCACTTGCCGAAGAACGGCAGGAGGTGGTGCTCGCAGAGGCTGAAGAAGTCGATGTCCTTCACGATCACCATCTCGCTGTAGTCCACGTCGAACAGGGCGTTGTTGAGGACCGCCTTGACGTCCTGTTCGTAGCCGCTCGTGAGGAACTTCATCGACTTCGCGACCCGCCGGGGCGTGTCGACCAGCCCCTCGCGCGAGGGGTCCTCACCGAGTTCCACCAGCAGGCGTTTGATCAGTTCTTCCATGGTGCGCTCCATCATATCAAGCCGGGAGCGTGGTATAGTCGGCGCCCATGGACGCCGAGCAGCGGGAGTCGCCGCGCGTGGACACGCTCGGCTCGCTCGCGGGCGAGGTCAGCGTGCTCGCGCCGATCGTGGTCTACGATATCAGCCCCCGGGGCGCGAGAGTCGAGTGCGCGTTCCCCCTGATCCTGGGGAGCGCGCACGAGCTGCGCCTGCACCTCGGCGACGACGCCGTCGTCGTGAAGGCGCGCGTCGTGCACTGCCGCATCGCCGAGATCGGGCACGAACTGGTCCGCTACGTGGCGGGCGTGGAGTTCCTCGACCGGCCGCCCCACGTCGACGCCGCGATCCGCGCGTACCTGGACCGGCTCCGCCGCGAGCGGGCCTCCGGCCCGGCCTGACGCCCGTCCCCTCGCGGGCAGTCCGGGCCGCTATCGGCGCCGAAGGTGTTCGAGATAATCGCCCGACGCGATGCGCTCGCCTCGGCCCAGCGGCGCGTTGTAGAAGTACACCCAGGCCGGGACGACCCCCCCGGCTTCGAGCGTCACCCCGGTTTCCGCCCTCATGTAGAGGCTCGTGTCGGGGTCCCCGGGGCGGTAGCCTTCGAGCTGGTCGAGCGTCCGCACGACCGAGGGGTCGTCTTCGACCTCGTAGACCTCCCCCCAAACCCTGCCCTCGTGCGAGGGGATGGCCGCGGGAAACAGCCCGAGGTCGTACAGCGCGCCGGCGATCCACCCCCGCGACAGGAACCGCATGCGCACGTCGATGCCCGCGCGACGCAGCCGGTCGAACCCGCCCATGAGTGTGCCGTAGACGAAGACTCGCTCGATCACTCGGGGTCCTCCCGCCGGGGCGCGCCGGGATCGGTCAGCCAAGCGCCACGCCAAGGGGCGCATCCGCCTGGCCGCGCGCGGGAACATGGATTGTGGGAGCAGTGTAGGTGAGGCAGGATGACGAGTCAAGACAGCGGCCCGGGCAGGGACATCCGCCCCACCCGGGCCGCCGGTCCGAAATCCCCGGACTACGAGGGCTAGTTCGCCCCGCCTTCCCCCGTCGTCTTCTTGCGGCCGCTCTTCGAACGGAGCGCGTCGATCGCGTCCAGCATCTCGGTCGTCACGGAGAAGCTGAGCGCCACTTCGTTGCCTTCGCCGGAGAGCTGGAAGTTCGGCAGGACTCCCCGCGCGGAAGGCTGGCTGTCGGCCTGCAGCCTCGCGAGCGCCACGAACCCCCTGATGAGATCGCGCAGGTTCGACGCGCCCTGCTCGTCACGGGCTTCAGCCTTCACCGTCGCCTCGAGGCCGCCGTTCACCCGGCCGCTCGCCACGAACCAGGTGATCGGGGGCATCCGATCCGTCACTTCGCTCGGCAGCGTCGCGTGGGCCGACACGACGTCGACGTTCCCCACCGCCCAGACGCTCGGGTCGTCGAGGCCCGCCACGCGCTTCATCAATTCGGCGTTGTCCAGCGCGCTGTTCCCGCCGCGCCCCCGGTCGACGGCGAGGCGCACCATGTCCCCGCTGCCGAGCGCGACGAGGCCCGGTTCCAGGAACGCCATGGCGAACTCGGCGCCGTGCCCGCGCTCGCCGCCGCCCTTCGCCACGACGATGCGCGTACCCTGGTAATCCTGCACCGTGCCGCCGTGCTCGGTCGCCAGGCCCTCGAGCTTCGTCGAGTCGAAGCGCCCGCGCGCGATGACCAGCCCCGCGGACTTGTGCCCGGCCGTCTTCGGGCCCATCCAGGCCACGACCCGGTCGATGTCCCGCTCGACGTCGATGCCGGTGTGGTCCTTGAAGTCCTGCCGGCCTTCCGCGGTGGCTCCTTCCAGCTGCCTCAGCCGCTGGCGGAGGTCCGAATCCATCACGTGCCGGACGTTGGCGAAGGCCACGACCCCGCTGTCGCCGGGCACGTACTTCAGCTCGGCCGGGCCGCGCTGCGACGAGAACAGGTTCGAGGGCACCCCGCCGTAGTAGGCCACCAGCCCGATCGAGAGCCCCAGAATGAGGACGATCACCGACCCGAACAGAAAGTACCGTGTCTTCGCGGTCATCTCCGTGCGCCTCCGATCAAGTAGACGGTGACCCGGTTCCGAAGTTCCATGCTTCCGCCGGGAACCCGGCACCGGCCGGCTCCCGGGGCCCTCACTGCTCCAGCACGTACTCCCGCCGCGCCGTCGCGCGGGCCGCGAGCACCAGGAAGACCACGATGTAGCTCGATAGCCATGCCAGGCTGACCCAGGCCGGGGGCGCGTCCCGGAACAGGCTCTGAATGGCCGCCCCGAGGCCGCTGGACGGCATCGAGTGCGGCACGAGCGACTGCAGGTAATAGGCGATGGTCAACCGCCGCAGGTAGCCCGGCAGCATGAGCGCCAACTGCTCCCACCCGAAGGCCAGCACGAGCCCGATCACCAACGGGTGCTTGAACTGGGCCCCGATGAAGGCGAACAGCGCGCCGTAGGCCGCCAGCCCGACGCCCAGGAGCCCGAGATCCTTCAGGAGCGCTGGGAACGAGGCCGCGAGCGACCCGTGCCCCAGCGGGACGACCAGCAGGTAGAGCAGCACGACCGACGGCAGGACGACCAGGACGGTCGTGACCAGGTAGGCCAGGTACTTCCCGACGAGCACCGCCCCCCGCGGGATCGGCCGTACGAACAAATACGTGATGGTCTTGTCGTCGACCTCGTCCGCGATGAGCGCCGTCCCGTAGAACACGCCAAGCACGGGCACGATGAACCGCAGGTACAGCAGCCAGACCATCCCGCCGAAGACGGTCGATCCTCCGACCGCCGCTCCGCCCACTCTCATCGCGCCGGTCAACCCGAACACCTCCAGGACGCGGAAGAGGAGGCCGAGCGCCAGGGGCGACCCGACGATGAGCGCGAGGAAGATCGTGCGGCGCGACCACAGCATCTGGCCCAGCGAAAGGTCGAAGACGCGCATCGCGGCCGGCAGGAACGCCGGGGCCTGGGCCGGCACGCCCGACGGCGGCCGGTCGGGGGCCGGGGCGGGGGGCACCGCGGGAACGGGCACGGTGGAACCGGGGCGGGCGTCGCTCATTTGACGAGGAACTTGAACACTGCCTGAAGGTTGTCGTCAGGCGAAGTGACTTCCGTGATGTCGCCCGCCTGGCCGGACGCCGCCAGGTCGGTCAGGTACCGGTAGAAGCTGTCCGGCTTGGACGTCTCGACGACGATGGCGCCCTGCTCCAGCTTCAGGCTGAGGACGTCGTCGCGCGTCAGGAACTCGCGGGCGAGGTCCCGCGGCCTGGCGGCGCGGACGTTCACCGTGTGCGGATGCTCGTCGATGAGGTCCCGGATCTGGTGCACGTCGCCCTCGGCGAGGATGCGCCCGTTGTTGATCAGAAGGATCGACGAGGTCATCGCCTCGATCTCGTGGAGGATGTGGCTCGACACCAGCACGCTCCGGCCGCTGCGGGCCCATTCCTTGATCAGGCGGATCGTCCGCCGGCGCGCGATGGGATCCATGCCGGCGAGGGGTTCATCGAGGATCAGCAGTTCAGGGTCGTGGACCAGGGCCTGGGCCAGCTTGACGCGCTGCCGCATGCCCTTGCTGTAGCCGCCGATCTTCTTGTCCGCGGCGTCGAGCAGGTCGACGCGCCCGAGCGCGACTCGCGCGGCCTCGCGCGACGCGGCTTCATCGAGGCCGTTCAGCCTGACCAGGCCGGCCACCCACTCCAGGCCCGTCATCCGGTCGTAGAAGGCATCCTGCTCGGGACAGAAGCCCACGCGGAAGCAGAGCCGCGGGTTGGCCCACACCGGCTCGCCCAGGACGGTGACGGCCCCCTTGCTGGGTTTCAGCTGGCCGGTGAGCACCTTCAGCAGCGTCGACTTGCCGGCGCCGTTCGGGCCCAGGAGGCCGGTAATCCCAGCCGGGATCGAGACGCTCACGTCGTTCAGGCCGATGACCTGGCCGTACCACTTCGAGAGGCGATCCGCCGCGACGACAGGCGTCACGTGATCACCTCCACGCCCCGGACCCGGCGCTCCAAAACCCAGGCGGACGCGCCCAGCGCGAGGGCCAGGGCCAGGGCCGTGGCCCAGAACGGCGTGTCGTACTGGGGCGGGACCCTGAAAATGACGTCGCCGACGTTCTGGAGGTTCGCCTGCAGGGACATCCAGGCGAAGCCGGTGTTGCGGGTGACGATCAGCACGACGCCGTAGAGGGCGGCCGTGAAAAAGAATACGCCGGCGTACATGATGCCGACGAACCGCGCGCTCTTCGACAGCGACGACAGCGCGAGCATCACCAGGCCGACCACGATCGTCTCGACGCACGTCGTGACCAGGATGGCGGGCAGCAGGTAGAGGTTCGCCTGCAGGAACGCCAGGTTGCCGGCGAAAATCACCTGGATGACGAGCAGCATCGTCGCGGGCAGCCAGGTGACGAGCAGCAGGAAGAACGCGAGCACGGTGAACTTGCCGGCGACGTACTCCAGGCGGCCGAGGGGTTTCGCCAGGTAGATCTGGAGCGCGTTCGCGCGGAGGTCGTTGCTGATGAGGCCCGCGCCCGTGAAGATCGTGATGAAGAACGTGAAAATGCCCTGCACGCGGAGGAACTCGCGGAACGTCTCCGCCGAGGGCGCGATCATCGACATCTGGGGGAAGTTCGAGGCGAAGTACATCTGGCCGGCCCGCAAGACGAACGGGATCCAGGCCACGACGAGCAGCGCGAGAAACTTGCGCTTCGCGAGCATGGTCTTGATGCCCGCCGCCGCGATGACCGTCCACGAGCGCCCCGGCGGCGTCCGTTCCCCGGCGTAGCGGCGGTAGCTCTGGTCGTGGATGGGCACGGCCTACTCCTCGCCCACGGCCTGGGCAAACACGTCCTCGAGGCTCGGCAGGCTCGGGCGCAAGTGCCGCACCTGCACGCGCTGGCGGGCCGCCGCCTCGAACAGGGCGTGGGCCCCGCCCTCCCCGGGCACGAACACCCGCATCACGTCCTCCTCGCCGACGTGCGCGGTGAAGCCCGCGTCCCGGAGCGCGAGGCCGAAGGCCGCCCGATCTCCCTTGATCCGCACCTCGTACACGCTGCCGCGCGGCCCCTTGAGCTCGTCGATGGGCCCCTGCGCGGCGACCTTCGCCTGGTGCAGCACCACGACGTGGTCGCACGTGTACTCGACGTCCGGGAGCAGGTGCGACGAGAGAATCAGGTTCATCCCCTTGCGGTGGGCCAGGTCCCGGATGAGCTCGAGCATCTCCTCCCGGCCCTTCGGGTCCATGCCGTTCGTCGGCTCGTCGAGGAACAGGAGGTCCGGGTCGTGAACCAGGGCCTGGGCCAGCTTGATGCGCTGCTTCATGCCGGTCGAGTAGGTCTCGACGTTGCGATAGCGCGCCTCCCCGAGACCCACGTAATAGAGCACCTCGTGGGCGCGCTGGATCGCGTCCACGGCAGGCAGGCCGGCCAGTTCACCGCAGTAGGCGACGAACGACACGGCGTTCATCCCGGGAATGTGCGCGTCGACCTCGGGCATATAGCCCAGACGGGCGCGGATCTCGGCCGGCGACGTCGCGACGTCGAGGCCGAGCACGGTCATCGTGCCCGAGCCCGGCGCCACGAACCCGAGCAGGGCCTTGAGCAGCGTGCTCTTCCCCGCGCCGTTCGGGCCGAGCAGCCCGACCGCCCCTGGCGGGAAGGACGCGCTGACGTTGTCGAGGGCGCGCTGACGGCCGTACAGGACGGTGACCCCGGACACGGC